>JBGPIK010000266.1:0-9708 GCA_041484845.1 Binatia bacterium | reverse complement strand
TTCTTTTTCACGAAAACTAACAGATTTCTCTTGGTCGTTTTCCTTAGCTCGGCGAATTCCTCGAAAGTGATGAGGGCCTTGCCATAGTGAGCGGCGGGTTGGGGCTGTTTTTCCACAATATAATAGCTTTCCATAATGTTATCCCCGCGTCCCGACCAAACAACCCACAGGGGTCGTTCGAGATTCAGATAATAAGGCAGGCTCGAACGAAAGTTGTTGTAAATGACGAGTTGATCTTCGGCTTTGATCAACGAAGCGGATTTTTGCGCCAGGATCTTGGACGAAGAAGCAAGCGCGATCGGCGCGACAATTGAATGAGTGATGCAAAAATAAAGCGCGAAGCCGGCGCAGCAATAAAGATACAATGAGCCTTCGCTTGTCGCGATGGATTTCAGGGTTGATAAAGCAAGCCAGATGATTCCGACGATCGCGCCGAAGATGAAAACTCCGGGAACGTCGTGGAGAGCTTCACGCATCGCTCCCTGCAGGGGTTGAGGCAAGAGATCCGGCCGATAGACGGCTACGGCCAGCATCACAAGCAGCAAAAACAAATTGACTGACGGAAACCACAAGGGCCATCTCTTGTTCTCTAAGCCTTTTTGAAAGCTGCGGGCTACTGCCTCTCCCGCCAAGATGGCGAGAGGAGGATAGATAGGAAGAATATAATGGGACAATTTGGTGTGCGAAAAGGAAAAAAAGAGAAATGGCAAAGCCGTCCACAGGACAAGGAAGAGAATGGGCTCGTTTATCGGTCTCTTCCATTGGGCTTTGATGAGGTAAGGTAATAAGAATGTCCATGGCAGAAAGCCGACAGCTAAGACCTCAAGAAAGTAATAAGATCGTTCACTGCGCCCGAAATGCGGAGTTAGGAAGCGGATAAAATTTTCTTCCCAAAGAAAATAACGCAGATAGCCCGGGTTTCTGATTTCTGCCCAAACATACCAGGGCGCGACGATGATCAGAAAAAGAATCAAGCCCGGAACGAGATCTAGTTCACGTAGAAGGAACCATTTTCTCAAAATAACCATGTAAGGCACAATGACCATTGCCGGAAGAAAAACACCGATCGGACCCTTGATCAGCGCGGCGACGCCCATTGCCGCATACATCGCCAGATAAAAAATACGTTTTTTGAGCCTGGCATCAGAGTTGGCGCCCCAGTAAAAGCAGTAGAGTGAA
Source organism: Binatia bacterium (assembly GCA_041484845.1). Classification (GTDB taxonomy): domain Bacteria; phylum Desulfobacterota; class Binatia; order UBA9968; family UBA9968; genus JBGPIK01. The sequence continues at coordinate 8,529 of JBGPIK010000266.1, read as the reverse complement.
AGCGTAATGAAAAAAGTCAGGGGCATATCAAAGAGGACGATCCGAGATAGGGCGAAGAACTGTAGGCTGGTAATCAAAATTAGACCGCTCCATAGCGCTTCCCAAAGCCCGAGGAATTTACGCGCGAGCAAATAAATCAGAGCCACCGAACCCAAGCCTGCGAGAGCGGACGGCAGTCGCGCCGACCATTCGGAGAGGCCGAAGAGCTTGTAGCCGATAGCGATCAACCAGTGGAAAAAGATGGGTTTATCCAAAACCGGAATAAAATTATCGTGGGGAGTGACCCAGTCATGGGTCAGCAGAATTTCCCTTGCTATTTCGGCATTTCTACCCTCAGTAGGCTCGAAAAGCGCCGCACCGCCAAGACCGTAGAAAAGTACGAACAAACAAAAGAAAAACAGGCCAAGAGTAATGGGTAAATCTTCCCGCCGGTGGAAAAACGTGTTTATGATCCATTTCATAACGGAAGTTACTTGTTCGTTCATAAACGATAAGGTTTAGAATACGGCCATCTGATTCACGCTGTGAACGTTCGGGTTGGTGGAGATAGTTCTCAGTAGCGGTAGGAATGACCAACACGCCAGTAGAAATATCCGACGACGCGACCATTGTTCTCTAAGCTTTCGCTGGAAACGTCGCTGAGCGACGCAAAATATTGCGTTAGGGACGAGGCCATAAGTCTCTTACGATCAAAATCAATCATCAGCAAATCCTTACCAACCGCTGCCGATTTAGGAAACCAGAAAGCCCACATGAGGCCACGTTGGCCGAAAAGGTGACCGGCTCCGGTATTAAAAGGTGCGTCATCGTCGATCGAGTTATAAAAACTCAGCTCACTTGAGATAAAATTCTTATCCATGCCGACGACGATCGGTTTCGATCCGCTTGTCGCTTCAACTGTCGTCCGAATCTTGGCAACCTTGTCCGCCAGTTCGCGCCATTCCCCAAAAAGACGTTCCGGCGACATCGGGCCTGCGCCGGGCAAGCCGAGCGCGATATAATAAAAAGATCCACTGAGAATGAACACAAGGGCAATGATCGTTGGCATCCACAGCCATTGGCTGAGCTTTGCCCACACGCCTTTGCCGTTGACTGAACCGGGGGCCATGTCGGCGGCTAAAAGCGGAATGGCCGCTAGCCAAACGGGCGCGGTCCAATTGAGCTTGGGCGTATTGAGGAAGCTGTAGACCACGAAGATGGAGAGCGGCGCGATCGTGAACGTGACTGCCCAGAGGTATTGCCGTTTTTCGGATTCTGTCCGACGACGCAATGCTGTTCCATCCGTTCTGTCACGCCAAAAGACCCGCACGACCCCCAGCAAGCCCGTAGGCGTCAGAAGCAACAGAGTCCAGGCGAATAAGACGTGAAGAGCGAAATGATGGCTGCCGGACCAACGGCCGGTTCCCTGAAAGGCAAAAGACATCCAATCGTTGCGCACATTCCAGAACAACACCGGCGAGAAGAGAATCACAGCCGTGATGGCGGCTATATAAGGTTCACGCCTGAGCAACCAACCGCGGGAATTTCGGTCGATAATGAGGAAGATCGCTATCCCTGCACCCAGGAGAGCTATCGGGTATTTCGACAACATGCCGAGCCCTAAACACACCCCCAACCCCCACCACGCTCGACGGTCCTGAGCGAGTAGCGCACGCTCTAGAAAATAAAGGCTAGCCGCCCAAGCAGCGAACAGAGGCGCGTCTGGAGTCATGAAGAAGCCCAAGCCGAAATAAATCGGCAGCACCGCCAGAAGCAGAGCCGTGCGATAAGCGGCGGACCGATCGAAAAGATTCAAAGTCAGACGGACCATAAATGACATAGCGATGAACCAGCAAAGGTAAGCCGGCAAACGAACTGAAAATTCGGATTTGTCGATTAGGGATGTGGAAAGCCAGATCAACCACGCGACCATCGGTGGATGGTCGAGATAGCCGAAATCGAGATGTTGCGCGTAATTCCAGTAGTAGGCCTCCTCCGGGATCAGATTCACGTAGGCCATGAAGATTACCTTAAGAATAAGAATGTAGGTTACGATGCTGATCGTGACTAGCGGCCAATCGGCTACAGCGGCATTGCTCCTTTCGGAGTAAGAGAACACAAACAGAAAAAAGCCGATGAAAAAGATAACATCACCGGACAGAGCCGCGATAAGGATCGCCGTTTGCGGCTGCCAGTGCCATTTACTTATGAGCAATAATTGGGCGCTGCTGCGCAGCAGCAGGACGAGGAGGGAGAGCATCGACCATGTGCCGTAGAGCGTCGATGGCGTGGTCTTGGCTGACTGAGCGGATTGCAAAAAAAATCCCCCAAGGTTCAGAGCGAAAATCAACATGGCCCCTACGATAAAAGATGCGATTTGAGCAGTTTCGACGGTGGCCCCGGCAGCGAGTAGAACTTCGCATCCCACGAGGTCCATGACCGTGCTCAACAGGCCCATTCCCACGAGCCGGATATTGCCGCGATGGGCTGCGTTCGACAGGACGGAACCGGTCAAATCCCATAGACCGTTCTTCGGTTCGGATTGTTTCATTGGACCGTGCGAATCAGTTTCCAATTATAAAAGCCCGGATGCCTTAACGAGGATCCGTTCTGGCCGGCCAGCGGATTCAGTGTACTACGCACGTCGTAATTACCAGGAAAGATCACGAAAGCAAAGAGTCGTGACGCGGCCGCTCGCTAAGTGCATGAGTCGCCGTTATGAGAATAGAGAGATGGTGCAACTCTGAAAATTCGCCATGACAGTAGTGAAGGAGAATTTGTTTGCAGAAATCTCGTCATGGATTGTTTTTTTGGTGACAATGGTATCGATTTATATTAGTAACTCTGTGTCGGCTCCTTTTAATGGGACGGAAACTGTCGACGAGGAGACAAAGCGGTTATGACAAAGGCAGAACTGGTTAGAATAGTGGCGAGCGCAGCAAAGGTGAGCGACAAAGTAGCCGGCGAAGTCCTGGATGTCATTTTCCGCAATATGGCCAAAAGCCTGCGAGAAGATAAACGCTTCGAAGTGCCCAGATTCGGCACTTTCTCCGTGCGCGCACGGAAGCCGAAGGAAGTGAGAAACCCGCAAACAGGCGCGATTATTCATATCGATGCGACCCGCACTGTGGGGTTCAAAGCGGCGCCGAGCCTAAAGAAGATGCTTTGAATCGGTCTCTTGTCGGTGTTTCGAATCTGTGTTTTTCAACATGCGCTCGCCGCTTTGCGGAAAGGCGCGTGCGAAGGCCTCGGCGGTCTTTGGATTAGGAATAGACCACCTTGAACTAGGGTTCGATCGTTTTCGCGGCCGCAATCACATTGTCCAAGTAAGGCAATACGAGCTCCCGGACTAAATTCGCATCTTCTTGCCTAGCAACGGTGAGGTTGGTGAGAAACTTTCGGACATATTCACATGCGACCAGCAGTCGCTGCGCATTTTCGTGCAAGGCACAGAAACGGAGTCTCTCCTCGACCACTTTGCAGCTACAAAGTACCGGCGGTATCGCTTCCATAACTGCTTTTTAGTTTTTACGGGAGCGACTTGCAAGTCTTCACGGAAAGATTACCGATCGCGCTCACGCTCACGCGGACGCGGCGCTTCCTGAGAGCGAACAGCGCCTGCTTCAGCTATTTAAGGGTCTACTTTGAAGTGCCTTCCTTTTCGAGGCGTTCGCCGTAACGCCTTAGCACGTCCCCCCGTTTCATCATGGCTTCGCCGTGAATGCGCATCATCTCGCCGCGCATTTGCATCATGATTCCCGCTAGGTGGGGATTGCGTATCATCATTCCCGGCCCCTCACCGCCTCTCATTCGCATGCCTGCGTGACCCATCATCCCCGTGCCCTCATGGCTCATCATACCTCCCATAGCGCCGCCCGATTGAGGCATGCCTGGCCTTTCCTCTAGGTTTTTCGCAGGTCCTTGCATACTATGTTCTTGGGAATAAGCGCCTCCTGCGGCAAAAATTATGAGCAAACCCAACACCAACGCGTAAACAGATTTTTTCACTGAACCGTCCTCCTACACTTTTTGACAGCTTGTGTGACGCTTATGTTCTTCTATGCCCCCCAAAATAGGTTCCATTACGGGCCAGTCCCATTCCCATGGCTTTTTTTGTCCTATCTCCGCGAAGACTAGACGGCGGCGGTTGCCCTTCAATCTCTATGGGTGGATTCCCAGCAGCTTGCTGCGTTAAGTCGCCGATCCGAAGTCCGTCATTACCGTATGTTTTAAACGGGAATCCAGGCGGGTTCGGAACTGGACCCCCGATAAAAACGTTCGGGGGTGACGCCTTTAAGACAAATCCCATCGCCGAGTTCTGATACCCCGCAGCTTGCTGCGGGGTTATTCAATGGTACTCGAGCGGAATTCATTCCGGGCTAACCGCCTACACGTGGAAGTAAACCAGGATATTCGCAATCAGGCAACCCCGGCAGTTGACCCTGATCGGCAGTTGTGCCTTCTTTGTGGTGATGAAATTTTCGCGTCACGGCGGGGCCTTTCGCGCCCTTAGCTATCCGGATTATTTTTGGTTTTGGTCCAGCTACTTCGTGTCCAACGTCGGATCGTGGATGCAAAGCGTCGCCCAGGGGTGGTTACTCTACGAGTTGACCTTGTCGCCGTTTTACCTCGGCCTCTTCAGTTCGTTGCGCATGGTGCTGCTGCTTTGCTTCTTTGTTTTGGGCGGTCTGATGTCGGATCGCATTGATCGGCGCAAGGTGATGCTGGGAATCCAAATCATTTCCGCCTTGAGCGCTTTGGTCATGGCCGTGCTCGTTACGCTAAAGTCGATTCAGGTGTGGCACATCTTCGTGCTTGGCGCTATGACGTCAACGACGTGGGCATTCGAACAGCCGGTGCGTCAGGCTTTGCTGCCGCAACTCGTCAGGCGCGAGGATCTGGTAAATGCTTTGGCCTTGAATGCAGTCACTTGGAACGGCGCCGGGCTTCTTGGTCCCAGCTTGGTGGGTCTCTCGGTCGGTTGGATCGGGATCGACGGCTGCTTATATATTAATGTAATAAGTTATCTGGCGGTCATCGCCGCATTGCTGCGTATCCATATCCCGCCACAGAGTTTTGACAAAACCAAAACGACGGTGCTGCAAAGTTTGTTCGATGCCCTAGGCTATGTCCGTAGACACCATGCGATCACTACGTTGCTCGTCGTGTCGGCGATCTTCAACATTTTCGGTAGATCTTATATCACTCTCATGCCGGTGTTCGCGAAAGAGGTTCTTCTATTGGGTGCGGCGGGACTCGGCTACCTTGCTGCCGCCCCGGGACTCGGTACGATCATCGGTTCATTGTGCTTGGCATCCCTAGGCCGAGTGGAAGCCAGAGGCGGGCGTATTTTCGCTATACTGGTGGGCTTTTCAATCGCCTTATTTGCCTTCGCGGCGAGCCGTCACGTTCAGCTGTCCTTTGCGCTCCTGGTCATCGTCGGCGCGTTGAGCACCTTGTTTGAAACCTTGCTGCAAACTTCCATTCAGTTGATGGTTGAAGAGTCTTTTCGCGGCCGGGTCTTGGGCTTTTATGGTCTCACGGGCGGTGGGCTAAGGGAGCTCGGAGGGATGCAAGCCGGTTTTTTAGCTGAATGGACGGGCGCGCCCATGGCCATAGAAATGGGCACGGTCGTCTTGATACTCATCGGCGCGATGTTTCTTGCGACTGCCGCCAAGCGCAAAGCGCCGGCACCTATCTAAGGTTGAACAATGTGTTTTTCAGGAGGGAAGATATGGAAGGGTATTTAAAGTTCTGGCTTACAATACTACTGGCGCTTACGCCGGTCACTGTTTCAGCACAAAAGCTCGACCGGGCCATACTGGCATTTGGCTCCAGCGGCGGTAATCTTACGCCATTTTGGGTCGGACGCGAAGCGGGCCTTTATCGTCAATATGGTCTTGATGTCGATGTAGTCTTCTTTCGCGGCAGCACGATTGCGATTAACGCTCTGGCGACTAAGGACGCTCAATTTGCCGGTTTGGGCGCGAGTTCATCGGTTCTCGCCAAATTGGGCGGCGTAGACACCATGCTTATAGCCACGGCGACTCCCGGATTATTGTTTTATCTGGTGGCGAAGAAAGACATAAAAACCGGGAACGATTTGAAGGGGAAAAAAGTCGCCGTCAGCCGTCCGGGGACGGACTCCGATCTTGCGGCCCGCGTGGCCGTGCAGAAATTGGGACTTGGCGAAAAAGATGTGAGTTACATTAGCATCGGCAGCGACATGGAGCGGGTCATGGCGGTGAGCCAGGGGATCGTCGATGCGACGGTTGTCGCGGTGGCGGGTTACGTTGCAGCGCAAAGACTGGGATTCAATACCTTGTTAGATTTGGCACAGGCAAATATTCCCTACGAAGCCGCCTCGCTGATTACCACGCAAACCCTGATTCGGGACAACCCTGAAATGGTGCGGCGCTTCACGAAAGGGTTCGTCGCGGCCATTCACTACAGCCAGACCCACCGAGAGATCACGCTCAAAACTCTTACCAAGTACATGCGCACGGATGACAAAGACATTCTCAACGCGAGCTATGACTATTTTGTCGGCCGCGTCATTCCGCGAACACCCTATGTCAGCGAACGCGGATTGCAGGCGGTGGTGGACTTTATTCGGCAGCGTAATCCGCAAACGCCCAACGTGAAGGCGGCGGAATTTATGGACAACCGGTTTATCAAGGAGCTTGAAGACAGCGGTTTTATCAAATCGCTCTACGGCGCTAAGAGCTGAGGTCCTCCTACGAATCGCTGTCGCGCATCAATTGCACAAAAAAGCGCACGCAACGCTCGTAATCGCTAATCGAGATCCTTTCGTTGAGACCGTGAAAGCGGCCCGGATCTTCCCGGCGCAGGGTAATCGGCAAAAAACGAAAAATGTTTTGGCTCAGCGGCGCATAATGACGCGAATCCGTGGCGGCAACCAGCAACGCGGGAGCGACGATGATTCCCGGCGCCGCCTCTTTGATGGCGCGGTGCAGCTGTTGAAAACCCGCGGATTGCGGATCCGAGATCGCCGACGGTTCAACGCCAGTCTCGAGCGGGGAGATCTTCACGTGATCATTGTCGATGACCCGGCGCGCGTGCTCGATCACGCCGTTGACAGTTTCACCCGGCAGGATGCGCAGATTAACGATCGCCGCGGCGCTGGCGGGCAAGACGTTTTCTCTGACGCCGGAGTAGAAAACGGTCGCCGCCAGGGTGGTACGGATGGCGGCATTCGTGAGCGGAGATTGCGCAAACTGTCTTCGTATCAAAGGCTCGAAGAGCCAGAGGTTCGCTAAGGCAAATTTATTTGGCCACGGCATCTCCGGTCCGATAAAGGCCAACATTTGCCGTAGCGGCGCGCTGAGGCGCGCAGGAAAAGGCGAACGTTCGAGTTTAGCGATCGCGCTGCTCAGGATGCCGATCGCGGTGTGATCAGGCGGGGTAGAAGTATGCCCGCCGGGAGTTTTAACCGTTAATTCCAAACTTACATAGCCTTTTTCCGCGATGCCGATCAAAGCTACGGGCGCGGTGGTGCCGGGAATAATCCCATCGAGTATGTTACCGCCTTCGTCGAGCACATAATCGAAGACGATATTTCGCTCCTGCAATAGCGCCGCAATTTTAGCAGCGCCGTTGCTCCCGCCGATCTCTTCGTCATGGCCAAAGGCGAAATACAGGGTACGGCGGGGCTTGTATCCGCTCGCTAGCAAGTATTCGGCGGCTTCAAGAATGCCGAGGACGGTTACTTTATCGTCCATCGTTCCCCGTCCCCAGAGATAACCGTCGGCGATGCGGCCGGAGAAGGGCGGATAGCTCCAGTCGTTCTCGGTCTTGGGATCAACCGGCACGACATCCATGTGCCCCATGAGAAGAATTGGCTTTAGTGTATTATCTCGTCCTTTCCAGGTGAAAAGCAGACTGTTCTCACCGACTATTTCTTTCGCCAGATGAGCATGAATTAAGGGAAAAGAATTTTCGAGGAACGTATGAAAGTGCTTGAATACTGCGGTCGCGGATGGATTAAGAACGCGATCCGAAATCGTCTTGTGCTGAATCGCGTGCGATAGCCGTTCCGCCATCTTGTCAGAATCCAACGTGATGGCTTCAGCGGCTAGAACCTGGATCTGGCGCGAAGTGAAGCGAGCCGTGCGGACGAGAGCGACTCCGGCCATGATGGCAAGCAGGCCGATCAATGTGACGATGATCTTCTTCACGGCAACGCGCGTCTTTAAGTACGCTGGAGAGAGACGTAGCAATTTCACGGTGCGACCGCAAACCGGCAAGCATGGCGCCGGGGTAATTTGACAACCCAGACGCGGTTCGTTAGGAATGATAAGATTAACGATATTGCATGGGAGGCGAGATGAGCGATTTCTATTCGGCTTGGTTAGAACGGTCGAAGAATAATGAACAGAAAGTGCAGGAGGCGGCACGGGTGGCGCGCTCGAAAGATCTTAAATGGGTGCGGACGCCGCAGGATTACAAGGCTGCCTTGATGATCGCTCCCGAGCTTGGTTTTCCGACAGGCGGCAGCTGTCTCATGAGAGCCGAGATTCCCATCGGCTG
>JBGPIK010000265.1:0-9712 GCA_041484845.1 Binatia bacterium | reverse complement strand
GTTTATGAACAAGAGCGGAACCCAGACATCCGGGATTTGGCGATTTAACTTAATCAGAAATTGCCCGCGATTACTTCCTGCCGGCTTTTTTCGCCGCCCAGTAAGCCGTCAATTTGGCCGACATCCTCGCCTTCGCTGCCGGACTCATTCTCTTCTTCTTGGCCGCCGCGGCGGGTTTGACTGAAAGCGTCGCTGATTTAGCTCGTCGAAAGTTCGCCCATCTTGCTTTTTGAGCAGCCGCAATCTTCCTTTTCACCGAAGCGCTCATGGTCCGCTTTTTCTTTGGCGCAGCTCCGGATTTGGCCGACGCGCCGAGGATACTGCGGAGTTCTTTGTTCAGAGCCTCGATTTGTTCTTTAATCGCGGCAGCCCGTTTGAGTTGGTTAATTGTCAGATCAGATAAATTCATGGGGCTAGTTAACATTCAAAACCGGTGGAAATCAAGCACCCGCCAGGGGCGACTCGCTGGAGATGATGCCATTCGCCGTCATCCAAACAACTCCTCTCCCGATGATCGCCTCGCGACGTCACATAATACAGGGCGCCAGCAAATTCCAAGCGAAGAGGTCGTGCCAAATACGTTTGGTCGCTGTCTCATCGCGAAAGGGTTTCCGCCTTTGATTGCCCCGTGCGATGATGTGAGAACTCCGGGAGCCAATAGTCGTGGAAGCCGCGTCATGGTGACGCTCTAACAGAGGTAAGTAAGAATTGTCAATGAAAGAAAGCCTGATCCCGATAATGACACTGGTTCAATGCCCCCGCGCAGGTCGGTGTCCGATCACTGCTTGAAAATTCGATCGATGAATCCGTCTTTTTCGAGCTGTACGACGACACTGTCATCGACGATATCTTCTACTTTCATGCTTGCGCCGGGTTTTCGCGCGAGCGCCTCTTTGATCTGGACCTCCATTCCTACTCGGTTTACCAATGGGACACGCTCAAACATCGGAGCGTTTCCATTGTACGCTGCTTCAAGATAGCTCTCGTTCTCTTGTCTGGCATATTTGGCAAGAATCTTTTTTGATTCGTCTTTGCGCGTTTTGAAAAAATGGGTAGCCTCAATCAGCGCCATCATGATCCGTCTGATGGTCTCGCGGTTGCCGGCAAGAAAGCTCTTGGTTGTGGTGGGACAAGCATAGGGAAAGGGAAAGGTCTTGGGGAAGTCGGCGGTCGAGATAAGGACCCGATGAGGTATTCCCCTCACCAGTTGAATGACGCCTGGTGGTGTCGTGAACGCAGCGATCTTGCCGGTCCGGAACGCGGCGGCCCGCTCCGACGAACCGCCGACTTGAATAATGGGCACGTCTTTATCCGGCTCTAGACCGAGCGCCCGAAGCAGCACGCGCGCCGCAACATCTGACGCACTACCGATACGAGCGATCCCGAGAGGTTTGCCTTTGAGTCCCTCGGCCGTTTTGATCGACTCCTGAACGACCAAATCATAGGGAAGCGTATTGAGAAAACAGCCCACAACGATAAGGTTTGCACCGCCCACCCCTGCGTTGGCGATAGTGCCACCGGTGCCGTTACCAACCTTTACGGCACCGGCGATGATGGATGTTACGACCGTCGTGGAGCTAGGAATAAAAATAGAGTCCGCATCGACACTATACTTTTGATACAGCCTTCTTTCCTGGGCGATAAAAAAATTCGCATTTTGCGCTTCTAGGGTACTGTAGGAAATCGAGACCCGTTCTTGGGCGGGTGACGCGCCGCAGATAAGCAAGAGCGCTAGCGTGATAAGGGCGATGCTTGTCCAGTGGCCGGGTCTTTCGTTCATGGTAAACTCCATCAGTGCTAGAGAAACCGCCTCAGCAAAGTGCTGCTTTAGTTTCCTCCACAGGGGTGGAGCCCTCCTTTACCTGGGCGCCCTATGAATTGACATCTTGCTGAAACCATTCGAGTGGGAGCTTGCGCCCCACGCCTCGTTCTTTTGCCCGATCGTAGATCAGTTTGGCCATCGCAGTGAATTGAATCCCGTAACCTGGTCCTCCGTCATGCCCCCAGCCGTGGCCGCCGTTGGCAAAGATCGTGATCTGATCGTCTCCGGCTCTGCCGGGCACCTTTTCGGAAACCAGGTCGGCGATTTCCGGCGCGTCTTTTATCAGTTCCGCGTGCGGCGGTATGTCCAAGGGTTCCTCTTCGGGGCCACGCCGCAGCGCATAATCTCGACCGTGGAGCCGATTGAAGATCACGATATAGTCCGCCTTCTTGTAGCACGCTAAATCGAACTCGTAAGGTAAGATTCCCGTAAGATGCATTCCCTTCTCGATCCATTCCCCTCGGCAAACTGGAACATTGGATGTGGTGGCGGCGACCACCATGTCGGATCCTTTGACGGCCTGCTCAGCCGTGTCGAAAGCACGGATGTCCATGTCTTTGTAGATAGGACGCATTTGGTTCACAAAACGGGCTCGGTTCTCCGGATTACGACTAAAGACGTTGACCTTCTCGATCGGACGCACGAAACGCATGGCTTCAATAGCAGCCGTGGCTTGCCAACCCGAGCCGATCAGGGCCATGGTTTTGGTATTCTTCCTGGCCATGTAACGCGCCGCTATGGCATTCGTGGCTTGCACTCGCATCTTTTGGAGATAGCCATCATGGATGATCGCTAGCAGATCGCCCCCGTTAATGTCGTAGAGGAGGTCGAGCGAGCAGTTAAGCGCGCCGTGAAAGTAATTCACCTTGGTTGGATCGATCGTCGGATCAGGGCGGCTGTGGGTTACAATGCGAATATCATAAACCCCGTGGTTACGGATAATGCCCTCGTGTGTGTTAGCAACGAAGCGGCCCGTGTCTGTCGGCGAGAAGGTGAAGGTTCGAGGACGATTGGCAGTACGACCCCGATCTAGCTCCAGATATGCCTCGTCTAATGCAAGGATCACATCCTTGATGGTCAGCAACTTTTCGACTTCCGTGTTATTGAGAAGCAAGACTTCGCGATTCGATGTGACTGTCATTTGTTTCGTTGCCTTTCACGGAGTTTTTGTTTCATCCGACTAAAGCGATGGTTTGAGCCTTTCTCCTACCCGCGCTAAGGTCGAAGCACCGAGCCAAATGTGGGTTTGCGCAAATTAGCACGGGACAAGCCCCGGCGTCAAAAATATCCAGACCGACGACGAACAGGAAAAACGACTGACTTGCCGAGGTCACGCCGTCAAGCGTAGTACGCGCTTGCGCAATTGCACAACATGGCGAGCCCACCGTGAATTCAGAGAGGATCATGTAGACGGACAGGCCGCACGAAGGAAGAGTTTGCATCCGTCTTATGCTACTTGTCAATTGCTGTATACTGTCCTCGGGATTGCTCCCATGATTTAAAAGCGGACCCCTTTTCCATTGCGCCTATGCGATGGTAAACGGCCTTGACTGTGAGGCGGCTAAGATGGTTCGATACCAGGCCGGACCCTTAGCACTTGCTGAATGGAGCGGAACGTGAACCGAGGCGAATCAAGAACCGTCAGTGTCTGTTTACTGACCGTCGTAATGATCTTGGTGCCTTCGGCGCACGCCGTACGCGCGGCCGGTTCCAGAGAGGACCAAAGAACAGCCCAGCTGATTGCAGGAGCAAAAAAAGAAGCGAGAATGGTTCTCTATTCGACTCAAACGCAATCGCAAAGCATGGACTTATTGAGAGCTTTTGAAAAGCGCTATCCTGCTATCACCACTGGCCTTTATCGGGGCGGGACCGGAAGGCTCCTGCCAAGAATTATGACTGAATACCAGACCGGGAGGCACGCGGTCGACGTCGTCCAAATAGGAGGTTTTGAAGCCGAGGTTTTGAAGGAAAAGGGATTGGCGGCTCAATATCTGTCGCCGGAAGCGGCTTTTTATCCGCAAGGGTTTCGGGACCCGGACGGATTCTGGTGCGACGTTTTCGTCAACGTCGGTGTCATCGCCTACAACAAGAAGTTGGTGGCAAGACGCGATGTCCCAGAATCATACAAAGATTTGTTGGATCCAAAATGGAAGGGGAGAATCTCGATCGATCAGGAAGACGCAGAATGGTTCGGCAATATGCTCGCGATCATGGGGAAAGGCAACGGTTTGAGGTTTATGAAAAGACTTGGCGATCAGGAGCTTATTCCCCGCCGTGGGAGGAGGCTGCAAGCCCAACTTCTCGGCGCGGGCGAGTTCCCCATAGCGTTGAACTTATACGTATCAAGCGTGGCTGAGTTAATTGGACAGGGAGCGCCGATTGAACCAGTCGCCGCCGAGCCCTTAATTGCGAAATTGCATCCAGTCTTTCTTGCCGCGAGTGCTCCTCATTCCAATGCTGCAAAACTGTACATAGATTTCGTGCTCTCAGAAGAAGGCCAGAGATTGCTAGCTAGAACGGAAGTCCCGAGTAGAAAGGGCATTTTCGCTGAAAACGCGATCGTCAGGAAGATTCAAGGGCTCAAACTGTACCCGAGTGATCCGAGGTTAGGAAAGAATTACGCGGCGTATCAGGCTCTGTTCAACGAGATGCTCTTGAAAATAAAATGAAAGGGGCAAACCGTGGACATTGTACACAGACTGGCCAATCACGTGGTTAACTCCAGCTACCAAGATGTTTGCCCGGAGATTGCGAGGGTGAGACATTCGGGACGATCATGGCTGGCTCTTCGCATCCGCTGTAAAAACAGCGTCATACTTTTCCAAGAGTGTGGCGGAAGGAAGGAAAGCTCCGTTCCCGTTTTTGGAAACAATGCGCGGAACTGGGGTCATAGACTTTAGCCGGTCTTTGTCTCGTTAAAAGTCAAGAACGCGTGACCCCATTTTCCTCACCCACTCATTTGCTCTTACTTCGCACTGTTGAAGATTTTTAATCTCTGCGGGTTAATTCCCCGCAGCTTGCTGCGCTGCGAATCAAAAGTAGGATGGGTTGAGCGTTAGTGAAACCCATCGTTCTAAGCGGTGGGTGTCGGCGCTGTGCACCTCTACCCACCCTACATTAGGCTAGTGAAACACGCCTATCTTCGATACCCCGCAGCAAGCTGACGGGGTATCAGAACAAAGCGGTGAGATTTTATCCCAACAGCGTCACCCCCCGAATGTTTTTATCGGGGGTCCAGTTCCGAACCCTCCTAGATACCCGCTTAAGGCATGCGGGAATGACGGACTTCGGATAGACAATTTGCTTAACGCGGCAAGTTGCGGGCAATCGAGCCACAGAGATTGAAAAGCTGCCAACTTGGCATTATAACAGCGGTGATTTCACCGGCAGTGTCTGGCTTTTTCTTTTGCAGGAGATCCATTATGAAGCAGATCCGTTCGTGGGTGTCTGTGGGCGGAGTCGCGTTTCTCACGGTTGTCGCTGTTGTACTTGCACCCGGGGATATCCAAGCCCAGGCTTTGCAAAAGACCCGGATCGCAATCCCGACCATCAATGTTCTCACCCGGCCCTGGTATATTGCCAAAGATAATCTTTGAATGTGCGTGATTCGCGGGAAGGTTTTCTGGCCTTGCTTAAAGCCGCCCCGATAGGCTTACTTTACGCCCCGCTCGTTATTGACCTCGCGGCGCAAGGGGAAATCGAAGGCCGCGGAGATCTTAACGAGCATTTCTAGTGAACTGTTAACCCCTATACTTAGTTCAAGGCGCAAACATCTCTTGCAAGACGTTCAATACCGCAGCCACGGAGCGTGGAGCTACACGGCCGAGGCGCCTCGTTAGTCGCTCAATGTCAACCGTACGAAGTTGGTCCGTGGCGACAAATCCACTCCGACCTTGAAACCGACACTGCACTCGCCACGGATACGCTAGCCCTCCAGTTGTCATCGGCGCGACGATAACCGTGCGCAGATGGTCGTTCAACTCATCTGGTGAGACGACAAGACATGGCCTTGTCTTACGAATTTCACTGCCTTGCGTCGGATCAAGCTGAACTAGGTAGACCTCACCGCGCGCTGGCGACGCCTGTCCTATCGCCACTTCCACTCTTTCTCGTCAAAGCGAGTGCGTGTCGTTGGATCAAGGAGGCGGTCCTCATCCCGCTCACGCAGTCTTCGAGCTGCAGCTGCCCAGCCCGCGCGGGGTCGGACTCCTCTGCGAATCACAATGCGGCCCGGCTCGGCCTCCAGTTCAACTTCGTCAAGGAGTTGAGCTTCCTCTAAAAGCACCTTCGGCAGACGTATCCCCCGTGAATTACCAATCTGAACAATGCGGCTCTTCATTCGAATGTCTCTCGGGATTACATTGTAATCACATGCCACTTAGCTTGGCAAGGAGAGGAAATGTCGGCCCCGAAGCCGAGTAGGATGGGTTGAGCGTTGGCGAACCCCATCGTTCTAAGCGGTGGGTTTCGACGCTTTGCGCCTCTACCCACCCTACATTTTTAGTTCTTCAAACCGTAACTCTCTGAATGACGTTATTTCACGCCCAACTCGTTATTGACTTCCCGTTGCAACGAGAAATCGAAGACGGCGGAGCTTTTGACCGGTGTCTTCAGCTGGAGGAATTGCGCGTCGGATTTTAAATGCTCTTCAATTTCCTTCTCAGTAGGAATGCCGTTTCGGGTGTACGCGGGGCGGCTGTAGCGGTAGGTTTCGAGAGCAATGGCTTGGCTCACGTTAAGGTACTTGGCGAGAACTTCCGCGGATGCGGTTTCATTCGTTTGAAAAAAGCGATTGGCTTTCACCAGTGCGCGGAGCGTGCGTTTGATCACCGCCGGTTTTTCGCGCAGGGCTTTTTCCGAGACGATCAGTCCCGAAATGAAATTAATGTAATCGTCGCCGGTGGAGGCGAGTAGATTGAGCTTGTAGCGGTCGCGGGCGACAAAAACGGTCGGCGGTGAAAGCACGGTGATTTGAACCGGCCCCGAGATCTGTGCCTGGAGCTGCGCGGGGACATCACCCGATACGATGCTGGTAATTTCTTTTGTCGGATCGATGCCGGCCTTGCGCAGCATATAGAATCCGGCGAGTTGCTGGCTGCCGCCGAAAGTGGTGACCGCCATCGTCTTTCCTTTTAGATCGCCGAACGACTTTAAGTCCGGCCTCGTAACCAGCCAAAATAGCGGAATTTTCTGATTAACGGCGAGCACCTTCAACGGAAGACCTTGAATGATACCGCGAATCGCCGTGCCCATGATATGGATTGCCTCGACATCGCCGGCCACGGCTGCGGCGATGGCGGTAGTTCCACGGGTCAAAATGAGCTGCGGCTCGAGCGCTTCTTCTTTGAAAAATCCCTTGTCATTGGCGATAAACGTTAGAATTGTCGAAATCGAACGGCTCGCGTAAGTGATGCGGACGCGATCGTCGCCTCGGGCGGCGGCAGTTATAACGAGCGAGCAAAACAATAGCGTGATGTAGATCTTCTTCATAATGGACACTCGCAACCGCTAAACGTCTTCCCGTTTAACAAGCCTTATCTTGAATTGCAATGAAGTGGCCGATATAAGAGCCGTTGAAAAGGGTCATCTATTTCGTCACGCGCTGACACGCTGTGTAGGGAACGGTCGCGACCGTTCCCTCAATGATTCGAGGAATTCCGTTTATGACAGAGCAATCCACGGTTTATGCTCAATTGATGGCGCTGCGCGATCGGCAACGGGCGCTGCAAGCCGAAAGCCCATTTGTGATTCGCGGCGCCGAGCTTCCCTGGGAGATCAACCCGCAAGGAACCATGCGCTGGTATCTCCATCCGGCGATGCAGCAGAGCTGCCATAAAGCGCTCATCTTCTCCGTGCAGAAGATTTCGCCCGGAGGCCGCAGCGGCAAACAGCATTGCCAGGGCGGCGTGGTTCACTTCATTGTGCAAGGGAAGGGGAGAACGGTCATCAATGATGTTTTCCACAGCTGGGAAGCGGGAGACCTCGTGCAATTGCCGTTGTTGCCGGAAGGCGTGACCTATCAGCATTTCAACGAAGACAGTTCGCAGGAAGCGCTGTTCACGGCCTGTCTGCCGAACTTTTCGGAGCCGCTCGGAATGGACCGGGGCGCGGGCTTGTTTCAACTGGAAACGGCGCCCGAGTTCCGCGGTGAATTTCACTCGGAGGCGCCGGAGCTTGAGGCGCTCAAGGCCCGGCTCGCTGCGGAATCCGGCAAAGCCATTAAAGTTTCCGTTGATTCGCCGCAATCGACCTACGATCGCAACTATGCGCGAACGCAGGAGATACAGCAGCGCTCGCGTTCGGGGAAGATTGTGGTTCGCCGTGACGAGCGGGCCGAAGAAATGACTCGCCAGGGGCGGCTGCGTTACTATCTTAATCGCAACACGCTGCACGACACGGTGTTAAAGGACTGGAATATCTTCACCCATGAACTGCGCACCCGCTCCGGCAAGCACCGCCATCAGGGCGGACTGGTGATTTATGTTACCGAAGGAAAAGGTTACACCGTGGTGGAAGGACAACGCCAGGACTGGGAAAGCGGCGATCTCATTTTGCTGCCGATTCAGCCCGGCGGCGTGGAACACCAACATTTCAACTTGAACGGCGATACGCCGTCGCGTTGGATGGCCTACATCTACAAACCTTTTCACGACGAGGTAGCGCACGGCATGGAGCAGCGCGAAGAATCGCCGGAGTACGGCAAGTCAAGCAACTAAGGAGACAACGACTATGATTCAGCGATTGGCCACGGCATTGATGTTTCTTGCAGTAGGAGTTTGCGGTGAACAGACAAAAACCTCGCTTGCCTTTGCGGCTCAAAGTTCCACGCCGAGCACGAAGATCATGGCGAGCTACGGAGGCGAGCTGGGATATCAGGCGCCGTTGTGGGTAGCGCATGATCTCAAGCTCTTCACCAAGCAGGGGATTACCTCTGAGCTTATTCGCATCGCCGGCGGCTCGCGCAGCATGGCGGCGCTCCTCGCCAACGCAACGCATGTCTCCCAAAGCGCGGGCGTATCACCGGTACAAGCGAGTTTGGCGGGAGGCGATGTCGTGATCGTCGGAACTTCGACCAATCGTCCCACCGTCACTATCGTTGCCCAGCCCAAAACAATTAAGAAGCCCCAAGACTTGGTCGGCAAGACGGTGGGGTTGGTGGGACGCGGCGAGATGAATGAATTTTTCTTCTTGAACGCCCTCGAACGGTGGGGGATCGATCCAAAAACGATCACCTTTCTCGCCATCCCCGGGTCTCAGCCGCGTCTGACTTCGGTGGCAACCGGCAATATCGATGCGACCATTCTTGCGCCGCCGTTTACATTCGAAGCGGAGAAACTTCACTTGACGACCCTGGCGGATTTCACCACCGGTTCGGATCCATTTCCGCAATCGGGGCTGGTCGTGCGTAAAGAATATCTGCGTAATAATCGCGATATCGTCAAACGCGTGCTGATGGCTTACATCGAAGCGATTCATGTACTCAAAACGGATGCCGAACGGAGCACTGCGATCATGAAGAAGTATATGCGGATCACCGATGATGCTATTGCCAAGCGCAGTTTCGATTACTACTCGAAGCTTTTCTCGCAGCCGCCGTTGACGGATCAAAAGGGCGTCGCCGTGGTGCTCAAGTTCCTCGCGACGCAGCCCGGTTTCGCCAACGCTAAGAACGCGAAACCCGAAGATTTCTTCGATAACAGCATAGTGCAGGAATTGCAGCGCGAAGGCTATCTTGCGCGTTTCAAATAGCGATCGTCTCCTAGCGCGGCTGAGCCGCAACCAAAAACGAGAAGACAACCACTACCCCGAAGGTCACGAAGATCACGAAGTTTCAAGAGAGTTTTATTAAAAAAATGATCCGAAACCTTCGTGTTCTTCACGCGCTTCGTG
>JBGPIK010000264.1:0-9729 GCA_041484845.1 Binatia bacterium | reverse complement strand
CCAGCTCTTCTCCATAAAGGATAGCACGTCATTTTTACGCTCCCGGATGAAATCGATGCTCCTCAGGATTGCCTTGATGATTTTGACAATCTCTTGGGGCTTTTCCCTTATTTTGTCGATATGCACCGCGATGCCCCCAAACGGGATCTTCACCACGTCACTGATCGCCACGAGTTCATTGAAGCCCCTGCTTTTTCGTCCGATCTTGTTGAAAGGCGGGACCAGCATCGCGGCTTGAATAGAGTTGCTTTCCAGAGCCGCATAACGACTGGCGCTGCCCCCGATTTGCAAGAAGGTAACGTCCTTATCTGGATTCATGCCATATTTTCTCAGGATCATAATGACCTCGCTGTGTGGTGATCCGCCGAAGCTGCTGATACCGATCTTTTTACCCCTGAGGTCCTCCACCTTCTTTATGTCCGGGCTTGTTACTAAGACATGGTCGGAGGAATCCATGACAGCCATTACGATGCGCAGGGGGAGCCCGGCAAGGGCAGCCCCGACAAAATTCGAAAAGGTCCCGCCGTAATCCACGTTCCGGCTGAGGACCCCGTTGACCACAACCTGATTCTGCATGACCACAACAACCGTATTGAGTCCTTCACTCTTGAAAAATCCCTTCTCCTCGGCGATGACAAAAGGCAGGAAGTTGCTGCCGACGCGGCTTGTGACTCCCAGCGTAGTCCTCTCCGCTTCGGCGGCAAGGCCTAAAGAGAACATGCCAAGTAGAATAAGAGGAGACAAATAAAGGTGGGCAACTCTTATGTTTCTCATTTGCGCCTCCTGATCCACTCCCTTACTCGGTTGTGGCTCAGCGGTAACTCAGCGATTTGGAGTCAAATTGACTTTGGTACTTATTCAATCTATCCCAACAAAAAATGAAAATGGGGTTAAGTCCGCCCTTGGCTTTTAACGATGCTGGGATGCTTCACTCTATAATTCCCAACGTCGCTACCCGGAAAGACGACAAATCTCTCCTCCTCTATCTATTTTATACCACACCCGACGGAAAACTCCGGCTTTTGTCGTTTCCGCTTGTACTCGTGCCACGACGGCTCTTCGATTTTATCCTTCCTGTCAATCGGCTGATTGTAAACATAGATCCAGGCATCGATCATCGGGTAGCGGTGTAGTTTGTTAGCGATCCGCCGGCGATACCTGGGCAACTGGAGCGTGGGGCGTCGAAAAAGGGACTGTTCGGGTTTGGCGAGATCGTATTCTTCGAACTCATCCAGGCGTCATCATTCTAAGTCCCAGTCATGCGCCGTCCCGGCTGAATTGAGAACCACGGCACGATGAAGCTAGATAAAAGATCAGCTTGCCACTGATATGGCGAGTGGCATAGACTGGCCGCCATATCATTACAGAGTGGCCGCAAAATCCATCTGTCGGATTTTCGGAGGGCGAATTTATGAAACGATCAATGGTTGGGATCGTCTTCGTTGTCCTGTTTGGCGCAACCGCAGTATTTGCCGCCGAGCGCATGCGCATCGCGTATAGCTCCATCAGCGGCGCCTACGTCGGTATCTGGGTGGCGCACGACGCGGGTCTGTTTGTCGCCGAAGGATTGGACGATCAATTGATTTTCGTTCCCAGCGCAACTCAGCTTGCGCAGGTGACGGTGGCGGGCGACGTCGACATCGCTTCCTTGGGCGGCGGGCCGATGATGGCCGCGGTTCTTAGCGGCGCCGATCTGAAGGCGATCGGCAATAACGTCAACAAGTTGGTCTTTTCGATCCACACGAGGCCCGAAGTGAAGAGCATTGAAGACCTGCGCGGCAAACGGATCGCCGTCAGTCGCTTCGGTTCGAGTTCGGACGTCTCGGCGCGTTACGCCCTGCGCAAACACAACTTGGACCCGCAGAAAGACGTCGTTCTTATGCAATTGGGTTCCATGTCGTCGATGTTCGGCGCTTTGAAATCGGGAGCCGTGGACGCGTCGCTGGTTTCCCCGCCGACCCAATTTCTCTCGGAGAAATTGGGGTTCAAAGAACTCCTGAGCATCACCGACATGGATTACGCGTATCCCAATCCCACCATGGTCGTGCCGGGAGACTTGATACGCAAAAAACCCGACACCATCGACCGCTTTCTCCGCGCCTACGTTCGCGGCATGCATCGCGCAATCACCGACCGGGAGTTCACCGTCAGATCATTGGCGAAATATACCAGCGTGACGGACCCTGTGCTGCTCAGAAAAACCTACGATTTCTACGTCGGCAAGGTCGTCGAGCGAGCGCCGTATATCAACATGGCGGGAATGCAAAATGCGCTTGACGATCTCACGCGAACCGTTCCCGCCGCCCGGAACGCCAAGCCCGATCAGTTTGTCGATACCCGCTTCCTCGACAAAATAGAAAAGAGCGGATTGCTGAAGGAACTGTATAGGTAGTCATTCGATGTTTCGAGTCCCGAATTGTTGGCTCCGAGTCGCCAGTTTAAAAGCGGAACGTGAAAGGCAGCGCCCGAACACCGCCGGCATGGCCCATCAATTCGGCAGCCAGGATACCGCGGCAATTTCGCTGAGCTCCCGGCGGAGCTTGGTCCAAGATTCTCCACCCGTGTCGCTGCGGTAAAGGTAACCGTATCGGCTCGCGGCAAAGATGATGCTCGGATCTGAGGGATTCATACCAAAGGTCCAGATCGTGGAATTCGGCTCCACCGGCAAGGGCAACAACGTCCAGCTCTTTCCAAGATCGTTGGATCGCGCGATGGCGCCCGACGTTCCCGGCGTGGAGTCGCCAAATCCCAAAAGAATGCTCTTCGGATCTGCCGAATCAACCGCGATGGCGCGCAGGTAAGTTTCTTTTCTAGGGTACTCCCAAGGGAGACTATTCTGCACGCCCCGAGCTCCCCAAGTCGCGCCGTTATCGGCGCTCGCGTAGATTTCACGATTGGCCATAATGAAAACGGTTTTCGGCGGCCCCGCAGTTACAGCCACGTTGT
Organism: Binatia bacterium; assembly: GCA_041484845.1. Taxonomy (GTDB): domain Bacteria; phylum Desulfobacterota; class Binatia; order UBA9968; family UBA9968; genus JBGPIK01. The sequence goes on along the minus strand of JBGPIK010000264.1, from coordinate 6,783 downwards.
GGATATCCTTGCGGCCGGTGACTTCTAAAAGGCTCCAGGTCTCGCCGCCGTCGCTGCTGTGCCGCGCGCCATCGACTTCGAGGCCCGCCCAGATATGGTTCGGCTCGACCGGGTCGATGGCGATCCCTGTGAATCTCGGCGTGCCGACAGCTTCGCACCGCGCCGCGACTTCCACCGGCCGCTTCTCCCACGTCCGACCGCCGTTCGTCGAACGGAAGAGCATGGCCGGGGTCGGCGTGCCGGTTCCGGCGAACATGATTTGCGGATTTACCGGATCGATGGCCAGGGCCCAGATATAATGAGCATTGAGCGCCGAATCGATGAATTGCCAGTTCGCTCCCGCATCGTCGCTGCGATACAGGCCTCTCTCCGTCCCAGCAAAAATAATGTTGGACTGCTGCGGATGCATCGCCATGCAGCGCACGGAGGCTTCATAGGCAAATCCCCGCCGCGGGCCGATTCGCGCCCAGGTTTGTCCATTGTCCTCGCTACGCATGATGCTCTGTCCCACCGTACCGACGATGATGGTCAAGTTTTTCATGGCGCCCCCCGTTAAACCACTTGAACTTTTGAACGGCTTGAACGATTTGAACTGCGCAGACATTCGCCCGATACGTGCCAGCCACTGACCCAAGCCATGATGCCGCCGCGAAGATCGTCAACTCCGCCGATAAAATGGCTCCAGCCAGGATGTCGGCGAATTGGGTGTTGCTCTTGGCGCTTCACCCTGATCTTTGGTCGACCGACGCAACGGCACATAAAGCACTGAAGGCCGGCCCGTACCAGCCTGCGGATATAAATCCATTAGCTCGTAAACCATTCGCGGCATGTTCGTCGACACCTTCAATCCGAGTTGCCGTGCACCATCAACCATGATGGGAAAATCGTGCGTCCAGCGGCCTTCGCTCAAAATGGCTGCGAGCTCCGCCGCTTTCTCTTTAGGATAATGTTTGAGCAGAAGCTCGGCAACGAACGTGGCGACCTGAACACGCGCTTTGGCAGCTATATCGATGAGGACCAGCATCTCGTCACTCACTTGGCCGGGCTTTTTGAAGTCAAGAATTTTCACAATCGACGCCGCCGGCAATTCACCGATCTGGGGATCGACGGGTCCAAGCACGGCGTTGCTATCCATGACGATCTCGTCGGCAGCCAGGGCGATCAAAGTACCCCCGCTCATGGCGTAGTGCGGAACAAACACCGTGATTTTCCCCTTATGCTCAACCAACGCTCTGGCAATCTGCTCCGCCGCAAGAACCAAACCTCCCGGCGTATGAAGAATCATATCGATGGGTTGATCGTTAGGCGTTGCGCGAATGGCGCGCAGTATTTCTTCAGAGTCTTCGATGTCGATAAAGTTGCTCACGGGGACTCCGAGCACGCTCACGGTTTCTTGACGGTGAATCATGGCGATGACCCGGGATTTCCTCTCGCTCTGAAACCCCTCAAGCAGTTTCGTTCTCGCCCGATCCGTCCAATAAGTCCCGCAGGCCTGGGGAATGACAATCATTGCGACGATCACCCAGACTAACGAATTTACGATTCGCAGCAGTCGTCGCCACCAACCGCGCCGAACGCTTGCATTGTCTTCCATTGTTGTCGTCGCCTCCCGCGCGGAAAATTTTCAACTTAGCTAGGTCGAGTTTCGTACCCCATCGCTGGTTTGCCATACAATCGTAACAAAAACGATCTGGACTGGATATCCTTATTATGTCTCGGCGGAGAGTGGTGACGCGGGAGATAATCTGGTATCTGCTATGGGCGGGAAACGAATCTACGTCAGCCATCGCTATCCGGCGGCAGCGACTTGGAGAATAATTCACCATGACGCAATCGCGAGCCAAGGAAATCCAATTCTTTGTCAACGAGAAAGCCGGCGTGGTGTCCGGGCTCCTATTAGAACCGAGCGGCGCGCGCGCGTTGCTCCTGCTTGCGCACGGGGCGGGGGCGGGGATGCGCCACAGGTTTATGGAAGAAGTCGCGGCGAAGCTGGCCGATCAGAACGTTGCGACGCTGCGCTATCAATTTCCCTATATGGAGAAGCGCACCAAGCGGCCCGATCCCGAGAGCGTGCTCACGGATACGGTGCGGGCGGCCGTCGCGGCGGCCAAGAAACACGCGGGGAAACTGCCGCTTTTCGCGGGCGGTAAATCAATGGGCGGGCGCATGACCTCGCTGGCGGCGTCGCAGGAGCCGCTCGACGGTGTGCGCGGTTTGATATTTTTCGGCTTTCCGCTGCACGGGGCGGGCCGGCCGGGCGCGGAGCGCGGCCAGCATCTGGCCGAGATCAAAATTCCCATGTTTTTTCTTCAGGGTTCGCGCGATGCCCTGGCCGAGCTAAAATTGCTCAAGCCGCTGTGCGCTAAAATCGGTGAAAGCGCTGAGTTGTTCGTGGTCGACGGCGGCGACCATTCGTTTCACATGCTGAAAAGCGCGCGGTGGTCGGACGTCGAGGTGTTGGAGGACGTAGTGAAGAAAGCGGCGGGATGGATGAAGAAGTGCTGAGTAATGAGTGCTGAGGACTGAGTTACAGCGATGGGTATCGCTTTGCTCCACCCATCCTACAGTTTCTGATACTCAGTCCTGAGTCCTCATAGCTCAGTCCTTTGTGCGCGGGTTGTCGCCGAACATGATCAATTAATCGAGATGTACCCAACGAACGAACAAGAAGCGCTCGTGGCGCTCAAAAGCGAAGATTCCGAGCTTGCGGCCACGGCGGAGGCGATTCTCTGGCGCCACTGGTGCCGCTCGGGGGATGCGGAAATCGACCGAATCTTTCGCGCCGGTGTCGAAGCGATGCAGCAGCAAAAACTCGCTGAGGCGGAGGCGCTTTTCAGCCGCGTCGTCGAACTCAAGCCCGAGTTCGCAGAAGGATGGAACAAGCGGGCAACGGTTCGTTACCTGCGGCAAAACTTTACCGGTTCCATTACAGACTGCCAGCAGACCTTGACGATCAACCCGAATCACTTCGGGGCCGCATCCGGGCAGGGGCTTTGTCATTTGTCTTTAAGCGAGTACCGCGAGGCGGCGATTTGTTTTCGCAAAGCGCTTGAAATCCACCCGCACCTCATAGCAGTTAGACATAATCTTGCCTTGGCGGAATCCGAAGGCGGCGGCAGGGGGTATCTCCATTAAACAGGGAGTTCCAATCGTTCCAATCGTTCAAGACGTTCAAGTGGTCAAAATAAAGTTTCAATCGTTTCAGTCGTTCAAAGGGTGAAGCCGTTGCGGACTGAAGCGCGTTCTCTGCAACTTGAGACATAAAGAAAGCATGAAAAAAATGCTGTTCAGTTTCTGGTTGGCCTGGCTTGGAGCCACCACGGCTAGTGCTCAGCCTCCCTATTTTCAAGGCAAGACGATCACGATTATCGTCGGTTATCAGGCCGGCGACGGCTTTGACGTCTGGTCGCGGCTCTTAGCCGCCCATATGGGAAAACATATTCCAGGCAATCCCGCTATGATCGCGCAGAACATGCCGGGCGCGGGCTCGATGATTGCCGCCAATCACGTTTATAACGTAGCGAAGCCGGACGGTTTGACGATAGGCTCGATTGGCCCGTCGCTTTATCTGGATCAGCTCGTGGGAAAAAAGGAGGCGCATTTTGATTGGGCCAAATACGGTTGGATCGGTTCGACGGAGGACACGCCATGGCTGCTTTATATGAGGGCCGACGCGCCGTACAAAAATATCGACGATATCCGCAAAGCCGCGCGGGCTCCCAAGTGTTCGGCCACGGCAACCGGCACGAGCGGTTACTTCATCCCTAAACTTCTGGAGGAAACTTTCGGAGCGAAGTTCAACGTTGTCATGGGCTATCAGGGCGGTGCTGAACAGGATCTGGCCTTCGAGCGAGGTGAAGTGGTCTGCCGATCCCTGAGCGTTTCGACATTTTTTGCGCGCGAGCCTTTCATAACATGGCGCAAACAGCATCTAATCCGTATTTTAGTGCAAACGGGACGCAAACGGGATGCGAGAATGCCGGATGTGCCGACGATTCATGAACTCATGAACGAATACAAAGTCTTGGCGGACACGCGGGGATTCGTGACCGCCATATTGGCCGCCGGCGATCTCGGTCGCCCCTTTGTCACGCCCCCGGGTATTGACTCCGAACGGCTCAAAGTGCTTCGCGATGCCTTCCGCAAAACCATGGGCGCCGCCGCATTTTTGGCGGACGTCAAGAATAAAAAGCTCGAAGCCGATCCAGAGTTCGGCGAGGATCTCGAGCGCATCGCCAAGCAAGCCGTCAGTCAATCAAAGGAAGTTGTGGATCGGATGAAAAAGCTTTTTGGGGAATAACGGCGCCTATTTCCGGCCGACGCTGAGACGAGAGCTTTTTCCCTTGGCGGCGATATCCAGCCGATATACAATGCCGGTGCCGGCGCTGAGCGCTACGGCGTCATAAACGGATGAAAATCGACGACACGATTGAGCTTTTCCCCTTTGCCTCGTCACCCGCCGCCACCGGTTTTGGCATGCCGATCAAGGCCAGCGTGGTTCTGATTCGCTGGCCCGTCGTTATCATTTGTTCGTATTTGCTGCTCTATCCGCTGAAACAACTCCTCCCCGAAAGTCTACTCCATCTGTTAATTCTTTTTTATGTCGGTTCCAATGTGGGTCTCTACTTTGTCAATGAAAAACAATTCGCTTCCGCTTCCTTCTACTCGCCTTTGGTCGTGGCGGATACCCTGGTTCTCACGTTTTCGCTTGTCATCAATGGACACGTCGAGACTGATTTTTATCTCACCTATTTCTTGCTTATTATCATTTGCTGCATCTTTGAGAATCCCAGGATCTTGACTCTTATCTCTTTGTCAGCGCCGGTTGTTTACGGCCTCCTTTTGTTTCGCTCGAACAACGATTTCAATCCCAGTGTTTACTTGCGGCTTCCGTTTTTGCTTATCATCGCGCTTTTCTACGGCTATTTCACCCAGCTTGTTCGCGCTCAGAAGAGACTCAAACAGGAAGCGGAACAACGGAATCAAGGGAAAAAGGAAGTGTTGGATATTGTGTCTCATGAGTTTCGCACTCCTCTCAATTTGATTGTCGGCTACGCCCAGGCCGTCAAGGACCGTGTGTTCGGTGAGGTCACCAAGGATCAAGAAGAAGCCTTGGGGAAGATTCTTCGGCAGTCGGACAACCTGTTATATATGGTCAACGCCATGTTGGATCTTGCCCGGATCGATGCCGGAGAGGTATCTACTGACCCAAAAGAGTTTTCAGTCGTTGAACTCCTCCGCGAGCTGCGCGTCAATCACGAACCTCCCATGGATAAGCCGGTTGCAATGCAGTGGCTTATTCCCGCCGATCTGTCGACGATGCGCTCGGACCAAGCAAAACTCAGGATCATTCTGCAGAACTTGATCAACAACGCCATTAAGTTCACCGACGAAGGCACAATCCGAATTTCAGCGCGGCCGAGCGCCGATCATGGCATGATGGAATTCGAGATCGCGGATTCAGGTATTGGTATTTCGAAAGAGAGCCTGCTGTTTATTTTCGACAAATTTCGCCAAGGCGACAGCTCTTCCACGCGGCAACGCGGCGGGGTTGGACTCGGCCTTCATTTAGTAAAAGTATTCACAGAGTCTTTGGGCGGAACCATCTCGGTTGAGAGCGAGCCGGGGCAGGGATCGACTTTTACTCTTGTGCTGCCGACGGGAGCTGCCGGAAAGGCAACTAAGTCAATTCCAAGATAAGCGATGCGGCAACGCGGAGGCGGCAACAAACCGCGGCGCGCGCGTTAAAGTCGGTGGCAAATCCGCCGACCTATAACGTGTGACTTGCTCCGGATAGCCTGCGCAGACTCCAAAGAAAGACAGGGAGAGTGCCAATGGCGGAAATAAAATGTCCAAACTGTTCCAAAGAGTACGGCGCGCGCGTGGCCCGCGTGGGGTTTGCGGAAAAGCTTCTGAGCCTCTTTTATATCTATCCTTTCAGATGCCAGTTGTGTGGCTGCCGCTTTGAGGGTCTTCAATGGGGGGTTCGTTATTTTCGCATGGAGGATGATCGCCGCGAATACGAACGATTGCCGACGACTTTTCCAGTGTCGTTCAGCGCTGAAGCTTTGCATGGCAGGGGAATGGCGTGCGACATTTCGATGAGCGGTTGCACTTTTCAGCCACAGGCGGGGACGAATAGTCCGAAAGAGGGAAGCATTTTGCGCATGGAGTTGCAGATCTCAAATGTGCTCCAACCCGTCAACGTCGAAGCCGTTGTCCGCAATGTTCGACAAGATCACGTGGGGGTGGAGTTTCTGCGTTTTTCGCCGACTGAGAAGGATCGGCTGCAGCATTATGTCCGTGACCTTTTAGCGCGTCGGGGAGCGGAGGCCCATGGCTCGTAACATTATGTCGCCGGCGCAGGCGCAGACTTCCAGCGCAACCATTGGGACGAAACCGCCGATGCCCTTAAACCTATCGGAATCAAATCTTGAAGATCACTCGATAGACTAACACCAAACCTGCCGCAACTCGTGATCCGCGGTCTAACCCGCTATTTTACGTCAGCCCTAACCCGTTCCAACCTGCCAGCGCCGGAACCCCTACGAACGCTGTCGGTGCGGTCTATTCGTCGAAACCCCGGCGCGACCCTAGCCCGCATTTCTCACATCAAAGTCAATCGAGAGGCGAGCTCTCCAGACCGAGGCAATGAGCCTGTGCCTTGGAGCAGCCCGCAAACCGAGCTGCTGGAGCGAACGCCCGTGGCAAAGCGCAAGCGGCGAACCGAGCACCGAACACGGCATTGAAACTGTTCGCCTCTATGCCTCGCTCTTCCGATCT
>JBGPIK010000263.1:0-9734 GCA_041484845.1 Binatia bacterium | reverse complement strand
TGGCGTCATCGCCATATTGTCGCAGAAGCGCAATAGCTTCATTCACGCCGTGCGGCGCCAGATATTCGAAAGACGCTGGATACATGTCTACCTCTTACTATACTCGTATCGCATGGGATCCCATTTTTTGGCCTTTAATTCATCGTACGCTTTCTTCGCAAACGAAAAATCGTACACCTGGTCGAGTGAGATAGGGCCCTTCATTTTTTGCATGGCCCCGACCGTGCGCATTTGTTCGCGTACGCGCTCCACGTTGACGGTCATGGTTTCCTCGCTGGCTCTGCCGATCTTCGCCAGCTCCGAAGACTGTTTGCTGCGCTCGCTCCAAATCTCTCGGGCTTGATCGAAGTCGGTCAGACGAAGCGCTTCCATCATAAACTTTGTCGCCTCATTCGGGTTGTTGTGAAAGAAAATCTGTCCCTTTAGGGTCGCTTTGACGACGCGATAGACCTCGTCGGGGGATTTCTGGATTTTCTCGTCGCTGGTTTCCAAGTTGGCGGCGAGCGCTGATACAAAATCTCCGCTGTAAGCGAGAATCCGGAAGCCTTTCGCCTCGGCCTGCTTGGCTTGGCCATAGGACATCAGGGTCGCATCGACGGTACCCGCCAAGAGCGCCCCGAAGCGGACTGAGGGTTCACCGACAGCGCGCATTTGAACTTTTTCGTATGGGACGCCGTTCTTCACCAGAAGATCCCGGAGGATCAAAGTCGAATTTCCGGCGCTATCGGAAATGGCCACGGATTTTCCGGTGAGCTGTTTCACCGTAGTTATCTTCGGTGAGCTCACAAGATATTGCGACGGCTTATCGCTGCTGATCAGCAGTATCTTGAGCCGCGCGCCTCCGAGTATGGCAGGGATAGAGCCACCGTTGCTGTAATCGACCGCGCCGCCCAGGACAACCTGAGTAGTGACCGTGCCGCGAGTCACGATGACTTCGACTTCCATTCCTTCTTCGCGGTAAAACCCCAGCCGCTGCGAAATGAGATAGGGGACTACCGATTCCCCTGGAGCTTTAGAAGCAATCCTGATTTTCTTTAGATTCTCGGCCGCAAAGGCAGGCTGTATCCCAATCCAAAGAACAACTGCCGCGATTAATCCGATCCTGAACATCTTGAATCTCTCGTTTTAACTAAAATGGTTTCGCTGCTTGCTTCTGACGTCTGAGTCCGGGCGCGATGAATCGCGCCCCTACCGACCCTGAGACCTTACGTCTCACGCTTTGCTCCATGCTCCCTGCGCTTTGCTTCCTACTCCCTGGGTCCCGCCAGCACCCGGCTGAGAGGTGTTTTGGCGTCTTCATAAACATCATCGCCATGACCGACCAATATTCTTTCCAAGCCGAGATTCATATCGATGAGCCGCTGGACGGAATCTTTCGCCGCCTCCGGATCCGATGAGAGAAAAGGAGGGGAAACGATTAAATGCTCGCCGGCGCTCACAAGCGCGTCGCCGGCGATCAGTGTCTTGATCCGCGGCAGATGCAGGCTGATGCTCCCAGCGGTGTGGCCGGGAGTGTGAAAGATGCTGATGCCGCCGCAATCGGGAAGACTTTCCCCGCCCTTCACGACATGATCGACATCATACCCGGTGTTCTTTTGAATCGCGGGCATGTCCAACTCGTGCGCCATCACCTGAAACTTGAGCGTCTTTTTTAGCTTCTTCAAGCCTCCCGTGTGATCGCCGTGCCGGTGCGTGAGGACGCATAGTTTGAGATCCTCATGTTTGCGATCCATGTCTTTGATCGCATCCATGATGATATCGGCGTCGGCATCGGAAAAGCCGGTATCGACTAAAATAAGCCTCTGGTCGCCGGTGACGAGAAATGATTTAACGATGCCTCTGGGTCCACGCACACGGCAAGGAACGATTTTTACGCCCTCGATGGGAATATCTTTTAGAATGCTGACCATAGATCCTCCTTCACCCCGTGAAATTAGCGGCCGACTCTTTGATCGCCGCGACGATATTTCGGTAGCCGGTGCAGCGACACAAATTGCCCGCGATCGCTCTCTTAATCTGCTCTTCGCTTGGGTTGCTGTTCTTCCGCAACAATCCGTAGGCCGACATCAGCATTCCCGGCGTGCAGTAACCGCATTCCACCGCGTCGTTTTTCCAAAACGCCTCTTGCAAAGGATGCAGTCGCTTATCCTGCGCCAATCCTTCGACCGTGACGATCTCGTCGCCGGCCGCCTGAACCGCAAACACCATGCAAGACTTCACCGGAGTGCCGTTCCACATGACGGTGCACGCGCCGCAGCGACCGACCACACATCCGACGTGACTTCCCGTAAGCCGCAGGGTATCGCGCAGGAAATGCACCAATAAGGTCCGCGACTCGACGTCCCCTGAGTACGGTTTGCCATTAACAACCAGAGAAATAGTTTTAAGCATGAGCAGATTTCGCCGCCTGTCCTTTCTCAATCAAATCCAATACCCGCTCCGGCGTCAGCGGAGTCTCCCGCACCTTTACGCCCAGGGGGCTCAACGCGTCTTCCACGGCATTGCACAACGCCGGCGGTGGCCCCAACATTCCGGTCTCACCCGCTCCTTTCGCCCCCAGCGGCGTAAAGGGATTGGGAGTAATGATGTGGGCCAAGGTGATGTCCGGAACCTCCTCTGCCGAGGGCAGATGATAGTCCATGAACGTCGAGCTGAGCAGCGAGCCGTCTTCGTCATAGCGCAGCTCTTCATAAAGCGCGGCGCCGATCCCTTGCATAATCGATCCTTGATGTTGCGTATCGACGATCTGTGGATTGATCATGTTGCCGCAGTCGTGGACCGTGCAATACTTGACGATCTTGACGAAGCCCGTTTCGATATCCACGTCCACGACGGCAACGACCGCGGCATACGGATAGCTCGAAAAAGTGTTCATGCGACCTTTTTCATCCGGCGTGTAGTCGATGTTCGGATTGACGAAATAACCCATGATTTCGAGACCCGGCTCCATATTTTCCGGCAGTAGATGTATCGCGCCGTAGGCCGTGCGGACAATTTCCATGATCTCAATGTAACGGCCGGGCTCGTCCTTGGCGAAAACTTTGCCGTCGCCGATATCGAGCTTGTCCGGAACCACGCTAAGCCGGCGCGCCGCGATGCCGAGAAACTTGTCGCGCATTTTCTTCGCCGCAACCCAGGCAGAGGGCATCAACACGACCGACGAGCGGCTGCTGCCGGTGCCGAAACCATACGGCGTCGGCAGCGTGTCGCCGTGAATCACCTCGATTTTATCGAACGGAATACCCGTCTGGCTGGCGACGATTTGCGCAATCGTGGTCTCGTGTCCCTGGCCCTGCTCGCCCATGCTGGAAAAGACCGTCGCCGCTCCCGACGGGTCGATGCGCAGCCGGCAAGAAGCATAACCCCCGGTGGCATGAATGCGGCTCGAGCTCGTCGGCTCCATCACCAGCGCGACGCCGATGCCGCGATACTGGCCCTGCCGGCGCAATTCTTCCTGCTCTTTTCTCAATTGATCATAGCCCGCCAAATCCAGCGCGCGTTTCAGGCACAAGTGATACTGCCCGCTGTCGTAGAGCGCGCCGGTGACATTTCGATAAGGGAAAGCTTCGGCGGGGATAAAGTTCTTCATGCGAATTTCCGCCGGGTCCATCTTGAGCTCCCGCGCGACGATATCGACCAAACGCTCGAGAATATAGGACGCGTCGGCTTTGCCGATGCCACGCAACGAGCCGTGCGTGGTCTTGTTGGTGGATACGCCGATCGCATCGACGGAATAATTTTGAATCTGGTACACGCCTGTCATGTAAAGCGCGGCCGCCATAATCGAGTGATCGACCGAATAGGTCGAGCCCATGTCAGCGATGATCTTGTCTCTGATGGCGAGCATGGTGCCGTCTTTCTTGAGCGCCATTTCGATATAATGAATCTGGTCGCGCCCGTGACGGCCGTTGCGCATGTGCTCCACGCGGGTCTCGCACCACTTGATCGGCCGCCCCAACTCGCGCGAGAGAAAAGGCAGCAAAAGCTCTTCCTGATAGGTTTGAATCTTGACTCCAAATGACCCGCCCACGTCGGGCGCGATGACACGAATCTTGCCTTCGGGAAAACTCAAGATCTCGGCGATGCGCGTTCTCAGAGAATGCGGGTTGGCCGTCGCCGACCACATGGTCAAGCTGCCTTCGTCGCTGTTGAAGTGGGCCAAATAGGCGCGCGGTTCAATCGGGCACGCGGTAATGCGATGACTGCGAATTCGTTCCTTAACGACAACGTCCGCTTCTTGAAATATTTTATCGATCCCGTCGGTGGCAAAATGAAAATTATAGACAACGTTGGTGCCGATCTCTTCGTGCACACACGGGACGCCCTCTTCCATCGCCCGTTCCGGATCGATCACCGCGGGCAACATTTCGTAATCGATATTGACGGCTTCCGCGGCGTCTTCGCCAATATAACGGGAGTCGGCGACGATCACGGCCAATGGTTCGCCAAAGTAGCGCACCTTGTCGACCGCCAAAGGATAGAGCTTGATCGGGCGCAGGATCGAGCTGCCGCCCACGCGCAACGGCTTTACTCTTCCGGCGATGTCCTTGCCGGTAAAAACCGCATGAACTCCCGGCATCGCGCGCGCGGCTTCGGTATCGATGCTCTTGATGCGCGCATGGGCGCAGGAGCTCCTGACGAATGCCGCATGAAGCGTGCCCGGCGGCAGTAGATCGTCGACGTAATGGCCGGTTCCGGTCACAAACCGGAACGTTTCTTTTCTTCTGACTCGCTCTCCAATAGGAGGATTGATGGGAAAATCCATAGGATTACTTACGGTCTCCGGTTATGACGATGGAGTGATGGAGTATTGGAGTGATGGAGTATTGGTTTAAAAACATCACTCCATTACTCCACCACTCCAGTACTCCAATGGCATCCTTCAGACCTTAATCTGCCCCTTGTCGCAAACCACGATGTTGTCATCGACCACGACGGTGACGCGGTCCACGATTCCTTCCAGGCGCAGCTTGCTGTTCACTTTTCCGCGATCGGCGCCGTGGCCGATGCCGAAATGCATGGCGCCCAGTCGCTTCTTTTCACTGCGCATGTTGTAGGTGTTCGGCGGGCAGTTTTTATTTGTTCCGATCGCCGCTTCTCCTCCGACGCCCCAGGAATTTTCATCGCCGTACTTCTTGAGATAATCCTTGATGTAGGCGGCTTCGTTCTTGCCCTCGATCTCTTTCACCCAACCGTCTTTGATGATGAGCCGAACCGGATTTTCCCAGCGCCCATGGGGGACATGGGCCGTTGTATCCCAAACAATCGTCCCGTTCGCCGTGCCCGGCTTCGGCTCGACATGAATCTCGCCCCACGGCCACGTGCCGCCGGTCAAGCGCCCGGTTTTCTCGCTAATGCGCGCCGGCGGCTGGGACCAACGTTCGGCGTGATAGTTGGGCTCGTAGCCTGAAATATCCGCGGTGAAATCGCTGCCCGAATCGGATTGAATGCGAATCTTCTTGCCCTTGTCGTACACTGCACCGATCCTTCTGCAGATATCGCCGATCTCCTCCATCTCCTCCAGCGTGGTTTTGCCGCCGCCTTCGGTGAGTATCTCCACCGTCGATTCTTCCATCAACAGGATTCCGGTCTTGCCCGTCTGGCGAATTTCTCTGAGACCCGGCGTTCCGCTATTCATGCAAGTGGTCGTCAAAGCAACCACCAGGTCCGCATCTTTCGCCGCAGCAATCGCCATCGATAGCGGATCGGCGCAGTGATAGGGAAGCGGCGTGAACATGCACAACATGGCCTGCGCGCCCCGTTCGTTGAGCACGGCCATGATCGCCTGCCATACGAGCGGGTCCATGGCGGTGTCGGTCATCACCATGATTTTGTGCTTCGGGCCGACATTCCTGAACGGCACCTGCAGATGCTTCATCAGCTCGATAATTTTCGTCGATGGAATTCCATAACGTTCGGCCGTGGACATATAACACCTCCCTTAAATCTATCGTCATTCGTTAAAAAACTTGCCCCATTTTTGCTCGGTTGCTTTCAACAACTCTTCACTGATCTTGGTGGTCCGCGGAAATTCGTCGATCCAGTGATACGGCCTGCACGCGTCGATGATCGCCGCGGCGCCCGTATAATCGCCGGCTTCCTTTTTATGCTTGGGCAGTCGCGGATCGATCTTGTAACTCCAGATTCTGCGGCAAACGTCGAGGGAAGTTTCCGGGTCGCACCGCGTCGCGATGGCCCATAGGACGTCATGTAGATCGAAGGGGTCAATATCGTCATCGACCATTATGACAAAGCGTCCATGATAACCCGCAGTGCCGCCGAGCGCGCCATGCGCCGCGCGCATCGCGTGGCCGGGATAAGCCTGTTTGATCGCAATGATCGTCATTCCCCAGGAGTAATTGACGCCGATGATGTTGGGGATGCCCAGAGCTTCAAGCTCATTCCAGACCAAGATGCCGCGCGAGGAAAGAATGCCGCGGCTGGACCCGAGGAACGGCGGATAACCCAGAATGATCGGCTCCTTGCGATAGAGCACGCTCTTGATAATCGTCACTGGCGCCGGCCGCGCGCCGCCACCGTAGTATCCCGACATTTCGCCGAACGGCCCCTCGATTTCCATCGTTTGTTCCGGCGGCAACATCTCTCCTTCCAACACGACCTCCGCCATTGCCGGGATCGGCAAATCGGTCGCGACCCCCTCAGTCACTTCCACGGGTGCGCCGCGCATCCATCCGGCAAACCCATATTCCGAAACTCCCCAACCCAGGTTTGTGCCCGCGGCCTCGAACAGCGCCGGCTCCTGCCCGAGAGAGATCGCCACGGGGCACGACTTTCCTTTCGCCCAATATTTCTTGCGGATCACGTCGCCGTGATGGCCCGAACCGATATGAGAGACAATTGTATTCTTGCTCAGTAACATGTAACGGTACGAGCCTACATTCAGATAACCGGAATCGGGATCCCGTGTCACCGCTGCAGTCGCGCAGAGGTAAGGCCCGCCGTCACGCTGGTGCCATCTCGGCCAGGGAAAGAGGCTGAGATCGACCTCGTTCCCAACCATGATATTCTCTTTGATTGGACCGCTGTTCACATGACACGGCTCGACTGATTTCACTTCTTTGAGCCGGTCTTTCCAGTAGCGCACGGCTTCGGAATCCGTAAGGTCTTCCGCCACGCCGTAGACCAGACGCTCCCGGCTCTTGTGCGAAAGAAAATTAGTCAGAACGCGAAAGCCCTTCTTGTGGCCTTGGATCGAATCAAACAGCACCGCCGGCGCATTCGGCCGGGTCGTGGCCATTTCCGTGATCGCCCCGATCTCGAGTTCGCAACTGGCGCCTTCGATAATTTTGAGCTGGCCCAGTTTTCCCAGCGTGGAAACGTAATGTCGGAGATCAGTGAAAATCACGGTGGTGTCCCTCTCTAAATGGCCCTTCCGGGTTTACTGTGAAGGAGGCACTCGCCCTGTGGAATTGCAGCTCGGTATTCCACAGGGCAAGAGTTCCCAGAGTTCGGAGTATTTTTTAATCAAAAACTCTTTACTCAGCGCCCTCCACGCCTCCGTAGTTCGGCAGGCTCACTACGTCCTGAGCCCGTCGAAGGACGCGGTGCAATCTCCGAGTCCTTGCGCTGAAATAGCATTGCCCGGGTTAACCATACGAAAGCCTGAACATCCCTTTAAATAAACTTAAGCGCGTCTGCGCACTTTGTCCGCCCGCCTCAATCTCATTTCGCCGTCATCCAGATAGGTTCCGCCGTCATTTTCCAGCGCATCGACTTGAGCGACGATGCGCGCCGAGCGTTTCCCCATTCGCGCCGCGACTCCGACCACAACGGCCGTGCAAATACTGATGCACCCGGCCATGGATCGGTTTTTTTCCCGCGGCCCTCGGTCCACATACAAAGGAATGTCAGCGAGCAGAGAAATCCGCGAGGCGGGCCGGCTCGTAACCGCCACCACCAGCGCTTTCTTTCGTTTTGCTTCCTTCACCGCCAAACAAACTTCCCGCGGAATCAGCTGGAATCCAATCGCTAGAAGCGCATCCCGGCTATTGATCGCGGCCATTTCGCTGAAGACGGTAGGACCACCCGGATGAATCAATTTGCAATCGATACCGAGTTTAGAAAGCCGAAAATAAAGGAAGTAGGCCAACGCGAAAGAGCTTTTCCCGCCGAGCAAATACACCGTGTCCGCTCTGCAGATCGCTTTGACCGCGGCCTCAAAATCCTTCTGCCGCACGAACTGCAGCGATCTCTCGATACACAAGATTTCCTGTTTGAGAATGGTTTCGACGAAGCCGTCGGTGTCGCGCGTTTTTCCCGAGATCCGAACGGCTTTCACCGCGGAAAGCCGCTGCTGCGCATTTTTTTGAAGATGGCCGCGGAAAGACTGAACGCCTGTGTACCCCAGTCGGCGAACGAAGCGAACCACGCTTGGCGCGCTCACTCCCGCCGCCGCAGCCAGTTGGCGCGCGTTCAAAAAACAAGCCTGAGCTTCATTCGCTAATACGTAATCAGCCAATTTGGCAAGTTGCGGGCTGAGATCGGCGCGCAAAGAAAAGATTCGGTTGTTGAGGTCGCGATCCATGCTAAAGGTACTGAAACAAAATCGTCATGAGCCTTATCATTATGAAACAGAAATTGTCAAGAACCGGCACAATGCTCCGGTAATTCGAACCTATCTTTCTTTCGCTACCGGAGATTGCCAACCGTGTTAGGGCCCGTGTCCCTCGACTCTGCTTTGTTGCGCTTGAAAACGGCCAACCTTAGGAAACGTGATCGCCACCACTGCCAGTATCGCCAAAGTGGCCAACCCGCCGGTCAGTGCCGACGCTTGCGCGCCAAGCCAAGCAGCAATGACGCCCGACTCGAATTGGCCGAGTTGCGGGCCATTGCTGGTGAAGATGCTGTTGATGGACGACATGCGTCCGCGCAACTCATCGGGCGTGCTCAGCTGATTGATCGTCCCGCGCAAAATAGAGCTGATGGTGTCGCCGGCGCCGCACAGCGCCAGCAGTACAACGGAAACCCAGAAAAGATGCGAGCCGGCGAACAAAATGGTCGCCACGCCGTAAAGTCCCACGCCGATGAAAATCCATTGGCCGGAACGTCTAAATGAGCCGCGAAGACTCATCGTCGCCGCCGCGCAAAACGAGCCGAAGGCGCGTGATGCATAGAGTAAACCGAGCCCCTTGGGACCGACGAACAGAATATCCCGCGCATAAATCGGAAACAGCCCGCGCACATTGCCGAAAAACGTCGCGCCGAAATCGAGCACCATGAGGGGGAAAATAACCCCGTGTCCCCGGACGAATTTAAGCCCCTCACGGAGCGATCGTAACGAAACCGCGCGCCATCCACCCCCCTCCGGTATTTGTGTCCGCATCAGCACGAGCGATAACAACATGGCGAGCCAGGAGAGCGCATCGACCATGTAGCATGCGGCGGGACCGGAAAAAGCGAGCATCAAACCGGCGAGGGATGGCCCTGCGATTACAGAAACATAACGCTGCGTGCTCTGCAGCGATAAGGCCTGGGCCAAGTGCTCGCGCGGTACCAAATTGGGAATGATCGACTGTCGCGAGGGCTGTTCCAACGATGTGAAAAGAGCCAGCAGCATGGTCGCCGCATAAAGCATCTTTGGCGACACGTTGCCGGCGAAGGTGAGAAGGGCGAGCATCGTCGAGATACAAAACAGGCTGATCTGCGTGCCCATCATGAGCTTGCGCCGGTTCATCGCATCGGCCAACAGGCCGGCGAAGAGCAGCAGAATCATT
>JBGPIK010000262.1:0-9735 GCA_041484845.1 Binatia bacterium | reverse complement strand
TTCCTTAAAAGTCTTTGCGTTTTCGTCTCCTCCTTTGGTACTATGATGGACCGCACAGTGGGAAGCGGCCGAGGACGATGCGCTAGCTTCACCCCGCACCGATTTTAAACTCCGCTAGGCCAGCCATTCTGCCGAGCAACAATCGAATGATTCCGGAAGAGATCAGGGACAGATTCAACGCCATAACGCTTATCCGTAATGCTTTTGCCTTTATCTTTGGGATCGCACCGGTACTTGCGCTCTACGCGATCGCGCGCGTGCTTCGCGGTGAGCGATGCCAGGTCGCTTACGCCGATTCGGGTACTGACTTGCGACGATTAGCAATGCAGCGACTCAGGCCGGACCCGCAAAGATTCTTCCGCTCCCGAAACCTGGAAGCTTCACAAACAGAACTGAGCGATCACCAGAACAGTGATAAAATAATGGGAAGAGTTCGAAGACTCTTCACGCAACGGCATGGTGTTTCGATACTAGACCCGATTCCAAAAAGTCCACGAATCCACTTTAGTCGCAGTTATGCCTGGAGTCCGATTGGGACGCGGTTATCAAAAAAATGAAACTTTTTTCTGAACACGAACCGCCTGATTTTTCTGGCCGCAACGCAGCTCGATTCTTAGCTAAGCTATTTTTTTTCTGGTGGGACCGGAGGCTCCGGAGCTGGCTTGGGCGGCGCCAATGGCGTTCTGGGAGGGGTATAGCCTTCTTCTATTGGTTTTGAGGGCGCCTTCGGCGGAGTGAAGCCTTTTTCGATGTTCTTAACTGGGGCGCTTGGCGGAGTAAATCCATAGTCTTTACTTTTTTCACTCATGGTGCTCTCCTTTGGTAGATTCGCAGTGGTAAAGTAGCAAAAAAACGTTATGCCCGCCGCAAATGCAAAGATCGATGTTATGTTTAAAACTGTCGTAGCAGTCGTCCATCTATTTTTCTGATTTTGCTTCTGTTGCTTCGGTACGTCAAGCCATTCACTATCCAAAATCTCTCGCTGCTTAATACACGCCCACTGGCTCGTTAAGAATGAAAATAGGATCAAGAAAATCGATACGCCGAACGCAATCCACGAGGCAGTTAGTGGCCACCGTGTTGTGGCCTTTGAAATCGGGACAACCTTTTCAAGGAATGTGATGGAGAGCGCCAGAGCACCTGCGGATAACGTTAAGATCGCTTTGTCAAAAGTTCTCGCACCTTCTCGTTCCGCATCGATGAGGAGTTTGCGTTCTTCGAGGTATACATCGTACTTCGATTTGCTTTCGCCGTTCTCGTTTCGACTCATATTCTCCATCAGTTCATTGCCTTAGTACATATCGCGTGCTAGTTGACTTATGCTTATAACAGATGTTATAAGACGAAGTCAATGGCTGAATATTTATCCTATCGCCCGGGTACCGACTACGCGGATCGTATCAAGCAGTTCCGTGCTCGCCGGGACCTTACTCAACAAGCGTTAGCTGACCGCTTGGGTGTCTCCTTCGCCACCGTTAACCGTTGGGAGAACGGACAAACAAAGCCATCCCAACTTTCATGGAAACGTCTTCGCCAGATGGAGATGGAAGTCGGGGATCCAGAAGCTCAATATGGAAGGAAGGACGATAAGCCCCCGGCGATTTTGGATTTCACGGCTGACCCAGAGGTCATAAAGGTTTTAGCAGAAGGAGAGCGACTATCATTCGGTCATCTTGCCAACCCGACCTTTGCAACCGAAATTTCCAATATCGATCCACTGCCTCATCAACGTATCGCCGTATATGATTACATGCTCAAGCAGCCGCGTTTGCGTTTCCTGTTGGCTGACGATGCTGGGGCGGGTAAGACCATCATGTCCGGTCTTTACATCCGCGAGATGTTATCGCGGCGCCTACTACGAAGAATTCTGATTGTTCCACCGGCTGGTTTAATTGGGAACTGGCGCCGTGAGTTGTTGAACCTTTTCAATCTTCCGTTTCGTATTATTCGCGGAAACGATGCTCGCCAGGAGAACCCGTTCGTCGGTGAGAACAGCGATCGCGTCATCGTCAGCGTCGACACTTTGGGTAGTGACCGTGTATTCGCTCGTCTTAAAGATCCGAGTGTAATTCCGTACGACCTCGTAATTTTCGACGAAGCCCACAAACTCGCGGCGAGTCGCGACGCCGATCTACGTGTTCGCAAAACCGAACGCTACTGTCTCGCCGAGGCTCTTGCCGGGATCCAAACCCAAGACAAAGACTGGCGCCTGCCCTGGAGTGCCTATCACTTGTTGCTGCTTACGGCGACACCGCACATGGGCAAGGACTATCCGTATTATGCGCTGTGGCGATTGCTGGAACCCGAGATACTCGCCACGCCGGAAGCCTTTGAGGACTATCCGCCGGAGCAACGTCGGGTTCATTTTATCAGGCGGACGAAAGAAGAAATGGTTCTTCTCGACGGTCGCCCCCTCTATCCCACGCGGGTGTCCGACACTCTTGGATACGAGCTGACCCAAGGCGAGGTGAGCGAACAAGCTCTTTACGACGCGACTACGGAATATCTGCGTTACGTATACAATCGCGCCAAGATGCTTAACCGTGAGGCCGCGAGACTCGCGATGAGCGTTTTTCAGCGCCGATTAGCAAGCTCGACGTATGCGCTGCTGCGGTCATTCGAGCGCCGCATCGAAAAACTCGACAAGCTGATCGCGGACGTGCAGGACGGCAAGTTGACCAACGAGCAACTCATCACTCTCCAGCAACGTCTCCACGAAGACGACGATGTTTTTGATTCCAAAACCGCAGATGACGAAGCTGCAACGGAAGGTCGAGAGGAGAACGAACTTGCCGAGGACAAGCTACTCCAAGGAGTAGTTGCGGCCTCGCTGACGGATCTATTGGCTGAGAAGGAACAAGTCCACATCCTACTCACCCTGGCTCGAAAGGTGCACGATCTCGGCCACGAATCGAAGTTCGATAAACTCCGCGAGATCTTGATCGACCCGAAATTCTCGGACGAGAAACTGATTGTCTTCACCGAGCATCGAGACACCCTGCAGTTTCTGGTGAATCGTCTCGGCGGCATGGGTTACACCGGCCAAATTGCCCAGATTCACGGCGGCATGGACTTTACGCAACGCGAAGATGAAGTGGAGCGATTTCGAAAACCAGTGAGCGAGGGTGGCGCTCGCTTCCTGATTTGCACGGACGCGGCGGGCGAAGGCATTAATCTTCAGTTCTGCTGGATCATGATCAACTATGATGTGCCCTGGAATCCCGCGCGGCTGGAGCAGCGCATGGGACGAATTCATCGTTATCTCCAGAAACACGATCCGGTGATCATTATTAATCTCGTTGCTCCCTCGACGCGGGAAGGCAAAGTACTGAAAGTCCTCCTCGACAAACTGGAAAAGATTCGTAAGGAACTCCAATCAGACAAGGTCTTCGACTGCATTGGTCGTATTTTCCAAGACGTCTCGATCAAGAAGTATATGGAGTTAGCAGTTACAGATGGCACCGGCGCTTTGGATCGTGAATTAGAGGGACGTCTCACCAAAGAGCAGATAGAGGCACTCACCGCCCACGAAAAAGTTCTTTATGGTTCCGGTGGGGATGTTGCGACCGAGCTTCCTCGTCTTCGTCTCGATTTGGAACGGGAAGTCTATTTTCGGTTAATGCCAGGTTATGTCCGCCAGTATATTCAACAGGCTGCTCCGCTGGTTGACATTGAAGTCGACGGCGACATGGAAGGTATATTTTCTTTTCGCCCGGCCCGCCTCGGATCGATAGATCCATTGCTGCAGGTTTTGGAGCTATATCCGGGAGAGGCGAGAGAGAACTTTTCGGTGTCGCGGCCTCTCGATTCGAAAAATACGATTTGGCTTCATCCAGGAGAACCCGTCTTTGAGCGTTTTCGTTCGCTTGTGACAGAACGTCTGGCGGACCAAGGGGCACGCGGCGCGATATTCGTCGACCCGACCTGCGAAAAGCCCTACCTATTTCATATGGCGCTGCTTTCCGTCGTTCGCAAGGCTGACTTGGAATTTCATGAATTGAGCAAAGAAGAGGTTTTGGACTGCTGGATCGTCGGCGTCAAACAGTACGAGGGCGCAGAAATTACGCTCTGTCCGATCGAACATCTTTTGCTTCTCAAAGGCGGCCGCGGGATTCCTGCGTCAGCACAGCGGCTTGCTGCTGCGGCTAGCGCTCAGAGCGAAAACGCCCGAGCCTATCTCGCGGAACGGGTGGCACGAGAAACGGCGCTGACCCGCAAGAATCGATTGCTTGAAACGGTTGCCCAACAGGAAAATTTTATTAATCGGGGTTTTGACTACCAAGAAGCAGAGCTTGCCGCCGCTCGCGCCAGGCAATCTGAGAAAGCCCGCACCGGCAATCGTCGGGCAATCGAGGCTCTTGAGGATGTAAAGCTCCAGCAGCGGCTACTCGCCACTCGCCGAGAAAACGCGCTGGCCGTTTTGCGCCGCGAGCCCGAACTGATCGAGCCCGGTCCGATCACATTCATCGCTCACGCCCTCGTTGTGCCCTCGTCAGAGCCTGCGGACCTAGAACAGCATGACGCTAATGTGGAAATGATTGCCATGAAGATCGCGCAGGCGTTTGAAGAAGCGGCCGGAGCAACAGTGAAATACGTCCATACGCCGGAACTCGCTCGTACAGCCGGTTTACCTGATCATCCGGGCTTTGATCTCCTCTCGATTCGACCAGGCAACGAAAAACGCGCCATCGAAGTTAAAGGTCGCGCGAGAACAGGCGAAGTCGAAGTGTTAGCGAACGAATGGGCCAAAGCCTGTAACATGCGGCAAGGTTATTGGCTCTATGCAGTCTACGATTGCGCGACACCGAGCCCGAGATTGGCCCGCGTGCAGGACCCGTTTGGAAATCTACTGGCTAAAGCAAAAGGAAGTATGTTGATTGGTGCGAGGCAGGTTATGGAAGCGTCGGAGGCGAGATAATGCCTATCGATCTTGCAATGTTCGCGGATAAATTTCGGCGATACTGCGCGCAGCTTGAAGTGACGCTGTCCGAAATCGCGCAGAGCACTGGTATTGCAGTGGAGCGTCTAGCTGCCTTTGCGGAAAAACAAGCCGAACCTTCAGCAGATGAGGTGCTCATTCTCGCTGATTTTTTTAAGTGCGACTTCAAGTTCTTTATTTCCAACGAAAAGCTTGCGTCGTTCGAACAAACAGAGTCGCTGTTTCGAATGCACGGTGCGACCTTAAGCCGTGAAGATCGTTGGGCTATCCAGGAGTTTCTCTTCCTATGCGAGTGCCAAGAATTTTTGTTATCCGGCCTGTCCGATTCGAAGAGACGTCTTTTTTCATTTAAGAAGCGCGGAAACTTCTACAAACAGCATGCGCAAGATGCTGCCGTTGCGTTGCGCAGGCATCTCGGCCTTAAACGCAACGAGGTTTCCAGGGATATCTATAAGGACTTCAGAGAAATCGGGATACATGTCTTTCGCAGGAAACTCGGACAAAGCGCGATTTCCGGACTGTTTGTTAGGCACCCAGTGGCCGGACTCTGCGTCCTTGTGAACTATAGCGAGGATGTATTTCGCCAACGCTTTACGGCAGGCCATGAGGCGGCCCACGCAATTCTAGATGATGAAGTCGATTTCGTCGTGTCTTTCTCGACTTGGGAGAAGAATGATCTTTCGGAAATACGGGCTAATACCTTCGCGTCTCACCTGCTGATGCCGCCAGAGTTTCTCACCGCCGTGCCGGACCCGGCTGTCTGGAATCCAAGCAAATTAATCGAATGGGCCGTCCGCCTGATGGTCAACGCAGAACCGTTGGCATACGCGCTCAGGGATGCAGGATTGATCAGCGACTCACAAGTTGCCGCACTTAAAGACGTCAAAATTCCGCGTGAACAGAAATTGGACCCGGAACTACCAGACAATCTTTCTCCACGTACGCGATTTCGCAAAGAGGAGTTGTTGCAGCGGGGGCTTTCCGAATCTTATGTCGGATTATGTTTTAAAGGTTACGAAAACGGATTGGTTTCAGCTGGTAGACTGGCCGAAATGCTCCTAGTAGGCGAGCAAGAGCTTGCTGCAATAGCTGACCTTTACGGGAGGAAGTTGGCGCATGGCGATTGATCCTTCTTCCTTCCACCTCCATAACATCACTGACACTTGTGCAGTTTGGAATGTCCTTTCGTCTCGTACTCTGTATAAGACAGCGCGAGGCGCTGGGGTCGCTTTTATCTGCACTGGTTTCGTCTTGTATGAGTGCTTGTTCAAGTCTAGAAGAATGACAGATCCGATTGACGAAGAATTGAAGTCTCGACTTCGAGCCGCGCGACTGGAGTCGGCTTTTGAAACCTACAGTTTGGACATCGCCGATCTGCAAACCCTAGAGATCCTGGAAAATCGAAAGCGGCTTGGCAAAGGGGAATTGTCCTCAATTGCGTTTGCGATCAAGACTCGTCAGGCGTTCCTTACGGATGATCAAAAGGCAAGGAAACTGGCCCGTGAAGTGCTTAAGAAATCCATCATTCAGACAACGCCACACTTGTTTGGTTGGCTCTTTTTCATCGGCCATCTGTTCGATGCAGACAAGAACACTATCATTAAGGAGCATCAAGCAATGGGTCGCCCACTAACGGAATACTTCGACGAAATGTATTTGGAAGCTTGCCGATGCCGGCTGATGGTGAACCAAGGAGCATTCGTAAAATGAACGATACTTCCCGCTTGATCGAACACGCATTTCCGCTGAAGCAGGCGTCTTTGGACTCGGTCCATGAGAAAAATGTGCGGCATGGGCATATTTCTACGCTGCATATCTGGCCGGCGCGGCGGCCATTGGCGGCTTGTCGGGCGGCGCTTATTGCTACCCTCTTGTCGGATCCCGGTACGCCCGAAAAGCGAAAGGAACTTTGCGAAAAGATTGGCGGCAAGGTTGTAAAGAAGGTTGAAAAGAAAAAGATGCCGAACGGTGAGACCGTGGAACGGGACAAGGAAGTTACCGAAGGCGGCATTTTGCATTGGGGTCGGGAGACGGAGAACAAAGAAGATTTGGAATGGTTCAGACAGGAAATCCGCAAAGCCTACGGTGGCCGCGCTCCGAAAGTGTTCGATCCATTCGCTGGTGGCGGTGCAATTCCGCTTGAAGCGATGCGGCTTGGGTGTGACGTGACTGCTGTCGATATCAACCCGGTCGCGTGGTTCATCCTGAAATGCACGCTCGAATATCCGCAAAAGCTCGCCGGTAAAACATATCCACTGCCTGATTTCATACTTCACAACGAAGACTTTATGAACGAGTTCTATAAGGCGCATCCGCATCTGGCCGGTAGAACGAAACAAACTAAGAAGCAGAAGGAAAAATTCGCTGAAGATCTGTTTCTTAAAGACAATGACGACTCAAACCGTGTACCGAAGGCTGACCTGTCATGGCATGTACGAGCGTGGGGGCGGTGGGTACTTGATGAGGCCCGAAGAGAGCTTGCTCGTTACTATCCAACTTATGCTGAGTTTGAGCCTCTCGATTTGAAAAACCCTAAGTCTTACGAAAAGCAGCCTATACGTTTAGTTCCCATTAAGGAGAACGGTGCGCCAAATATAGAGTTACTTAACGCAGAGTTCAGCGCGGAATATCTTCGAGATAAACAAAATCCCCGTTGGATAAGTAAGCCGACAGTGGCTTATTTATGGGCAAGAACCGTGACGTGTAAGAATTGCCGCGCGACAATCCCGCTGGTTAAAACTCGGTGGCTTTGTAAGAATGCCAAGAAGCGCGTGCTTCTCACGATGCAGCCGAATACTGATAAGACCGGTGTCATATTTGGTATAGAGACAAATGTACAAGTTCGGGGTGGAAACACGGCTCAACGGCGCGAACACGACAAGCGACTAAGCGCAGGAACGATGTCACGTTCCGGGGCTAAGTGTCCATGCTGCCCGGCGATTATGACGATGGAAGATATTCGCTACGAGGGCCAAGCCGGACGGATCAACGTCGTCAACACTGTTGCAGTCGTTCAGGATCAAGTTGGGAAAGCGTATCGGCTGCCCGAATTACACGAACTCCAAATGGCCAAATCAGCGGAGAACATGACGCCAGATATATTCGCGCAGATTCCTTTTGGTTTGCCTAAAGAACCTACGCCGAAAGGAGGTAACGGCGCCAGTCGTGCTTTCTCCGTAGATGGATACGGGTTTAAGGAATGGAAAATGCTTTTTACGCCGCGACAGCTGTTGGCGCTTGGAGTTTTAGTGAGAGCTGTCCAAAAACTTCCTGAAGTGGACTCCTCCAACGAGCTGCACGAAGCCGTCATTGCCTATCTCGCCTGTTGTATCGACCGGGCCGCAAACTATTTAAGTAACATATGCATTTGGGAGCCTGTTGCGGAGGAAGTTAAGCAAACGTTTCTGCGTTTCGCTCTTCCCATAACGTGGGATTTTGCGGAAGGCGCTCCTTTGGTTCCCCTCGACCGGTTTTTTCAAGGGGCTGTTCAAAACGTAAGTCGAGTACTTACCTCAATGCTCTCATCCAGTGCATTGACAATCCACAAACCAAACGTGTCATGTCGTTCCGCGACAACGACGAACGGGACCGGTTGGGATATCATTGTCACCGATCCGCCATATTACGATGCAATCCCGTATTCTGATCTTATGGATTTTTTCTATATTTGGTTGCGGCGAGTACTTGGAAAAACTTCTGCTGAGATGGAGCGGGTGTTTGACAAGCCTTTGGCTCCTAAATGGGATTACGAGCGGAACGACGGCGAGCTAATCGACGACTCGAGTCGATTTAGTGGTGACGCACAAAAGTCTAAAGCGACCTACGAAAACGGAATGTTTCGTGCGTTTCATGCTTGCCACCAAGGATTAGCGCCAGAAGGTAGAATGGTAATAGTGTTTGCGCACAAACAACCAGATGCGTGGGAAACACTAGTGTCAGCAATAATTAGGGCCGGGTTTGTTGTCTGCGGGAGTTGGCCAATCGCTACAGAAATGCGCGGTGGAGTTCGCAACTACGGTCGCGCATCGCTATCTTCTTCGGTTTGGCTTGTCTGTAGGAAGCGAGCCATTGCTGCACGCCCTGGATGGGATAACCAGGTCTTAGACGAAATGCGAACAAAAATTCAGAACCAACTGCGAGAGTTTTGGGATGCTGGGATAAGGGGACCTGATTTTGTTTGGGCCGCGACTGGGCCTGCCCTGGAAGCCTACAGTGAACATCCCGTTGTTAAGAAGGCCAACGACCCTGGGCAACTCATGAGCGTATCTGAATTTCTTACCCAAGTTCGTCGTATGGTCGTGGATTTTGTTGTCGGTAGAGTGCTTGCCGGTGATCAAGAGGGTATTGACGACCTCGCGATTGCTGAGAGGTTGGATGAGCCAACGGCCTATTATTTACTTCATCGCAACGATTTCCATCTCGAAGAGGCGCCAGCCGGAGCATGCATCCTGTACGCGATTTCATGTGGCGTTTCCGATAGGGAACTTGCAGATACTTGGGGCCTAATCAGTTTCAGCAAAGGAAAATCAGCGGATGAAGCAGACGACGAAGAGGCGGATGCAGATGCCGAATGTGACGCCGATATCGAGGAAGATTCCGGTAGCAAAGTGAAGCTTAAAACCTGGGCACAAAGAAAAAGCCGCTCCCTTGGATATGAAGCTCCAGGAGGCAAACCTGTTCCATTGATCGACCGGGTTCACTGCTTGATGCATCTCTGGAGAGCAGGTGAATTGTCGAAAGTCGACGAGTATCTCGATACCAACGGCCTTCGGCGGCAGGAACTGTTCAAACGGCTA
>JBGPIK010000261.1:0-9737 GCA_041484845.1 Binatia bacterium | reverse complement strand
GGCGCGGATTGAAGAAGAAGGTCATCCGCTGGTTCAAAGCCACGGCGCTGGCGAGCGGACCTGGCGGTTGCCTCTGGGCTACAAAGGCCTGCCACCCATCACGCTTACGCCTTTGGAGTTGATGTCGCTCTATCTCGCAAAAAGCAATCTCGAATACCTCGCGGGCACGCCGTTTATGGACGATCTCGACCGAGTGATTGGAAAAATCACCTGCGGTCTGCCGCAGAAAACCATCAATCACCTGGAACGGATCGAGCCGGTATTTCTCCCCTTCCCTCGACCGCTGCGGCGCTACGACAAACAAAAGGATTTGCTGAGCACCCTGCAAAAAGCGCTGCTCTTTCAACGAACCGTCGTGATTCGCCACCGGACTCCCGGCAGCCATGACACAACCGAGCATCGCGTCGATCCCTATGCCTTGCGGCTGTATAAGAACGGTCTCTATCTCTTCACCTACTCCCATCGCGCAAAGGCTCATCGTCTATTTGCGATCGAACGAATCCGCGGGGCGGAACTGACCGAGGACAGTTTCACCCTAAGCCGGAACTTCTCGCCAGCGAAGTTAAATGAAAGCTTTGGCCTTGTGGATGACCCCGCGCAGACGATCCGCATCCGCTTCACTGCTGATGTCGCCTATTTCCTCAAGGAGCGAGAATGGCATCCGACTCAGTCGATCGAAGAGCTTGACGACGGCGGTGTTATTTTCACTATGCACGCGGGTGGGCTGGATGAGATCGTCTCCTGGGTCCTGTCCTGGGGTGCAAACGCGGAGGTATTAGCTCCGCCGGCTCTGATCGAAGCGGTTCTAGATCATCTGACCGCCGCTCGGGAACACTACATCGCCAAAAACCGCTGAGTTTCCAGCCTCCTTTAAGCGTGTGACTTATTCTGTCACGCCTGCCGGTTAAACTCCGCGCAACAAACAAAAAGGAGGCAACTGATGTCTAGCATTTTGTTTCTATTATTCGCCCGTCAACAGGTCGAGGATTTCGTCGCGGCGCATCCCCAAAAGGAGGGCTGGACTGTCTATAACTTTTGTACGGATTCTACGCGCGAAGTCTACCTTGAGGGTCTGGCAGATTTTCTGCGCGAAAAACATCCCGGAGCGGTCAAATGCTCTTCAATGGCCAAAGAGCCGAGTCTGGAGACCGTGCGCCGAATCGCACAGCCCGTTCCCGTCATCGGTCTCGGGTCGGAGGCAAGTGTCTGTGAAGAACTCGATACCGAAGGCTGGTTTGGATCGGTGGAAATCGAGTGGCAGGACTCGCCCATTCACATCCAGTCAATGTTCATGGAGCAGTGTCTTGCCGCAGCCCCCCTGGTTCTGATCGCGGCAAAGTCTAATGCCACTCTGCGCAGCTTTCTCAGCGCCCTCAGGCAGTACGGACACGCGCGCGAGGACAAAAGCCAAGAGATATTGGTCGTTAATGGCATAAACCTGGCGAAGCCTAAGACCTCGTGGAATGACGTAGTCCTGCAGGGCACTCTCGCTAGCGACATCCGCCGAAACGTCGACGGTTTTTTTCAAAGCGCCGACAAATACCGCGAATGTGGACTTCCCTACCGCAGGGGGTTCCTGTTCGTGGGGCCTCCTGGATGCGGCAAGACGTTCACGATTGGAGCTCTCGTCAACGCGGTAAAGGCGACGGCGATGGCCATTTTACCAAAACCCGATTTGGACGCGGATTGTGTCGAGCGGGCCTTTCACTGGGCGAGCAAAAACGGACCGGCGATACTCGTGTTGGAAGATATCGACAAAATGATTAAAAATGAAAAATTTCCGCTCGCCATCTGTTTGAACATCATAGACGGGCTTAAACCGGACAACGGGGTACTGCTCATCGCGACAACTAACGAGCCGCAGAATCTCGATCCCGCTCTCTTACACCGACCGAGTCGGTTTGATCGTGTCTGGCGTTTTCCCTTGCCGAAGTACGAACAACGTCTCCATCTACTGCGGACGCGCGGGAGAGGTCATTTTTCAGACGAGGTTTTGGATGAAGTCGCCAAAAAGTCAGAAGGATTTTCGATGGCCTACGTCCAGGAGGTGGTGGTCAACGCTTTGATTGACAGCATCGGCACCGGAAACAAACCAGGCGATGCCAATTTGTTGACCAGTCTACACGCCCTCAAGCAGCAACGTCGAACGGCATCGCGAAACAACGAGACGCTAGACGATCATATACCAGTGGGCTTTTGCGCAAACGGGACGTAATCGTTTGCACACAGGTCAAGGGGCGGTCAGAGTCGGTGTCGCGCAGTCAAGCTCGGTATCAAGCTTTGGTAATTCGATCTCGTCGCGCACCCGCTCTGCCGCCCGGCAATATTTCGCCACGAGTAAATAACCAGAGGCACATTGTTCGTAGCTGGATAATCGCGAATGCTGCTGAGTGCGAATTTGTCGTGGCTCTCCGGTTCCTGAAAAAGGGCCATGATTGGTTGCGCCCGTTGGCCTTCGACTTCGTCAAAATCAATCCAAACCAAAGGTGACACGCGTAATCGCTCCCAACATCGATGTCAGCAAACAGGTTTAGCGATGTCTGACGGCGTAACAGCCATCACCTTACCCGACGTCACGAAGACGATCAGCCCGCGTTCGGCTCCTGTCATGTCGAGATAGTTGCGAACCTGGATGCGGTATTGCTCTATGATCTCAGGCGCGGGATCGACATCGCTCTTCCAGTCGATTATCGCTTCGACGCGCTCTCCACCATCGGTAGCGACTGCATCGGCGATGCCAGCAGTGAGCGACATTCTTTGATCCGCGCGGACGCCCGCATAAACCCAGAACTCAGGTAGGAGGCGTGGGCGAAGTGCCGCCACGTCCGGAAGCTGGAGCCCACGTTGGACAGTAGACGCCATCTCAGCGCTCGAAGAACCGGCGGTGGCATTTTCGGCATCTGGGATTCCCATCTGTGCAAGGAGTTCAGTTGCTCGTGCTTGAAGCGCGGCAACATCTTCGGCAATCTCACCGGTAAGCACTTCTTCGAGCAGCTTGTGCAAAACAAGCCCGCGCTCGCGACCGCCCTGAACGGCCATTTCTCTGTCAACTACTGGTGTTTGCTCTGCGAATGCCTCTATCCCCACAAACACTTCCTCTGGCGTCGTGGCAGGAGCTTCGGGTCCTTCGTGACGACTCGGCTGGTGCCACATGATCGTACGTTCCGATGCCGCGATGGTAGCTTCCTCGCGTTCCCAGCTTGCAAGATCCTGGGCGTTACCGACGCTTGTGGCAGTTTGAGTGCTAGACGGCTCAAGTCCCGTCAAATCAAGCACCGGAAGCCCATTGATGTCGAGGGTGACAAGACTCAACCAATCGCCGTCGATACGTTCCGTCTGACGCGGCAGAAGAAGTAGATCGCGCGCGCGGGTGAGCGCTACGTACCAGAGACGCACGCGTTCTCGTGCGAGCTCACCCTGTTCATCCTGAACGACGCTGTCGTAATCGGGGCTGGGGAAATCAAAGACCCGGAAATTCACGCTGTCATCGCGACGTCGATACAGGAAGCTCATATCTGACCACGGGATCGTCGTTGAATTGATGGGAATCACAATGGGCCATTCGAGACCCTTTGCCGAATGGATGGTAATAATTGATACGGCGTCAGCTTCAGCATCTGGGCGCCCCTCGGCCTGCGCATCTCCATCTTTCCAGTGTTTCCAGAGCGCACGCGAAAAATCAGCGGTGCCGCGCGCCGCGTATGCGCGAGCCATTTCTAACACGAGTTCAACGTTTGCGAGAGCACGCTCGGCGCCGCGCGGGTGACGCGCCTTGAGAATTGGTCGAACCTGAAGCTCCTCCACCGCGTCAGCGAGCAGATGGTAGGGAGTAGTATGTCGGACTTTGCGCGCCAGGTTTTGTAGGATCGTTAGTGTCTGCTTTAGTACTGGATGATTGATCCGTGCGGGATCGGTCCAGAGATGAAGCCGCTGCTCTCCGCTGGCGCTCCGGAGAGCCTCGATTTCATCGGCAATTTCTTCCTCGGTAAGCCCCACCAGCGATCCTCGCACCAAAGCGCCAAACGCAAGCGTGTCGCGGCGGTCGGCAATCGCGCGCGCGACCGCAATCAGGTCCTGGACTTCCTGCCGACGGAAAAAGCCCTTGCCTGCTTGCGTGGCTATTGGAATCTCGCGCGTTTCGAGCGCCCGCTCATAAATCCACAGGCTGGTGCCAGTTGGAGCAAGGAGTGCGATGTCGCCAGCGCGCGCCGTACGGAATGCCTGCAGGCCCTTATCCCACACCGGATAGGCACCGATAAGTTGTTTTACGATATCCGCGACGGTCGTTGCTTCTTGCCGGCGTACCGGATCGGCCACCAGATCACCTTTGGGATTTCGTTGCTGATCGCCGACCACGATCTCAAAGGCAGCGACACTAGGCTTTTTGCCCTGGCTCCTTACGGGCGTTAGCGCTGTAAATCCCGGTTGTCCCTGAGCTTCAGCCAGCATCCCGGCAAAATGCGCATTGACAAAATTCAGGATATCGGCCTGAGAGCGAAAGTTCGCCGAAATGTCGAGTATCGCGGCCGGGTCACTTTTTGCGAGCGCACGTTTGGCGGCAAGATATGTTTCCACGTCGGCGCCGCGAAATCGGTAGATGGCCTGCTTGGGATCGCCGACCAAGAACAACGCACCCGGACGGATTGATCGCTCGTGCCAGGGCGATGCTGCATCTCCTTCGCCCGCAAGCCGCCACAGGATTTCAGCCTGTAAAGGGTCGGTGTCCTGGAACTCATCCACCAAGATTCGCGGGTAACGCCTCGCGAGCGCCTGGCGTATGGTTTCATTACCCTTCAAGAGATCGCGCGCGTGATGGAGAAGGTCGTCGAAATCCAGCAGCGCGGCCTTCCGCTTGTAATCAGCATAGAGTTCTCTCAGGGCATCAAACTCCGATACGAAGCGCTGAAACGCGAGCGTGGCTATTCCGGTGCGGAAATTTTGGTAGCTGGCGCCACAAGCTCGATAGAGCGCATCACCGGCGGCACTTAACTGATCGCCCTGGGCTGTGCTACGGCCCACAGCCTTGGCCGCAGCTTTCCACTTGCCCTTTCGGCCCCATTGCTTGAACGCAGCGTCGTCCTTTTTGCACGCTTGAGGAACTGCGTGGAAAAGAAGTTCAACAACGTGGCGCCCGGTCATGGGCGCCACCGCGGCTTCGGCGGCGATTTTTGCCACACGCGTCAAGTCTTCGATGAGTTCCACAGTGGTGGGCTCGGCAACGCCGCAGCCATTGTACCAGGACGCGAAAGCCTCAACGGCATTGGCGAGTCCCATAAACGTTGCAGCGTCAACCCGTGTATTAGTAGCACGTGCAGTACGATGGAATTTGAGAAAGCCGGCAGTCTTGTCGATGAGATCGAGCGTTTCATCGGGCGCTTTCACTAGTAAATCGGCGAAGAAATCGTCCTCACTCCCGACGTTGACAATAGGCGGTATCCGCCCCAAACCTTCGGCCCCCCGGTCGCGTCCGAACCGGGCCGAAAGCCATGCTTCCATCAGGTCTTGATAGGCGATCTCCGCAGCAGCCGGATCAATGATTGCGGCTCCCGGATCAATACCAGCCTCGACAGGATAGGGCTTCACCAATTGCTGGCAAAAGCCGTGAATAGTCGTGCAGGTGATCTCATCGAGAGCGTGGGCGCCGGCTTCGAGTTTCTCGCGTTGCGCCAGCGTGAGCCCCTGCGGCAACGCATCTTGCAATTCCGCTGGTAATCCGCCGTTAAGCAGCTCCTGTACAAACCGCTCGATGCGTTCAAGAAGCTCCGACGACGACGACTCCGTGAAGGTTATCGCGACGATATCTTTAGGATGGACTCCGGCGGCCATGAGGAGTGCTACACGCCCTGCCATGAGGGCGGTCTTGCCGCTACCGGCCCCTGCCTCAACAAGGAGAGTCCGCTCCTGATCCGTCAGTGCGGTGAGGCGTGCCGCTGCGTCGGAAAGGCGAGCTGGTGGGGTTACTTCCGGCATCTCAAGGCTCATTCCAAAGCGGCGCGATCGCGGCGAGCCTTTTCGCCACGAGCGGATTGATAATCGCGAGATAGGTCTCCTTGGCACCTCCCGGCAGGGCGAAAGCCAAATCATACCACTTGTCAGCGGCGGCAGGGCCTGGAATAGCGTTGCCCGCAGCAAAGGAAGCAGTGGCGGCCTTCAGATAACCCGTTAACTTCGCAAGGGTCGCTTCCGGATTTTCGAGCGGCAAGCCCTGACCGTCCCTGCGAGGATAAAGCAACTGCGCCTCGACCTGTGGTCGTTCGGCCACGAGCGCTTTGACCGCGTAGGCGTAGAGACAGCGTTGCAACTCAGCGCCCCCATTGAGCTGCGGCGGTTTGCGGAGGCGTCCCGACTTGTAATCCGTGACTCGTGCGCGGCTTCTGTCGCCGGCGAGATCGAGGCGGTCGATTGAGCCCCCAATCTGAATGGAGGTTTCGGGAATGTTGATCGCTGCCATAGGGTCCCAGGGCAGCGACGATCGCGCTTGCTCATTGAGAGCCTCGGCCCGCCAGTCACCACCGAACGGGATCTCGGCCCAACTGCGTTGGTCGGGAAGCAGGTTGTCCCGGTGGGATAGGGCGATCAAAGCTAGCTGAGCAGCCTCGGCACGTTTGTGTTCCCAGATGATCGGTGGCGGCAAGGGCCGCATTTCTTGCCAGCGAGTGGCAACGTTGTTGCTGGCGCTATTGATCGCTTGCGTCACTTCTTCGCTCGATGCGTTCGCAAACCCGCCCGACTTGAAACTTTCCAATTGCGTCACGGCCTCCTGAAGAATCTCATGCAAAAGATTCCCGAATGCGAGCGCATCGAGGGTGAGCGGCTCGTCGGTTTCTTCCGGCTCTGACCAGCCAAAACCGTAACTCCAAAGATACCCAATGGGGTCCCGCACGAGCTTTACCAACGATGAGGCCGATTGGCGTCGATTCAGCGCCCGAATCAGTAAGGGGTGGTTTGCGCGCACTAAGCCGTCATGAGCAGTGACCTCTTCGCGGTGCCAGTCGTTCCACGTCCCAAGCGCGGCACGGGCAACCGGCATTGATCTGAACTCTCCTGGACGTGCGAGCAGCCGGTCGCTTGCGCTCGCGGCGTGTTCGGGCTCCCGGCTTTGCGCGAGATAAACCTCTTCCACGTTGCGCGGGTATAGCGGCGAGATTCCGTTAACACGTCCGCCGCTGTCGCGTCGTGCCCGCGAGCAGACGAGTTCGGTACTCGTCATGTCGCGGATGGTACGAAAATCACGCCGATCGGCTTGGTGAATAGGTAGTGGATCAACGCGGGCGGGTGCTATTACGTGGTCCGGCAACAACGGGTCTTCACCGGCGCGCCGCGGCCATGATCGCGAGGTCAGCCCAACCAACCAGGTGAGTGGCCGAGGGAACGCAGCAATCGCCGATGCCGGTGCCCAAAGTATCGCCGCCTCGGGCTCCAGACGGTCGTCGACTCGGAGGCCCGCGAGTGTTACGTCAAGCGCGGCAGGAGGACCTTCAGTGAGCGCCTTCCGCCAGATGGAAAGCGCCTGCGCTCCAAGCAGGAGTTGGCCAATCTCTGCCGCCTTGTCGAGGCCCTTGCTAACAGTCTCGACGATTTCGTGGAGCAGGGGCCGATGATCGCTTCCATCTGAGAAACTTTCCGGCGTAAGCGCGGCGATAGCACGTTGCCAGCGTGCACCGTCGAGTAACGGCGCGTTCTCGGGCAGTGCGCGCCACCAGTCACCTGGGAGGGGCGCAAAGCGTGGGTTTTGGGAGCGCAAGAGCGCTACAAAACGGATAAGGCGCGTTCGTGAAAAGCCGCGCAGCAGAACTTCGGCAAGCGCGGCGGCAAGCTGGCCCTCGGAAGCTGTAAGCGCCGCGCGCCCGTGTACGAAGTGAATCGGCAGATTCGCCGTTTCGGCTAACGCGAGCATGTGGTCGTCCCAGGCCTCGGGCGAGGCAGCAACGATCGCGATTTGCTGCGGTGATGCCCCGTGGGCAAGATGCCGACGTGCCCAGCGTAGAGCCTCCAAAACCTCATGCCGGGGGCTCGCGCAAGATATAGCGCTGATAGCCGGTTGCTGTGGCGTGCTCCTTTGCACGGCAATTCCGGTAGAGGAGAGCCAGTCCGGCACGTGTCTCGCCTCGGCCATCCAGACGACCTCGGTGGCCTGCGTGATCAAGGACAGCAGGGGTCGCCAAACCGGCGACATCTCGGTCCGGCCGTGAATTTCGATGCGGCCAAAAACAGCCCGCGCATGCCGAGATCGCTCCGATGCCGCGATCACAAGATCACGGGGCCGGAGCTGGTTCTTGGGTAGGCGAGCGAGCACCTCTCTTTCGAGGGTAGCGAGCGACGCAAGCCGGGCTTTTGCTGCGCGGTCGGTCGCAGATTCGGACTCCTCTGCGAGATGCACGCCTGCTGCCCAGGCCTTGTTTAGAGACGTTGCAACGGCGCGCCGGAAACCTGGAAGTGCTTTGATTGAATCAAGCTCGCCCATCGGCACTGCAAGCGCCGCCTCGACGGCGGTATTGAAATTATCTGGATCGATCGGCTGCAGGAATCCTCCGGCTAGACGCGCAGCCAGTTGCTCGATTGTCAACAACTGCAGGCCTTGGCCCGCAGCCAACGCGGTTCGGGTACGATGGCTGCGCCAAGCATAGCGATTATGGACAACGAGCGTCTTACGCATGAAGGTCATGCCGTTGAACAGCCCTGATACAGCACGGATTGAGATGGTCCAGGTACTGCTGTACAAGGAGTTGGTTCAAGGGGCTTGTTTCTCTCCGTGCAAAACGTTTAGCGGCCTTATCGGTTTATAGCGCTTTTTCAGCGCAGGTGCCACGCAGGGAAACGCCCGACCGATACGGCGCCATTCCGCGCGAGAGCGCCACCGTACTGTCGCGGACTGGGGTCAGGTCTTGTATCTTGCTATGCTCCATAGTTTTGTGGCTGGCAAATTAGGCCTTGATACAAGTAACAAGACCTGACCGTATGCCGCGGAAGCATAACAACTAGCCGGTTAAAGTCCGGCGCGGGGAATTAACGGTACACCCCGTTAGCGAAGATCCGGTTTTGGGGGGCGACTCTCAGGACAGAGTGGATCGAGAAAACTTTCTCAGAGGAGGAATCGCAAACTCGCAGGCCGTACCACCAGGGAACCCATAGAGCCTCGTAACTTGTAACTGAGAGTGCCGACCCTGTGGTCAGGTGGGGAAGGCCGCTGCCATCTGCGGAAAATAACCGGGCAAGAGCAGATGGACTTTCCGGGGTCGTCGGGACGGGATGTGAGGGAAGTTGATGTGGGTAACGCGGGAGATCTCGCTTGTCGCGGGTGATGGCCGCGATGGCTCGGTATAAGGGCAACCGAAAGCAGAGTCAGGCAAGCGAGAAGTCGGAGGGGCGCAGAGGTACCGATGAGGCCGGGTAATAGCGGCGGAGGGAAGGCGCCCTACTTTTCATCGGGTCTCTTAACGAGGAAAGGAGAGGGTGATTGCCGTGAGGCTTCAAACACCCAACAAGATTCGAGACCTCCAGCGGGGACTATATCTTAAGGCCAAGAGAGAGCCAAGGTTTCGCTTCTATCTATTGCA
This sequence comes from Binatia bacterium, assembly GCA_041484845.1. Lineage (GTDB taxonomy): Bacteria > Desulfobacterota > Binatia > UBA9968 > UBA9968 > JBGPIK01. The sequence goes on along the minus strand of JBGPIK010000261.1, from coordinate 180 downwards.
GGACAAAGTGTGGCGTGAAGATATTTTGCAGCACGCATACCGCTTGGTTCGTAGCAAGGGTGGAGCCCCGGGCATCGACGGGGAGACTTTCCACTCGATAGAGAGTGGCGGTGGCGAGACTAAGTTTCTGTCGAAGCTTCAGCGGGAGCTAAAGGAGAGGACCTACCGAGCGCAAGCTGT
>JBGPIK010000260.1:0-9752 GCA_041484845.1 Binatia bacterium | reverse complement strand
GCGCTTCGAGAGATGCCGGATCGGATTGCAGAGCGCTCATTTATTGCCTCCGACCAAACGCGATTCGCGGGTCCACGGCTGCCAGGAGAAGATCCGATATCAGAATGCCGATCAAGGTGAGAACGGCGCTCACGGTGAACAACGCCATCACCGTCGGATAATCCCGCGCCAGCACGGACTCGTAACCCAGCTGCCCTAAGCCGGGGATGGAAAAGATGGTCTCGATAATAACGCTGCCTCCTATGAGACCCGGCAGAATGGATGCCAATATCGTCACTTGGGGAATCAAAGAATTGCGCAGCACATGCTTGAGAATTACGATTCTCTCCTCTAGTCCCTTGGCTCTCGCCACTTGAACGAAATCTTGGCCCATCACCTCCAACATGCTCGCCCGCATGTAGCGCGACAATCCCGCAAAACCATCATAAGAAAGCAGCACGACGGGCAAGAAAAGATGCCACACCTGGTCCTTGAGCTTCTGCCACAACGGCCACTGGCTGGAATAATCAAGTGACTCTAAGCCGGCGGGCGGGAATAAATACAGGAAGTCACCGCCGCAGATAAACACGATGGCCATGGTCGCCGCCCATATCAACGGGACGGCAAATAGGATGAACGCAATCAGAGTCGTCACTCGATCGCCGAAGGAATCGGCATGGGTCGCGGAGTAAATTCCCAGTGGAATCGCTACGGCGTAAACGAGAAGAAGCGAAAGCACGTTGAGCTTGACCGTAACCGGAATTCTCTCGACGATTTTGTTCCAAGCCGGCTGATTATCTTTGAACGACTCGCCGAAATTGAGCGTGAAAAGATTTTTTAGCCAGATTCCGTACTGGACATGGAGTGGACGGTCCAGTCCATATTGCGCTCGCCATTGCGACAACGCTTCATCTACGTCGCTGCGCTTGTCTCGCGATATCGCTCCTTCTCCTGCCCCCCTCAGGCCACCGGCGGCGCGCAGTTCCGCCGGATCGCCAGGCGCCAGTCGCATGATGAAAAAGCCGATCAGAGTGACTCCGATGAAGGTGGGAATCAGCAGAAACAGGCGTTTAATAATGTATGATAACATCCGTGAATCTAAGGAGCGCTGACCGTGCTCTTATATTTCTGTGCCGCTACCGGGACCCACCATTCGAGCGGCCTCAGGCCTGCAGGATAAATGTTGACTCCATGAAACCGCCGCTGCACGGCGGTGACGGATTTGCGCACAAACAAAAATGTATACGGCTGGTCTTCATTGAGGATGCGCTGAAATTCGCGGTACAGCTCAATCCGCTTCTTGGGCTCGAACTCGCGGCGATAGGCTTCGAGAATTTGATCCACACGCGCATTCTTATAGCTGATGTGATTCGATCCTTTATTGGCCGCCTGAGATGAATGCCACACTTGATACTCATCGGGTTCGCTTGCCGGCATGGACCATGCCAGAGTCACCGCATCGAACTTGTGATTTTTTACGTCATCGAGAAATATGGTCCAATCCAGCTCGCGCACAGACGCCATGATGCCGTACTTTCTGAGCTCTTCTTGTAGAACCAGGATAATGCTCTTACCGGTCGTGCTTGCCGATGGGACTTTGAATTCGAAACGAAAGGGAGTTTTCTTGCCGTCGATAACCTTGTCCAGAATGCCATCGCCATCCGTGTCTGCCCAACCCGCTTCTTTCAGTAACTTGAGCGCTTTCTCCGGGTCGTAAGGATAATTATAAAGAGTCTTGTCGTATTCAGGACGAAAAAAATAAATCGGACCATCGACGACCTCGCCCAACCCAAATAAAATTGTCTTTGCGATCTGCTTGCGATCCGTAAGATAGGTCATCGCCTGGCGCACCCGTTTGTCTCTAAAGATCGGATGATCATTATTCCAACCGATGTAAGAGTAACTTGGGGCGAAGTATTCGAACTTCTCAAATTCTCGTTTGAACCTTTCGCTGGCGGTTCCCCGTGTATATTGCACGGGTGTCAGATCCATCGCATCGAGGCCGCCACTCTTGAGAGTAACCAAGGCAGCGTCGGGATTGTTGACGATTCTATACCGGATACGATCTAAATAGACCTGATCGATCCCTGTTTTGCCGTTTCCCCAGTAGTTCGCATCACGTACTAATTCAACGGTCCTCCCTGTTTTCCATTCGCCAAATTTAAAGGGGCCGCTTCCCATTGGGTTGCGATTATAGTTTTTGTTGAAATTGTCGGCAAAACGCTTTACCGGCTCGGGCAGCTGTGACGGCTCTTTGCCGAGCGCGCGCACCGTCACCTTTTGCAGCAGGTCGTTAGGATCATAGTAGTGGCGCGGCAAGATTGGAATCCCGCCAAGTTGACTTTCGTTTAGGAAGTAGGGCTCCTTGGTGACGAAACGAACGGTGTACGGATCAACAAGCTGGGCATCGACAACTGAATTGAAGTAAACGCGCAGGAAGGGAGCGTTGACCAACGGACACTTGATCGCTTTAATGCTGAAGAGAATGTCTTCTCCCGTGAGCGGATGGCCGTCCTGAAAATGAACATCACGTCGGATGTTAAAAGTGTACGTCAATTTGTCGCTGGAAAGAACGGGCCGTTCCTCGGCGACGTAGGGTTTGAGATCGAGAGTCTTTGGGTCGCGTAGGAGAAGCGTTTCAAAAATATAGCCCAGAATATCGCTTGCCGTAGCGTCGTTGCTCGTAATGGGGTTGAGCTGTTCAGGATCGCTGGAACTGTGAATGACGAGCCAGTCGCCGATCGCGGGTTTGACCGAATCCGTTTTCCCTATAACTTGTGCGCTTTGCCGATTGCCGGGCCCGGCCTCCTTGCCGCCGTTACATCCCAGAAAAAGCAGCAGAGCGAAAAACAAACCGCACCGGCCGAGTCTCAACATCACCGCCTCACCCGCCCAGGGCCTCGATCGGAAGCTCCTTGACGTTAGGCGGTTTTTGCTGGGAGAAGATCTCGGCCGGAATCGCCGCGTTCAACTCCGGCTCCTGGTAACGGACTTCGAGCCGCCTTTTTTGAGTGGCGGATTCAATAGCGATCCTCAAGGGAAAAAGACCCGCGGGCGTCGGGACGTAATCGGAAAATTTGACGCTGATCTCAGCCTCGCCGCCCGCATTGAGGCGTTCCCATCGCGTCGGGACTGCGTCATTCGTTTCAAAGGCAACGATGGCTCGGCCCCCATCGCCGGCAGGAAAACTCAACGAGTTGCCATCTTGCTGCGGCGTCGCTCTGATATTCACCGGCGGCAACCCGAGAAGCAATGCCGTGATCTCTTCGACTTCCAGGGGCAAGGGTATCTTGGTGAGGCGTTTCAGGTTCTCTTTGGAGCGCTGCCCGCGCAGAAAAACGTCTTCGCGAGGGAGGTAACCGAGAATCTCTTGGTCATTGACCGTAACAATCATGATAGCGCCTAAAAAGCTTAGTGTTTCCAATCGCAACCGATCGGGGCGCTGGACCAAAATCGCTTCTTGGAAACCGTTCTTCCCTTCGGGCCCCGCATAGTCAAGCCGCGCCAGGGCGCGCAACGAGCGAAACTGTTGATCGCGTTGCCGTAACGTCTCGATCAGTTCGCCGGGATTCCATTGGCGCGTCGGAGCTTGGATGGGAATCGGCGCAACGATAGCCGTGGTGCAACCCGTCAGAATGCATGAGAGGAGGGCCGCAAGGAGGGTCGTGCGCCTTCGCGGACATGATTCTGTTCCGCGCCGGTCACGCACGTTCAAATTTTTTTCTCCAGGCGTTGAATCTTTTCACGAACGCGCTTGAGCTGGTCGTCCTCTTTCGATTTCTTGAGCGCTTCGCGATATCGGGTCAAAGCTCGATCCGATTTGCCGATCTTCTCATAAGCGTCGGCCAGATGTTCAATGATCGCGGGATCATCCACGGTGATTTCCACCGCGCGTTCGAGCTGCTCTACGGCGCGGGGATAATCGCCCTTCTGGTAATAAACCCAACCGAGGCTATCGATATAAAAGCCGTCATTCGGCTCGATTTTCAGCGCCCGCAGAATCAGGCTTTCAGCCTCATCCAGCTGCACCCCCATCTCTGCCCACGTATAGCCAAGATAATTCAGTGCGCCGGCGTTTTGCGGGTTTAGCTCGATGGCCTTTTTCATGCTGGCGATCGATTTGTCTTTATTCTTATTCTCATCGTAAAGCGCGCCCAATTGGAAATGCGCCTGATCGTTTTTGGGATCCAGCGCAATCACCCGCTCGACCGCCTGGATCGCCTTTGGATAGTCCTTAAGCTTGCGGTAGAGCGAGGACAAGAAGGCGTAAATTTCCTTGCGATCGTTCTTTTGCCGCAGCGCGAGTTGCAGAACCTCGATGGCTTTTTGCGTTTGATCCCGCCGATCAAAGATATTGGCGACCTGAATCCGCGCGTCCACGAACAATTCACTTTTTTCCGCAATGCGATTGAATTCCTCCAAAGCCTTGTCTTCGGACTTCAGTTCGGCATAGGTCGCGCCCAAATAGTAACGCGCGCGATCATTGTCCGGGTCGCCCGCGAGCACCAAATTGAACTCCATCGCGGCGCGTTCAAAGTCGCCCTTCTCAAAGAAGATCAGGCCGATTTTGATCCTTGTCTCCCGCGGGTCCGTCTCGGCGCCCTCGATCTTTTCGAATTGGCTCAGCGCATCGTCCAATTTATTTTGTCCGACATAGAGCTCGCCCAACCGTTTTCGCGACCAGACATTTTGCGGATTGACCTGCAACAGCCGTTGATAAGTCTGGATGGCGTCTTCAGTTTTGCCCTCCAGCTCATAGACCAACGCCAGATCCATCAGGACCGCTTCGGACTTGGGATTAATTTCCAGTGCCTTGCGGTAGCTCTGTTCGGCGGCGAGATACAGTTTGCTCTTCGCGCGTACGCGTCCCAGGTAATAGTGGCCGAGCAGCGAATTGGGATCGAGCTTTAATAGTTCTTCCAGACTCCTTGTGGCCCGCGGGTAATCCTCGATTTGCAGGTAAAGCGCTCCCAGGTAAAGCAACGCCTCCTGATTTTTCGGATCAAGCTTGAGAACCTCGTTGTATTCGCTAAGCCCCTTCTGATTTTCGCCGAGTGAGGAATAAAGTCCGGCGAGCAGCAAATGATTCTCGACATTGTTCGGCTCGAGATTGCGGGCCGTTTCCGCTTCCACCAGGGCTTTCTTCAAGTCGCCTTTTCTGAGATAAAGCGTTGCCAGACGAAACCGGAGGAAAGCGTCGTTGGGATTGTCCTGAGCCGCCGATTCAAACTCTTTAAGCGCCTCATCGAAGTCGCCTTCGCCCAGCAACAAGTCGCCGATCATAAAATGTGACAAGCCTCTGGCTTCGTCGGGAAGTTCGACCTTCTTTTCGCGTTGAAAGGGCGCCTCGGGAGACCAGGCGAGACCTTCCGGGGGCGGTTTGAGGTCGGGCATAGTCGGGGCGCAACCGGATAAAATTAAAAGACAAACGGCCCACCGAAAAAGGTGCGTACGCATCACAGAAGGGTTAACATACTCAGTAGGGACGGTCAATGTAGCCGCGACTATGAGCTTCATTCGGCGCGGCGCTTGTGCTAATTTTCTTGATGTCAAGCTCATGAGCGAAACCTCTCATCGCGAGTTGGAAAAGGAGATTTCCAGACTCCGGCAGGAAATCGAAAGCCATAACTATCGTTATTATGTTTTGGACGATCCCTGGGTGAGCGATGCGGATTATGACCGGCTGTTTCGCCGGTTGGTCGAACTTGAAAAAGCGCACCCCGACATGGCCAAAACCGATTCCTCGACCCAAAGGGTCGGCGCCCCGCCGCTGGACAAATTCAAGACGATTCCGCACACGCTGCCAATGCTCTCGCTCAGCAACGCCGTGCGCCAGTAAATGTTGCCAAAGACAAAAATGCTAACCATCCAGGCACTCAAGGTATCGGAGGCAGTGAGATACAAATCACTGCCGACACAGAAAATAGTACCAACCCGAGCATTTCGGTTCTACCACTTGGACACACTACGTGCCACATAGGAGACCGCAATGACTTATCTTGCCATCATTGATGTCGAGACTACGGGTCTCAATCCGTACCGGCACGACCGTGTCATCGAACTTGCTGCTTTGGTGACGGAATTGGATGGTGAAGTCATTCGAGAGTTCGCAACGCTTGTAAATCCTGAACGTGACGTCGGCCCGACGAGTATTCATGGCCTCACCGCGAGCGACATCATATCAGCGCCTCGATTCGCAGAAGTTGCTGGGATGCTACTCGACGCCCTCAACGGCTGCGTGGCGGTGGCTGGTCATAACATCCGTTTTGATCTCTCATTCCTCTCGGCGGAGTTTGGCCGCCTTGGGCACGCGTTCCCCAACTGTCCCACCGTCTGCACGATGCGCCTGGCGGGAGGGGGCACACTCTCCTCCTGCTGCGAGGACTACGGCATTGTTTTCCAAGAGAATACGCATATGGCTCTCCATGACGCGCGCGCTACGGCTCAACTCTTGACTAAACTTCTCCGGGACGCCCCTCAGGAAACATCTAAGATTCGGCACTTGTCACCGATTACTTGGCCACCCATTCCGAAATACGGGGCATGTCTGCTAACACGGGACGAGTCGAGGAGGCGTCGAGCCGACCCGCCGACATATCTACGGAAGCTGTTCGCAAAAGCAGAGAACAACCTGCTTCCTGAGACCGATGACACCGCCATGCTGGCCTACACTGCTTTGCTCGATCGCGTACTTGAGGATCGGTATATCGATGATACTGAAGCACAGTCGCTGCTTGACGTTGCCACACGATGGGGCATTGTGGGCAAACGAATCAGAGAGGCGCATCGCCGGTATCTGTATCAGTTGGCGCGCGCAGCGTTGGCTGACGGAGTCATTACTGACGCCGAGCATCGCGACCTGCGTCAGGTAGCTTCCTTGCTGGGGTTTCAACGTGGCGAGCTCGATGAAACCCTCGAAATGGCCTCACGGAAAATTTCACAGCAACCGACAGAGTACAGGTCAACAGTTGAACCACTTCGTCGGGAGCTTCTAACTGGAAAACGGGTGTGCTTCACCGGGGAGTGCCAATGTGTTCACTTGGGGGAGACGATCACGCGAGAGAATGCAACAGAACTGACAACGAAGCTGGGCATGATCGTTGTGGAATCCGTGACCAAGAAATTGGACCTGCTGGTGGTTGCAGACCCGCTAACCCAATCCGGAAAGGCCAAGAAGGCGCGCAAGTATGGAATCCGCATTATGCAAGAAGTCGTTTTCTGGACGGTTCTCGGTATCGAGGTTGAATAGGAAATTCGTGGGGCTTCGTCCTTCGCAGGTTAGCCGTTGGTCCCATTTGTGCGTCATTGTACTTTTGGCCTAAATCAGCGCGTCAGACGATTCACTGATAGTGATAACCGAGCTTAGAATTTAGACACAGCATCATGAAGAAAAATCGGACGACCCTGTTTGATGTTCCCGTCGGTGAACTTACGAAGGCGCAGGCTGCCTCCGAACTATCCGAGTTAGCAGATATGATCGCTTATCACGATCGACTCTATTACGAAACGGACCAGCCGGAAATCGACGATCGTGAATACGACGAGTTGCGCCGGCGGAACGATGCTATTGAGGTGCGCTTTCCTAACTTAGTGCGGCCCAATAGTCCTTCATTTCGAGTGGGCGCTGAGCCTGCAGCAGGCTTTAAGAAGATCCGCCATTCTGTCCCAATGACTTCGCTGGATAATGCTTTGACAGCTGATGACACCCGGGACTTCATTAGTACCGTTCGAAATTTTATCCTTGAGTTAAAAGATAAAACTGTGCCAATAGACCTCGTGGCCGAACCCAAGATAGATGGGCTGTCTTGTTCACTTCGGTATGAGAAAGGCCGATTGGTATACGGAGTAACACGAGGCAACGGCATCGAGGGCGAAGATGTAACAGCCAACGTTAAAACGATCGAAGAAGACATTCCTCATCAATTGAAAGGCACCGGCTGGCCTGATGTTTTGGAAATTCGGGGAGAAGTCTACATGTCGGACGAAGATTTCTTGGCGCTCAATGAACACCAAGAATCGCTTGGCCCTAAGAGGAAAGTCTTCGCAAATCCCCGTAACGCTGCCGCGGGGAGTTTGCGCCAGAAGGATTCTAATATCACCGCCAGTCGTTCCCTACACTTTTTTGCATATGCTTGGGGCGAGGTCTCCGCACCATTCGCGGAGACCTTATGGGGAGCACGTAAAAACATATCTGACTGGGGATTCAAGCTCGATGAGCCTGCCGCCTTGGTAAAAGTAGATGATCCGGACTGTATTGCTTTATTGAATTACTATAATGAAATTGAAGCCAAACGACCCTCTCTTGGTTTCTCAATTGATGGCGTTGTCATCAAAGTCAACCGCCTTGACTGGCAAAACCGTTTGGGGTTCGTGAGTCGTTCTCCACGTTGGGCGATTGCGTGGAAGTTCCCACCCGAAAAGGGATTAACAGTTATTCGCCAAATCACCGTTCAAGTCGGTCGTACGGGAAAGATTACTCCGGTCGCCAACCTTACTCCCATAAATGTGGGTGGCGTCTTAGTATCCCGTGCGACTTTACACAACCGTGATGAAATTGAACGAAAGGACATTCGAGAGCGCGACGCAGTCATCATACAGCGTGCCGGCGATGTAATTCCACAAGTGGTAGAAGTGGTGAAGGAACGACGGTCTGACGATAGTGCGCCTTTTATCTTTCCCACGCGTTGCCCAGAATGCAATAGTCTACTTACCCGCGAAGTCGGCGAAGCGGACACGTATTGCACCGGCGGGTTAGTTTGTCCCGCACAGGTAAAGGAACGACTACGTCATTTCGCATCACGGAATGCGTTCGACATTGAAGGTTTAGGAGAAGAGAACATCAATCTTTTTTATGATAAAGAACTCATCCGTACCCCGGTTGATATTTTTACGTTGGAGGAAACGGATAGGCATTCGCCCAATCCTATCTCAACATGGAAAGGCTGGGGCGAGAAAAAGAAGGGCGGGAAAAAGAAACGGGCAAAAAATCTCTTTAACGCCATTAATCGCGCACGAACCGTTTCCCTGGACCGATTTATTTATGCACTCGGCATCCGGCAAGTCGGCGAAGCAACAGCGCGCTTGTTGGCCCGTCACTACGGTTCGTTAGCAAATTGGCGTAAAAGTATGAGCCGAGCTATCGATCCAGAATCTGATGCGAAAAAGGAATTGACCTCGATCAACGGTATTGGCGACAGCATGGCAAGCGACATTATAGCGTTCTTCTGTGAACCACAGATGCAGGAGTTACTTGATCGATTAACTGAGCCTATTGGTGGCGCTGCCCCCCCGGCGAAAGTAACTGATTTCGAGTTCGTAAAAACTGAAAGTGCTATTTCAGGGAAAACGGTTGTTTTTACCGGCAAATTGGAGGAGATGACTCGGTCCGAGGCGAAGGCCCGCGCGGCACGACTAGGAGCTAGGGTTGCCAGTTCCGTATCTAAGAAGACCGACTATCTCGTGGTTGGACCAGACGCCGGATCTAAGGCAAACAAAGCCCGTGAACTCGGAATCCTGATCCTAACGGAACGGGAGTGGTTAAATCTAATCGAAGCCAACTCGAATCGTGAAAACTCTTCGGCTGACAGCTAACCTGACGAACCGAGGAAGGAAGGAAAACTCACCGGCTCCACCTTTGTGCTCACCGGTGGGCTACAGACCCTGTCGCGCGTCGAGGCGCAGAGGCGAATCGAGACTCTGGGCGGGCGAGTATCCTCTGCCGTAAGCCGCAATACAACCTATGTGGTGAGCGGCAGCGCCCCCGGCTCCAAACT
>JBGPIK010000259.1:0-9796 GCA_041484845.1 Binatia bacterium | reverse complement strand
GGCGCCTTGCACGAGCGCGGTATGCACCCAATCGGTGGAGCGGCGGTTAGTGGCGTTTTGCGGGCAGCCGCCGCCCATATTCAGGATCGGCGTGCGGTCACACCAGGCGTTGAAGATCGCCATGCACGCGTGTTGCAACCCGACGATATTGTGCAGGCCCGTGGCCATAATCTCGCCCGTGGCGCGAGCATAACCGTTCGCCAGCGCCACGGCGATCTCTTCGTGCGTGCACATGATCATCTCGGGACCTTTGCCCGGCTCGAAGTTAACGATGGAGTCGTGCAAGCCGCGGTAGCTCGCGCCCGGATTCAAGGCGATATATTTGATTCCCAGCTCGCGCAAGACTTCCACCATCAAGTCGGATCCATATTGCGCTTTGCTCTTGCTGCCGACGCCCGCCGCCCAAATCTCAGGATTACCTTTAGATTGTTCCGCCACGATCTTCCTCCGTTCAATAGTTAACAATTCTCGTCGAGTATTTGTCTTGCCTCCGCCCGCAAACCACCCCTATCCTCACCTTCCCCCATCGAGGAGACTGTGTCGCAATCCGCGCGACCTCTTGATGTCATGCTGAGCAAAGCGAAGCATCTCGTATTTTCAGGGTGTTACGAAGACGAGATTCTTCGGCTTCGCCTCAGAATGACATTACGACACAGTCTCAAGGGGGAAGGAACAAATCCATGCTAAACAGTTTTACCCTTGCAAAAGCCGCTTAGCGGCCCAATCGATCCAAGCTCGCCACGTAATCGCGCACGCCTTGTTCTACCGTGTATGCGGGCTCATAGCCAAGATGTTTCCTTGCCGCAGAGATGTCGAAGACACAGAAACTCTGTTTGCTTCGCCCCAACTGGCTCGGACCGGGACCCAATTCGATTTGATGGCTCGGAAACATTTTTGCCGCCGCATTCAAGAAGTCGCGTGGCGTACAGGTCTTGCCCCTTCCTATGTTGAATGTCCACTCGCCCGGCGTTGGCGCCTTGAGCGCCAAATAAATGGAGCGAGCAACGTCGCCGACATAGACCGCGTCGTTGAGCTGGTCGCCACCCTGGGGCACCAGCCATTTCTCGCCGCTGCGCGCCTTTTCGATGAGTTGGCCGTAAAACGAAAGCGGTCCATGCCGTGCCTCTTTGCCGGGACCATAGATCGAAACGTAACGGAGCACGATGAATTCGATCCCATACATTTCCCGATAGTACTTGCCGACTTGCTCGCAGCAGACTTTGATCGTTCCATACATATCCGCCGGCTGTTTCGGATGATCTTCGCGCACGGGCTTGCAAGTCGGCGGCGCATAATCGCTGAGAATCTCCCCGTAAACCGCTTTTGAGCTGGTGAAGACTACGCGCTTGATTTTCCGCGCGCGCGCCACTTCCAAGATGTTGACGGTACCATCGACGCCGACCCGTATCCCCAATCGCGGATTCGCTTCGGCAGGCCCCGGCATAAGCGCCGCCAGGTGCGCGATGTGTGTCACGCCGTAATCGTCCACGATTTTTTCCAGTGCGCGCTGATCGCACACATCCGCTTCTACACAATCGACATTATTCCTAATGTCCTGCATGAGCGACAAGTCCATACGATTGTCGAGCAGAACCGGTCGCAGCCCTTCTTTCACCAGCAACCTTGCGGTCACCGCACCATTGACTCCCATGCCGCCAGTGATCAGAACGTTCATCGTTTGAATCCTTTCGCGCCTAGTGTCCTGTCCCAGTAGTTCATTGACCAAATCGGCGTCGCCTGCGTCATACCGCTCTACCGGGGATTCAGAACCCCCTACTAAATCTCCCCCTTGGTCAAGGGGGAGACAAAGAGGGGGTCATGTTCTAGTGACCTGCTTTCCCCGCAGCAGAGAACAAACCTTCTTTGACCAGCTCCGCACGCAGCGAATCATCGACCAAGTTGAGTTCGGCCACGGTAATCTTTTTGGCCTTTTCCACTCGCGCGGCGATTTCCTTCAATGTCAAATCGAGCGCGCTTGCGTCGGGAAGTCTTAGATCCGGCTCGGTTACTCTGATGGAAGCGCGATAGCCGATCTCTGCCTCCTCGGCAGAGACCTTGAATTGTTTGATTTGGAAGTCGATCCCAACCTGCGGCTGCTCGCGGTATTGGCGAATCGCCAACGCGAGGCCGCGCAGCAAGCGCTTGAGCAGCGGCCGACTGTCACGCAGATAAGCTCGCGTCGTAATCACCGACTGCAGCGGATAACTAATATCGAGGTCGGTGAGATCCGCCAACTGAACGAAGCCGAGTTTCTGCACCGCGGTGGTGCTGATCGGCGGCGCCAGTAGCGTGGCTTGGGCGGCATTGCTCTGCAGCGCGGCCAGACGCGCGCTTTGCGCGCCGGTTTGAATGATCACCACGTCTTTGTCCGGGTCCAAGCCCATCTTGACCAGGCCATAACGCACCAGCCATTCCGACGACGAGCCGAAACGGCTGATCGCTACCCGTTTCCCTTTGAGCAATGTCGCGGTCTTAATCTCGCCCCGGGCAACGATCTGGTACGGCAAGCGATTGATCGTGCCGGCGATGATCACCATGTCGCCTCCGCTGAGATTAAACTGCGGCACCACGGCGCCCGTGGTCAGAACCACTTTCACCTGTCCCGCCGCAAGCGCCTGAGCCGAAAGTGAGCCGCTGCTCATCAGCACGTCCTCGACTTCGATGTCCTGCTTGAGCAAAACCGATTTGGCATAGGAAAAGTACGGCGGCACGCTGGGCGAGAAACCTCCGGTAGCGACGCGCACTTTCTCGGCCGCGTGGACGGTCAAAGCCAAAAAGACAACCAGTGCTGCGGTGGTTGTCATCACGATAATCGTTGCGCGCATCATCTTCATCGGTCGTGAAGCTTCCTTTCGTCTCGAGCTGTCCGTACTTTGGCAGACGCCCGTTCTATAGCACATTCCTCTTGCTGATGGGTAGAAAGGCGCGTCAAAGTTGACACCGAAGTTGCGTATCGTATAGGTTCGAATAAGTGAGATCTAACGGACCAGCTATTATCAAAAGCATCAGTTCCCGTTTCTAAATTGTATAGAAGGGAGAACGATTGTGGCTTCGCCGCAGGCGAAGTCTTGGACAACGATTACAACCAAGAGGTTATCGAGCAGTGGAAAGCCCGCTTCGGCGGGAAGGCCATAATCTAACGAGGTGAATTAACATGTCTGAAGTAAAAACCAGCTGGCAACCGCCCACATTCGTTTCCCGAGAGCAATGTATAAAAGACACCGAGGAAATCTTGGGTACGTCCGATATTCCGATCAGACGGACCGAGGATATTTTTCACATCACCGTTCTCGGTCTGGAATGGGATCTCGGCATGGTGGTGTACGAGCCGGAAGATACGAATAAGATTCCGCGCGGCGCAGACGGCAAAAAAGCAGGCTTTTTCTTGCTTCACGGCGGATCGAGTGATTATAAAGGCATCGAGCGCCATTCGAAACTGCTCGCCAGCAAGTTCGGTTTTAAAGTGGTCGCGGGCACATTCCCGGGCCGATTTTATTTTCCCGATGCGAGCCGCGACTGGCCGGATGATACGATTCACACCGACGGCACGGTGCGCACGCCCATTTGGAAGCAGGGCGAACAGATCACGCCGGACCAGTATGACGTCGTGAAAGACGCATCGATGCGCAATCGTTACGGCACGCGCACGCTGGCGCGCGCAAAACCCGATACCCAATTCTGGTTCCGCATGGCGGCGTGGCCTGCGGCGTTTGAAGAAGGCATGATCGAGGCCAACCGCCGTCACTTTCCGGAAAAAGAATTTTCAGTCTATGGCCAGGGCCACTCCACTGGCGGACCGTTCATCTGCATGTTGTCTCAGCGCATCCCCAATATGGCCGGCGTCTGCGCCACCGAACACTCGCCGTTTGGTTATCTCTGCAGCGGACGGGATCAGTGGGGCGGCGACATGGGCAAGATCAGCGGCTATGAAAGAGTCGAAAAGCACGCCAAGACGCGCACCGATCCGTTCAACGAGCTTTACATCCGCACCTGGCGCGATCTCGCCCGCTATCAAGGACCCGAGGCGCTGGGTCAGGAAGGACCCGCGGCGCTCATGCGTCTGCCCGCGATCATGGAAGACATCCTGAACGCATGGGAGGCTTCCAAGGCGCGGCCGCAGTTCAAGGCGGAATACCTCGTCACTCATGCCATCACCGGCTCACTCGCAGAGGGGGCGCGCGTTACTGCGGCGCGTTTAAGAATGAATGGAGAAGAAACCGAAGCGCTGGTACAAAGGTTCGCCGGCTACACGCGCGAACTCTCGGGAATAAACGTAAAGCCGGTGCCGCCGTTCCTATTTGAGATCTCTAAGGACAGCCGCGATCACAGTCCCGAAGTTTATGAAGAGGTGATTATGCCGGGTTTTAGAAGAATGAACCCCGCCCCCAAGATCGCCCTCACCCGCTTCGGCGCCGGCGTGCATAGTTTCTGGAAACCGGAGAAAGATTTGCCTGCGGGTATTGTGCCCTCTGTTCTGCGCACATGGAAAGATGCGGTCGTGGGCGGCTATTTCATTTCCTAACGCGGAGAAAATAAATGAATATCGGCGACGCCCTACCGCGCAATGCGCAACGCTTTCCAAAAAAACTGGCCATCGTCGACTCACACAGATCGCTCACGTGCTTAGACCTCCACCTGCGCACCAACCGTCTGGCGCATTATTTTCTTAAGCTCGGTATCCGCAAAGGCGACATGGTCGCTCTTTCCTGCGGCAGCCGCGCCGAGCATTTTGAAACTATATTCGCGCTGGCGAAAATCGGCGCCATCACCGTCCCTTTTGATTATCATTGGAGCCCTCAGGAATGTGAGGCGATGGTCAATTTTTTCGCGCCCGGAGTTTTCATTTTGGAAGGACGCAAAGAAACCCGAGAGCTGGCAAACATTCTGCGAGGGCGCACGGCGTGCGAGAAGTGGATCGAGATTGAAGGCTCCGAAGCCATCGGCGGCACGCCGTTCGAAGGGGCTGTGGCGCTGGGGAGCCCCGACGACCCGGATATCGAAGTCGATAGCAAAGATACCTTCATCGTGATGATCACTTCGGGGACGACGGGATTTCCCAAGGCGTGCACCGTCAATCACGATGCCTATACGCTGCGCTCGTTGAACTTTGCGATCACTCGCGGCACCAGCTCGAACGAGCGTGCGCTCATGGTCCTGCCGGTTCACTTCAATGCGGGGCGTAACTCCGTCATCGGTCTTCTGTACCTCGGAGCCACGGTTTTCATTCAGGAACGATTTGACGAGCAAACCTTTTTGCAAACCGTCCAGCAGGAGAAGATCACCTACACCATACTGGTTCCCACGCTGTGCGAGCGTCTGTTGCTCTACGAGAAGCTCGATCAGTTCGACAAGTCATCGCTCAATTACCTGAGTATTACCGGCGGCCACCTCTCTGCGGAATCGGCCCTCAGTTTTGGCGAAAGAGTCTGCTCCAGGTTCTACGAAGCCTATGCTTCGACGGATTGCGGCCAAGTCACGGTCTTGTCGCCCGAAGATCGGATCATTCATGGCAATAGCGTAGGCAAGCCCGTTTGGTGCGTTCGAGTCAAGATTGCCGGCGACGACGGTCGCGAGCTTCCGCTCGGCGAACAAGGCGAGATCTGCCTGCGCACTCCGACTGCCATCCGGGGCTATTACCGTAATCCTGCTGCCACGGAAGAATTTCTGCGCAATGGATGGTGCCACACGGGGGATATCGGTTTTCTCGACGAGCAGGGCTACTTAACCATCTCCGGGCGTAAAAAGAACATGATCAAAAGCGGAGGCATCAGCGTCTTCCCCGAAGAGATCGAGGGCGCGCTGCGCAGCCATCCTGACGTGCTCGACGTGGCGGTCATTGGCTTCAAAAGCGCCGAATGGGGCGAAGCCGTGAAAGCGTTCGTGGTGCTAAAAGAAGGAGCCATCTGCGAGTCCGAATCATTGATAAAGTTTTGCAAAGAATCGCTGGCGTCCTACAAGGCTCCCAAAGTCGTGGAATTTCTTTCCAGCCTTCCGCGCACCGGTCTTGGTAAAATCGACCGCGGGAAGCTAGAGACGATGAGCCGGGCGTGGTGAGACCTTAAACACTCGCGGAAACATGTCACGCGAGATCCAGGAACGCCGTGTGAATGTTTTCAGGAAACAACTTAAAATCGAAAAAGGGAATCACGCCGGAGAACGTTCATGATGTTTTCCGCGCGCGCTCGACCAAGAACTAAGAAACTTTAGAATTGGCCATTCAAGATTTCCTGTGAAGAAGGATTCACCGCAGAGGCACAGAGTTCACAGAGTTCGGAGTATTTTTAATCAAAACCTCTTTACTCCGCGCCTCGGCGGTGCAATCTCCGAACCCTGCTTCACACGGAATCCTGAAGACGCGAAACTTTAGAATTAAGGAGTGCAACATGAATCTGCGACGAATGATTTTCATCATCGTTTTATGCTTGGGTGTGTGTCTAAACCAATCTTTTACCGTTTATGCCCAAAAGCTGGAGAAGCTTGTGATCGGTTATCCTGCTCCGGTGGCCTCTCTGGGAATTATCGACGTCATGCGCAAAGGGGGCCTGTTTAAAAAGAACGGGCTCGACGTTGACCTCGTCTATATTCAAGGGAGCCCGATCCTCACGGCGGCCATGGTTTCGGGCCAGGTGCCGCTGAGCTTTATCGGCGGCGCTGCGATCGTCGCTTCCGCCTTGGGCGGCGCGGATACGGTTTATCTCGCCTGCGGCATCAACACGCTCTACTGGCGCGTCTTCTCCACTCCCGATGTAAAGACCGTAACGGATCTCAAAGGCAAGAAAATCGGCGTTACGACCATCGGCTCTCAGGAGGACAGCGTGATTCGTTTCATACTTAAGGAGCGCGGCCTGCTTCCCGACCGCGACTTCGCCGTGGTTGCGGTGGGCGGCGCGCCGACGCGTTTGGCGGCCTTGAGCAAAGGCGTGGTCCACGCTTCCACGTTCATTCCGCCCCAGGATATCGCCGCCGAGAAACTCGGCCTCCATGAATTGATCGACATGAGCAAGCTCGGCCTTTACAACCCCGGCAGCTGTTTTGCCAGCACCAAGACCTATGTGAAGAGCCATCGCGATACCGTAATGAGGGTCATGAAAACTTTTGTCGAGGGGCTACGCTTTTACCGGGACAATCGCGAATTTGTCTTGAAGATCACCGCCGACTTCGCGCAAAATAGGGACCCCGACGTGCTCAAACCCACTTACGATATCGTTACTCGCTTTCAGGACCGCGTGCCTTACGTCAACATGAAAGGGATTGAGTTCATGCTCAAAACGTTGGAGCTGCGCGACCCGCGCGCAAAAACTTTCGATCCGGCGAACGTGGTCGATTCGAGCTTTATTCAAGAGCTCGATAAGAGCGGATTCATCGAGGCCGTTTGGAGGAAATGAATGAATATCAGCGAAGCTCTCTTCCGCAACGCTTACTATTCTCCCCAGCAGCTCGCGATCGTGGATGGCCACAGGTCCTTGACCTATTCGGAGTTCCACAAGCGCGTCAATCGCCTCAGCCGTTATCTGTTGCAACAAGGCATCGGCAAAGGCGATCTGGTCGCGCTTTCCTGCGGCAGCCGGGCCGAACATTTCGAGGCGCTTTTTGCGCTCGGGAAAATCGGCGCCGTCGCCGTCCCTTTCGACTTCAACTGGAGCGCCCAAGAATGCGCGGCGATGGTCGGATTTTTTGCACCCAAAGCTTTTATTCTCGAAGGCCGCAGCGAAACCTATGCGCTGGGCGATCTGGCGCGCGAACACGTGGCTTTAAGCAAGCGGCTCACCATCGAAGGTTCCACGAACACTTTGGGCTCGCCCTATGAAGAGGCGCTGAGGCGCAGCAGCGCAGACGATTTCGATGCATCGATCCAGGGGACCGATCCTTTTTTATTCATGATCACTTCGGGAACCACGGGATTTCCCAAAGCGTGCAGCATCGATCATCAGACCTATGCGATGCGCTGTCTCAATTACGGTATGACCAAAGGCATGAATAAGGACGAGCGCGCGCTGATGACGCTGCCGGTTCATTTCAACGCCGGCCGCGGCTCGGTGATGAGCATGTTGTATCTCGGCGGCACCATCTTCATCCAGGAAAAGTTCGATGAAAAAACAGTCCTCGAGACCATCCAGCGCGAAAAAATCACCTACACCATGCTGGTACCCGTCTTGTGCGAGCGCCTGCTGCGTTACGAAGGCCTCGGCCGCTTGCGCACGGATTCACTACGCTATCTCGGCATCACCGGCGGCCACCTTGCGCAAGAGCTGGCGCGCGGCATCCGGAACAAAATTTGCCCCGAGCTTTACGAAGCCTATGCCTCAACCGATTGCGGCCAGATCACGGCCATCGGTCCGGAGGATTGGGCGACGCGCGGCGACACCGTCGGCAAGCCGATCTGGTGCGTCCTGGTGAGAATTACCGACCAGAATGGACGGGAGGTGCCCCGCGGCGAAGAAGGCGAAATTTGCGTGCGCACGCCGCTCGCGATACAAGGCTATTACCGCAATCCCGCGGCCACGGAAGAATTCTTAAGCGGCGGTTGGTGCCACACCGGCGATATCGGTTTCGTCGACGAAGAAGGCTATCTCACCGTCTCCGGGCGCAAAAAGAACATGGTCAAGAGCGGGGGCATCAGCATCTTTCCCGAAGAGATCGAAGACGCACTCAGCAAACACCCGGCGGTGTTCGAGGTCGCGGTTATCGGTTTCAAAAGCGTCGAGTGGGGCGAAGCCGTGAAAGCGTTCGTGGTGCTGAAAGAAGGAGCCATCTGCGGGGTCGAGTCGTTGATCAAGTTTTGCAAAGAATCGCTGGCGTCTTACAAGGCTCCCAAAGTCGTGGAATTTCTTTCCAGCCTTCCGCGCACTGGACTAGGGAAAATCGATCGGAGAAAATTGGAAACGATGAGTCGGACAGAGTGACTTCCTAGTCTGCGCGCGACTAACCGTTAAAGACATCCTCCCTTCCTTTTTTATTTCCTTAGCGAACGGCACAGGCCGAGGTCGTGCTAAAAATCGTGCTCCCTTCTCATACCGTGCCGTTCGGGCTTTCCATCAGCCGCCCCCAACCCTGGATTTTCTCCCGCACTTTCAAGAGCCGAAGCGCAAACCAAATAGTCGCTTGGGTACTGCATACCACCGGCTTTCCGATTTCTCTTTCCAACAAAGGCACCGCATCGATCGTCGGCCAGCGCGGACAATGAACGAAGATACCGTCCGCCTCCGGCGCTTCGTCGTAAAGTTTCTTCGAAAGCTTGTAGGATGCGTAAATGGGCTGAGCGGCGATCTCCGTGTTGCGCAGGCAACCGAGGCCACCGATCCTGAGCACCTGAAATCCGGCATTATTAAGAAACCGCTCCATGCGCTCGTTCATGTCATCTCGATGAGGCGTCGACACCACCACCTTGCGGATACCCATGGCACGCATGGCCTCCATCTCGGCGGTTATGACCGTGGCAAAGGGGATCTGTATTTTGGCCTGGATGCGCTTTTCGGTCTCGACCTCGCTTCCATTGCCCATCAGGGTCCACTGCGGGGAGCCGCTGGCAATGACAACATCGGCTCCCGATTGTTCCAGGTCGATGGAAGCATCCTCAATAAAATCCATCTGGCTCTTGATATGGTCATCAGCCAACTTGCGAATTCTGCCTGTGGTATTCATGAGGAAAAATCCATCTGGCATCATGCGATAAAATTCATAAACCAGCGAATCGCCGCGTGAAGCTGAGATGTGACCGATTTTGGCTCTCCATCCGTACATGATCTTCTCCTTTTCTACAGCGTCCCTTTGAGCAATCGACCACCCCGTGGCCCTC
>JBGPIK010000258.1:0-9817 GCA_041484845.1 Binatia bacterium | reverse complement strand
ATCGCGCGCAAACACCGGCAGCAGCGTGGTGAACGGAACGATAAACAAACTGGCAAACGTTACAATGAGCAAACCCGTGCGAACAGCCTCGTTGTTCCAGCTGAATTTCCAGCCTTCGATGATGCTTTGGCCGAAGGATTCGCCGTGTCCGGAATGACCGCGCCCAGCGGCCGGAGCGCGGGGAGCGGAGCGAAGTTGCAAGGTCCAAACCGTCGCCAAAAAGAAAAAAACCGCCTGCACCGCATAAGTGCCACCGGTGCCGGACACGGCGATGAGCAGCCCTGCCAGAGCCGGCCCGAGACTGCGCGCGACATTGAAAATAACGGCATTCAAGCCAATTGCGTTGGTCAAGTTGCCGGGCGGTACCGCATCCGAAACCATCGCGGCGCGAGCCGGCTGTTGAAACACCTGCGCAACGGCCATGATGAAAGCAGTGACGTAGACGTGCCACGGCTCGATCCGACCGGAAACAATGAGCGCCGCCGTAGCGATATAAACCAGGCCGTTCACGAGCTGCGCGGCTACCACCTGTATCTTGCGGGAGTAGCGGTCGGCGGCACTGCCCGCGATCGGCGACAATAAGAGAAACGGTATCGCCTGAACTCCCCGCACAAGACCCAGTTGCAGCGCGGAGTCCGTCAGCTCATAAATCAACCAACCACGGGTGACCTGATCCATCCATGTCCCCATGGATGCGAAAATCTGCCCATACCAGAGCAAGCGATACTCGCGGTGGCGCAGCGGCTCGAAAAGCCGGAAGCGTAGCAATACATCGAGCGGGCTCCAGAACATTTGCGCGGACGCGGGTTTAGGCGCGTCCTGCGCCGGCGTTCGCTCCATTTCTTGGTTGCTTGTTGGCAGAGACAAACGGAACTCCGGAATCGGCGGCAGCGGACAGTGCACTGCCGTCCACCGCTGTTAAATGAAGTTTGGCTATAACATGCGAGACCTGGGTACGTCCAGTTTCATTGGCATCCCGCTTTGTATCAAGATGAGATCTGCTCCACTCAGAACCCTGCTTTGGGAGAGCGCCTCTAGACCGTCATTGAGGATGCTCGATGCATGGTTCATAGTAGTGTTGATATGGTGCCGGCTACAGCCTCAACGATTTCGATACCGCGAGGCTTACTATTAGCAAAGAAGCGGATTCGCGCCTTCGTACGGAGCCTTGCGACGTTAGCGTGGTTGCTAGTCGTAGCCTTGTCCTCGTTCACGCACGCGGAAAGCGCGACGCCCGTGTTAACCGTTCGTGAAACGGGTGCCTTTCTTTATGGTCGTCAGGACATTGAATCAGATAAAGTTGCTACGCTGCAGAAAGGCGAAGAGTTGACCCCCATGGCCCAGGCGGTCGGACCGGAAACCTGGTACATGGCAAGGACTCAACAAGGTGTTGTCGGCTGGGTACGCGCGTCCGACGTATCGCCGAGCATTCAAATGAAAGACCTGTTCAAAGCGGAGCACGTGTCGACGTGGAGCGCCCGGACCAGCAACGGAAGCGGTTTCGAGGGCACCTGGAGCGTCGAGGCTGACACTTCAAGTGATAAACTTGTGGGGACCTGGACTTTGTATGACGGTGCGGGGAAACTCATTCTTCACGGTACCTGGTCTGCGCAAAAATTTTCCACTGGATGGAGCGGCGTCTGGCATGCAAGCGCCGAGAACCCGCAAGGCGATTATGGGGGTAGTTGGACGGCGGATTTTCCGCACCGGCGCGACGCCCGTTTGGGCGAGATTTTCGAAGCCGCCGCGCATGATGCGGTTCGCGGGATATGGAACGCGGGAGACCTTTCCGGAAGTTGGCTGATTCGCGCATCGCAATAAATCATATTGCAGACGATCTCGTCGCTGCGCGCTGGCCGGGCAGCCTTCGACCGTCCGTGGCTAAAATGTCAGGTCTAGACCTACTTTTACCTGAGCGTTCAGCTCCCTGTCGCAATGTTACCGGCTATTACCAACCGAATCAGCGCAACCAACCTGTTTCTTTGTAAGCGCGTAGCGCGCCCGGATGGAGCGGTACCCCGCCAAATTCCAAGGCGGCGGCGCCTTTAGTCTTGAGCGGCTCGAATAAATTATTGATTCCTTTGAAGAGCGGGTTCATTTCCGGAAGTCTGTCGAGATTGCCGGAAATGGTCCAGGCCATGTCGTGAACGATCGCGTCGGCTACCCTTTCATGCGTAACAAGAACATTGACGACGGCGATTTGCGCGACATCGGCCACGACGCCGCGAAATACTCCCTGAGCCATCGTGACAGGGCGATAAAACGGCACTTGGGCGAGAATCCTCTCCAGCTGCCCCGGCGCGTAGGGTACCACCCGCACATCCGCGCGTTGGCTGAGATCGGTCATCACCCGGTTCGGAATGGGAGGCTGGAATTGAGCGTCGATTCCTCCCTTGATCAAGGCATCGGCGCCTTCTGCAAAACTCATGTAGACGGGTGTGAAGCTGTCGAATGAAATTCCCAAGACGCCAAAGATGGTTCGCACGTGTTGCTCCATGCCGCTTCCCTTGAAACCGATGGCGATGCGCGCATTTTTGAAATCGGTGACGCTTTTTATTGGGGAATTCGCTAATGTCACAAAAAACATCGGCCCCGCATTGGCCGGTGCAACCATCCGCAGCTCGATCTTGCGATTGAAGGGCGGCGTTCCGTCCTTAGCCCGACCGATCCAGTTGGATGCCATGAAACCAAACTCGATCTCGCCGCGGTCTAATTGCTCGGCATTGTGAATACTCGCGTCACTGGTTATCACAACACATTTGTCCCCTTCGGCGCGTCCCCGGTTAAATAACTCGACGAAGGCCGATCCCTGAGTATAGAAAGTCCCTCCGAGTTCAGATGTGGCCATTTTTAATGTCATACTTCTGCCCTCCGGCTAAGAAAATTATCTCCCTCATACACTAGCCACGCTCCCTCCGCAAATGAGCGGTCGCACGAAGGCTCCCGCATCGATGTTTGGTTGAAAACTGGATTCCTTGCTCCGGTGGAAAGACCGCATGATCTGTATTTTCTTTTTCATAAAAGTCGCACCACACGGCTTGACGTCTATTTCTGCCTCCACTACTAATGGTGAGCACATTTAGAGTATGCCGACCGTTTCACCCGACACCGAAATCAGATTTGTCGATACCACGCTACGCGATGGTCAAGAAAGCCTCTGGGCTACGGGAATGCGGACCGCGATGATCCTGCCGGTGGCGGCTCAAATAGACGCCGCCGGTTTCGAGGCGGTTGAAATTATTGCCACGACGAACTTCAAAAAGCAGATTCGCGATCTGAAAGAAGATCCTTGGGAACGTATTCGCCGGGTGGCGCGTGAAATCAGGAAAACACCATTGCGTGCGGTAAGAAACCGGTACATGGCCGCGTTTCAAATCACTCCGAAGTCGATTTCGGATCTATGGCTCGAGCGCATGGCAGCAAACGGGGTTCGAGAGATCCGCCTTTCCGATCCTTCGAACACGGGTCGTTATTGGAGAGAAATTTCTGCGGCCGCATTTAAGGCTGGTCTGAGAACGATTATCAATCTGATCTTCTCGGTTTCGCCGCGTCACACCGTGGACTATTTCGCCGAAAAAACCCATGAAGCGGCCCAGCTCGCCCCCTATCGTATTTGCTTTAAAGACCCGGGCGGACTGCTAACCCCCGAGCAGACGCGCAAGCTCGTGCCAGCGATCCTCAACAAGAGCCAGGGCATACCGGTAGAGCTGCACACGCATTGCAACACCAGCCTGGGACCGCTGTGTTGTCTCGACGCAGTTGAACTTGGCATCCGATCACTCAATACGGCGCTGCCGCCGTTGGCCAACGCCTCGTCAAATCCTTCCCTTTTCAACGTCGCAAAGAATCTCAGGGTGTTGAAGTACAAGCCCCGCATCGACGAAGAAACATTAGTCGCTGTTTCGGAACACTTCTACCGTATCGCCAAAAGCGACGCGTTGCCGGTCGGCGCTCCTCTGGAGTACGACGCTGTTCACGTGACCCATCAGGTGCCCGGCGGCATGATTTCGAATTTGCGCTACCAACTCGACAAAGCCGGCATCGGGCATCGGCTGGGCGAAGTCTTGGAAGAAATCGCTCGCGTGCGCGCTGACTTCGGATACCCGATTATGGTGACGCCGTACTCGCAGTTCGTGGGCGTACAGGCGACGTTGAATGTCATGACCGGCGAGCCTTACCAAGAAGTCCCCGATGAAGTTATTCAATATGCCCTGGGGTTTTGGGGTGATGATGAGGCCACGGCGCTCGAGCCCAACGTCAAAGACAAAATACTCGGGCGCGCTCGCGCCAAGGAACTTATGAGTTGGGAACCGGCGCAGCCGTCACTCAAAGAAGTCAAGGATCGGCTGGGCGGTGGGGAAATTTCTGATGACGAGCTCTTGCTCAGATATTTCTCGTCGAAGCAAGACGTGGAAGCCATGAAAGCTTCGCCTCCAGCACAAGAGTACCGCAGCGCTACGCATTCGATCGTGCAGTTAATCGATAGCCTTACAAAGCGAGATACACGCCGGCAGGTTTATATCAGGACACGCGAAATCTTACTCCGGCTGGAAAAACGAAGCGCCCGCTCCGGCGAGGCTCCCAAGTCAATGTCGTAACGCCGTTCGCGAGGCTCGTTTATGAAAACTTTGGAAATAGACTTAGGTTGCGGGGATTATGACCTCCTGCGTCCGCTCCGAGACGGCACAGTGAGCGCCGAAGGCATGGAGATCAACTTTGTCAGCATCGACAAACCTCCCGAGGTTCACTGGCGCATGGGCATTCATTGCGAATTCGACGCGGCTGAAATGTCTTTCGGCACTTATGTCGCCGGCAAAGCCCGCGGCGATTTCCCCTTTGTCGCCATCCCGGCGTTCGTCTACCGAAAGTTCAGACACTCCGCCGCTTACGTCAACGTGAACGCGGGTATTACCGTCCCGGAGGACTTGAAGGGGAAACGAGTCGGCGCCCCTGAATGGCAAATGACCGCAACGGTTTGGCTGCGCGGCATTCTACAAGATGAACACGGCGTTGCCGTCACAGACGTCAAGTGGGTTACCGGCGGGCTGGAAACGGGAGGCCGCAAGGAAAAAATTCCGTTGCAGTTGCCGCCCGAGATAACAGCGGAAAATATACCGGAAGGCGAGAATCTCTCCGCCATGCTTATGGCCGGCAAGATTGACGCGCTTTTGAGCGCGCAAGTTCCCGGGCCGTACATAAAACGATTGCCGCAAATACGGCGGTTATATGCGAATCCCCGCCAAGCCGAGGCGGACTATTTTCGCCGGACCGGCATTTTTCCGATCATGCACGTGATGGTCATTCGCGAGGAGCTGTACCGTCGCCATCGCTGGGTTGCGCAAAGTCTTTTCAAGGCACTGCTCGAAGCCAAGACCGTCTGCATCGAGTCCGCCTTTAAGAACGATAGCCTCCATTCATTTCTGCCTTGGACCGGAAATCATATGGAAGAGATCCGGGAGCTGATGGGCGAGGATTTTTGGCCTTACGGCGTTGAGCGCAATCGCAAGACGATTGAGACTTTCCTTCGCTATGCCCGTGAACAAGGCCTCAGCCGGAGGCAGCTAGAAACCGAAGATCTCTTTGTCAAGGAAACTCTCGATACCTTCCGGGTGTAACCGTGCCGGTTCACAGCCACTCGCGTGCGAGTTTCAACGACTCGCTTTCACCTGCCTGCGCCGCGCGTGCAGCACCGGTTCGGTGTAGCCATTTTCCGCGTCTCGCCCTTTAAACACCAAATCCAGCGCCGCCTGAAACGCCAGACTTTTATCAAACTCAGGGGCCATGTTGCGATAGTTCGGGTCGCCTTTGTTCTGCCGGTCTACAACTTCCGCCATTCGCTCAAAGGTCTTTCTCACCTGTTCAACAGTGACGATGCCGTGATGCAGCCAATTGGCCATATGCTGGCTGGATATGCGCAGCGTCGCGCGATCTTCCATAAGTCCGACGTTGTTGATGTCCGGAACTTTTGAGCAACCGACTCCTTGATCTACCCAGCGAACGACGTAGCCAAGAATCCCTTGCGCGTTGTTGTCGAGTTCGCGTTGAATCTCGTCCGGCTTCAGCGTTCGATTGAGGATAGGCGGCGTGAGAATCTCCGCAAGACCGGCCCGACTTCTGCGGGCCAGTTCCGCCTGTTTCTTTGCCACGTTTACTTGGTGATAATGAAGCGCGTGCAATGTGGCGGCCGTAGGCGATGGTACCCAGGCCGTGTTGGCGCCGGCTTGAGGATGCGCCGCCTTGGTCTCCACCATCTTGCGCATTTCGTCGGGCATGGTCCACATGCCCTTGCCGATCTGCGCTTTACCCACCAGCCCGGTTTCAATTCCGATGTCGACGTTTTGATTTTCATAAGCGCCGAGCCACGGCGCGCTCTTGATTTCGCTTTTTGGCAGCATGGCGCCGAGCTCCATGCTCGTGTGGATTTCATCGCCGGTGCGATCGAGAAAACCGGTATTGATAAACACAACCCGCTCGCGCGCAGCGCGGATGGATTCCTTGAGATTCACAGTAAGCCGCCGCTCCTCATCCATGATGCCGATCTTGAGGGTGTTTCGTTTCAGGCCAAGCGCGTTTTCCACTCTCTCGAACAACTCCACCGTGGCGGCCACTTCTTCCGGACCGTGCATCTTGGGTTTCACGATATAAACGCTGCCGGTCCGGCTGTTGGTGCATCGGGTATCCCGCTTTAGATCGTGCAGCGCGGCCAAGGCCGTGACCATGGCATCGAGAAAGCCTTCGGGGATTTCCCGACCGTCGCTGCTCGTGACCGCATCCGTATACATATGAATGCCGACATTGCGCACGAGGAGAAGACTTCTGCCGTGCAGGGTAATCTTACGGCCGTCCGGAGCGGTGAAGACTTTATCGCCATTCAGGCGCCGCGTCATTTCGCGACCGTTTCGTTCAAACGTCGCTTCCAGGACCCCTTTCATGATGCCGTTCCAATTGCGATAGACCGCGACCTTGTCGGCAGCGTCCACCGCAGCGACGGAATCTTCGCAATCTTCAATCGTCGTTACGGCCGCCTCGAGAATAACGTCTTTTACTCCTGCCGGGTGGAGTCCGCCGATGGGATGATGGCGATCGATTTCAATTTCGATGTGCAACTGATTGTTTTTGAGCAACACGCTGGCCAATTCACCGTACTTTTCGGCGTAGCCGACAAATTGTTTGGGGTCCGCGAGAAAAGTTTCACCGCCGTCCTTCAACGCCGCAACCAACTTCCCTGCGCCTGAGATATCCTTGACGGAAAACCGCGTTACATCGGAAAACTTGCCTCTCGCCAACCCGATGGCTTCGTCCAGGAACGCCGCGGTGCGGGCGATAACCTTTGCCCCGCGGACAGGATTGTAACTCTCCCCCTTCTCCGCCCGGTCATCTTCGGGGATAACATCCGTGCCGTAGAGCGCGTCGTACAAGCTTCCCCACCGCGCATTGGCCGCATTGAGAGCGTAACGGGCATTGTCCAACGGAACCACAAGCTGCGGGCCCGAGACCGCGCCGATTTCATGATCTACATTCGTCGTCTCCAACTGAAAATCGCCGCCCTCAGAAACAAGATAACCGATCTCTGTCAGAAAGGTCTTGTATTCATCCGCCTTGAAGGGTTGACCGCGCCGGGCGAGACACCATGCGTCGATTTGTCCCTGTAAAGCGCCGCGTTTTTCCAGAAGTTTACGATTCTTCGGACCGAGATCTCTGACGATTTCGCCCAAAGCATGCCAAAACCTCTCCGGATCCACGCCGGTGCCCGGCGCAATCTCATCACGCACCAGAGTATAGAGTCTCTCGTCGATTATCAGGCCGCCGTTTTCTACCGACTTCGCCATATCTTTTCTCCTCTGTAAGATTTTCGCGCGTATGCTCGGCGCACGCGCCGAGCTCCAATTCCAGCGATACGCGCGAAAAACTTTGGGTCGGTCAAACAACAAATTGACCGACCCAAACCGGTCGCTTCCAATCAACCCAAATTCTCTAAAACCCCTTTGACTAACCTGCGGCGGCTCTTACCGGTGCACCCCCTGTCCGCCCGGCATTTGCCGCCAGCGGTTTGGAAATAAACCGCCTGATCGACTCGTCGTTGACAAAAATTTTCTGCGCACGAGCGGTGTCAACCTCGATCGCGATGATATTGGGCTCGTCCGTGCTCGCCCATCGAAAGACGCCATTGAGAATCATGCGCTGGACCGACTGGCGATTATCGTGAGTTGGAGACACATAGTGTACCAGATCCGTCTTGTAACGATGCAAGATGAAAAAATGCATCAACGACATCAATCGTCGACTGCGGTATTTCTTAACGGTATTCTGATCTTTGACGGCCAGGAACTTCCTTCCCTCCCGGTCTTTATCGACGCGGAAGGTGATTTCGGCGATCTTATCACGCGCGTCGTCGAAAACGTTGAGCATCATTTCCTCGGACCCCGCCCATCTTTCCTTGATCTCGACGCTAAACTCCCCCGGCTTGAACACGCCTTGCTCGCTCCAATATTGCGCCCACATGCGCACCCATCTTTCGAGCACGCTGGTCGGCACTTCGACGGCTTTTCTATGCTGCGTTTCGGTCGATTTTCCCCCCATGGAGGAAGTCGTCAGCGATGGTCCTCGCGCCGCGCGCCGGAACCGGTCCGCCCAGTCACCGCCCACGAAAGTTTGCGGATACTGCGCCGGATCATTGGCGAGGCGCAATGCACGTTGAATCAACCGAACGAAGCCGAGCACTCCTTCTTCCTTCAATGCCCGAGCCAACCGACCGTTCATGAGCGCTTCGGTTTGATGCCCGCCGTAGGTGATGAAATTAAAAACGTACCCCATCTTTCCCAATTCTGTCGCGAAACTGCGGATCTGGTCATCCGTGAATCCCCACGCATCCCAGTTCCACGAAGGCGACAAATTGTAGGCGAGCATTTTATGCGGGTACACGGCATGCATAGCATCGGCCCAAACCCTATCGTCCTCCAAGTCCGGTTTGGCGGTCTCGCGCCACACTAAGTCGGCGAACGGCGCCATCGCTAATCCCCGAGCAACAGCCATGTCGCGTCCGCCGGTCACCTGATAAAAACCTTCCGGCGTTCGGGGCAAATCCCAATCCCAAAATATTTCGATACCCAGTGACTTGGCGCGCTCGCGCGCTTCCGCGTACGAGACGCTATTGGCGAATTTTCTCCATTGCTCGACCGATAGAGATAACTTACCCTTACTTTGCAGGCGCGCCGGTATAGCCTCCGCCACAGCCTCGGCATAGGTCTTTAGCCCCGCCTTTTCCGCCCACACCTGACGAATCGCCGTCAATACGTTATCCACTGTCTCTTCGGTTAGCTTCTTGATCATCAACTCGAACGCCGCGACTTGTTCACGAATATCGCGCTGCGCGCCCCCCTTGCGGCGTGCCTGGTGGCGCAGCGAATCGAGAACGGCAACCTCTTTATTTAACTTATCGAGACCTTCGCTAATGCGTGCATTTAACTTTTCCTGCTTCAACCAATCCTCAGCCTCCTTGTAGGCCTTCTCTGTAATCCGGTGAAGCAAATGACCGTTAATTTCCTTGAATCCCGCTTGATAAAATTTTCTTATCGCGGCCAGGTTGACATTCTTGAAGGGACCAATACGCGCATTGGTCGCGCCATAAACGAACGGATGATCGCGCTCATCTTCGATGCTGTCGATCGCCGTAGCAACGTGGGAATCCGTCCGGGCAACGATCACCCCGGGAACTTTCATAATGTCAAATTGCAGTCTGGCAGTATTGAGCCGCGAGATAATCTCCGCCGTAGGCACGAGTACCTTTTGCCCCTGGTGGCCGCAGACTTTGCACCCT
>JBGPIK010000257.1:0-9889 GCA_041484845.1 Binatia bacterium | reverse complement strand
AAGTCTATTGGCAGGTGCATTCGCTCTGACATTGGTATTTCCTGTGTGGGCAGCTGATCAAACGAACTCAGCGGACATGAAGCAGGAAAAAGCGCAAAAGAATAGTGATGAGATCAAAAAACTCCAGGAGGCGCTGAAGGCAAAAGGCGACGATCCTGGCTCCATCGATGGCCGCATGGGACGAAAAACGCACGCGGCTCTTAGAGCGTTCCAAAAATCAAATGGGCTTAAGGTTACCGGCAGCTTGGATACGAAAACCGCAGACAAGTTGGGAGTCCAGCTCGCAACGACATCGGGAACCCCCGCAATGAAAGAAGAAAAGAAGTAGTACACCTCTGTCACCGGCCCCTGGAGCGCGTCTGGCCCGTGCCGATCGCTGCTGCTCCTGGGTCGTGGCAGGGAGTAAAGCGCGATCGTTCGGTCATCGCGGAGCACGCGTGATTCACGCGTGCTCCGGATAACAGCAAGGACGGCGAAGAATTGGTACCGCATATCCGCTGTCCGCTGATTCACAGGGGCGCATCAATGCGCCCCATGCTGCTGGTGTTGCAGCTGCTGCATGCTGGAGTGGTCCAACGCCATGTACGTCGCTACGATAGCGAGCACGATGCCAACGATCGCGTCATTCCACATGGCGTGAGCGTTGCTCTCGTAGCGTAGCGCGAAGGGCGCGGCCAGAGTCCAGAGACCTAAAACGGCAATCGCCCAGCTCGTCACTGTCATCCTTTCGCTCTCTTTTCCTAAGGCGCGCCAACCGGCCAAGACAGCGATGATGATTCCCACGATTACGTTATCCCAAAGCGCGGCTGAAATACCTCGGTAGACAAGCGCGAATGGCGCCACGATAAGCCAAAGGCCGAGAATGAAATTCACCCAGCTTAATTTTTTCATCTCCGTCACCTCCTTTCTGCCTACATGGGTTCTTCGCCCACCTCGGCTGGGGCAAGGTACCTCGACCGATCCCATTGACTTGACGGGGTCGGAGTTGCCTCGCGAAATTTGCAGAGCGCTTCTATAAGCTTCTTCCAATTTGTTCATAACCGCAAATAACGTGCCTTAAAAAATCTCCGCGGTCTCTTGCGTCGATCCATTGGAAGCTTACAAAACCGCCACAGACACGCATAGCATGCTGCCATCCGGCTACACTGTGCTTACAAGCTGCTCGCCGCAACTACAAAAGTCGCCGTGGCACATTTGTTGCCCACATAAAAATTAGAAATTTCAAAGACCGAATGAAACGCGAAGGGAGGTTATTAACGATGATCAGGAAATTAAAATTCCTTACGCTGTTTAGCGTTCTAACGTTGCTGGCCGCCGACACGGCATCGGCGCAATCACCAGCATTAATCAACGCCGCTAAGGGAGAAGGCAAGGTCATCGCTTACGGTTCCCTTGAATCGGACACGGTGGAAGCGATCAAGCAAGCGTTTCATAAACAAACCGGATTAGAGTTGGAATACTGGCGAGGTTCAGCCACGAAGGTCATGGATAGAACGCTTAGCGAATATCGAGCCGGTAAGCCGCTCTTCGATGTCGTTCTCACTAATAGTGATCCCATGCACATCCTGGAGCGGGCGGGGATTTTTGCTAAGTATGAATCGCCGTCGGCAAACGAATTTCCCCGCGAGGCGATTGATCCTGTCCTCGGCCCAAGATACCGCAATGTGATTATAGGAATCATGTACAACACAAGCCTGATCAAGCCGGCCGACGCGCCGAAATCTTTGGAAGATCTCTTAAAGGCTGAATATCGAGGAAAGCTCGTCATGCCCGACCCGACGCAGCATACGACGACGGCTCAGTGGCTTGCCAGTCTGTATAAAATTATGGGCAAAGAACAAACACACAAATTCGTTGACGGAATGGCCGCCACTAAACCCATTTTGGTTGAATCTTTCCTACCCTCGGCTCGGCGGGTGACATCGGGTGAAACGCCCATCGGGATCACCTATATCAAGTACGCTTACATATTTGGGAAAGAGGGAGCTCCCCTCGATTATGTGAGACTCCCGGAAATGCTAGGTGACGGCCACTATGTCACGCTGAGCAACAAAGCGGCGCACCCCAACGCCGGCAAGGCTTTTATCGATTTCTTCCTCGGTGACGAAAGCATGAAACTCATGGCCCACTTGGGTGAATTCGTGAACCGCAAAGGGATCTATCCACCGTTACCCGGAGCAGACAAAATTCAATTTGTCCAGATGGATGATTTCAACAGCCAAGGATTTGCCAAGCTCAAAAAAGAATACGCGCAAATTTTTGTGCCCTAGTTATGCAGGTCTCATCGAACAGCCCAATCGCTACGAGCCAAAGCACGCCGGTTGCGGCCCGGTCCGCGGCCGGCGTCAGATCGTTTTTCATTCAACCCGTCAACTTAGTTTTCGTCACTGTGGTCGTGATCATTGCGTTTCTGGGGCTTTACCCGAGCATCTACCTCTTATACGGAAGCCTTACGGATACGCCGCTGGGAGTCCCCGGTCATTTTACTTTGAGCAATTATATCTATGCCTACGGCAATGTGGAGACCTATCACCTGGTTTTGACTTCCTTTGTGTTCGCTTTCGGTGCGTCGGTCCTTTCGGTGTTTCTATCTCTGGTCCTCGCCTGGATCACCATCAGAACCAACGCCCCATGCCGCAAGCTTTTTGAGATCACAGCGATCATTCCCAATGTCATGCCGGCGCTCCTCATCGCGACCTCATGGGTGCTCTTACTCAACCCGAACAACGGTCTTATCAATGTGGTATTGATTCGATGGCTCGGTGTGCAGCGGGGGCCCTTCAATATCTATTCTTTGCCGGGTCTAATTTTTGTTGAAGGACTGATCCTTACGCCGCTTGCGTTTCTTATCATTGCGGCCGCCCTAAAAAGCATGGATCCAGCGTTGGAGGAGTCCGGCAAGACTTTAGGATCCACCGAGTTCGGCGTTGCCGCACGCGTCACTTTGCCTTTAATGCGACCGGCGATCCTGGCGGCAGCCACATTGAACTTTGTTCGAGCGATTGAGAGTTTCGACGTCCCGGCCATTATCGCGATACCGGCAAGGATCGATGTGTTTACCACGGAGATCTACAGAGAAGCTCTCGGCTCGTTTCCGACCAACCAGAACCTCGCAGCCGCCTATGGGGTTGGTATCCTCGTCATCGCGCTGATCTGTGTCTACGTTTATCGATTGCTGACCTCCCAGGTAGAAAACTTTTCTACCGTCACAGGCAGAGGATTTCATCCACACCAGATTGATCTGCGGGCGTGGAAATACGTCGCCTCCGGCGTCGCGTTGATTCTTCTGATAATGATGGTGCTCTTGCCTTTAGGAGTTCTCCTGATGATTTCCTTGTTTCCCTATTATCACGTCCCGACCTGGGCCACCTGGCACACCCTTACCCTCGATCATTTTCGAGAAATATTGTATAGCGATAGAACCTACAGCGCATTCGTCAACAGTATTTTTTTGTCGATCCTAGGCGCAACGCTATGTATCTTTCTTGCGGCCTTGGTTTCCTATTTCTCCGTGAGAACCAAAATCGCTGGACGATCGTTATTAGACGGACTGGTTTTCATCCCCTGGGCTTTTCCCGGGGTTGCGCTTGCGCTCGGTCTTCTGTGGGCCTATGTGGATTTCCCGATTCCCATTTATGCTACGATTTGGATCCTTCTAATCGGCTACGTCACTCGGTTTCTTCCCTACGGAGTTCGAACCGTAAGCAGCACCATCATCCAAATTCATAAAGAACTTGAGGAAGCCTCCATAGCCTCGGGCGCCGGTTTTTTTTCTACCTTTCGCCGTATTATCGTGCCGCTAGTGCGACCGGGAATGATCGCTGGGTGGATCATCCTTACAACAATTTTCATCCATGAGTTCAGCATATCGATATTCCTCTATAGTCCCGGTTCAGAGCCCCTGGGCCCGCTGCTATACTTTTACTATTTGGATGGCGCTTACGGCCGGATGGCCGCGGTAGGGTTGGTTATATCGTTGATCTGCATTGTCCTGATCGCCTTAGCGCAAAGGTTTTCTCACTGGGAGATGGAGTAACAAGGCTCCGACGGATACAGATCAAAGATGCTCGCTGCTGCGCATAAAAAGAAGTGCCTGGCCTCTCCTGAAGCAATCATCCCAGCGGCTCCCTTAGAACCTGGCCTGCAGGGATGAGGGCGCGATGCCAATGATGAAACCCGTTTCCCACTCGGCACTGGCGACGTTTTCAGCTGCTCTTCCACTACTCGTGATGCTTCAGTCGACCGTTGCGTTCGCCCTAAGCCCTACGCAAGAAATCAAATCTACAGTCGATCAGGTGATTAAGATTGTGACGAACCCGAGGCTTCAAGATAGAACGAAGAGGGCTCAACGCCTTAAACTCCTTAGGGATGCAATCTTTGTTCGCTTTGATTTTCGCGAGATGGCTAAACGCTCCCTGGGGCTTTATTGGCATCGACGCTCACCCGATCAGCAGAACGAGTTTGTTCGGCTCTTTACCGATCTCTTAGCTCAAGCCTATGTGGTTGACATTGAATCCTACAACAACAACGATAAATTCATTTACACGGCCGAGAGGTTAGACGGCTCTTATGCTGAAGTGGACAGTAAAGTCCGGCGTCCGAGTGGAGAAGAAGTCACGCTCAACTATCACCTCCATCTGACTAACAATGACTGGAAGGTCTATGACGTGGTAATCGACGATTTAAGTTTGGTTAATAATTACCGATCCCAGTTCAACCATGTCATTTATAGCGGTTCCTACGACGAACTCGTGCGTCGGTTAAAGGATAAACTTTCGAGTAACAACGATGTCGGCTAACAGAAGGATTGCGCGAAAGCACAAGACCGCCATGGACCGGGGATTCAAGTGAAATCCGGAGAGAATTCGGACAGCCGGTGATAAGATTGCAAACGACCCTCAGACTGGGGCGCAAAAACACCTCAGGAGCCGCCGAAGCGGTATGTTAAAGACATGCCGAGTTCTAGCCTTCGCGTCTGCGGTCAATGCCATCCTGCAAAACCTTGAACGTCCCCAGGGTTTTCGCCAATACGACGAGACGGTGCAGCACCCGATTACATTCGCAGGGCGCTAGGATGTCCGGGTTATAACCGCAACTCTATAATCAGAGCCGCCGTGCCCTTCAGTGTTAACAAGTACTGAAACTGTTTGCCCGAGTTTTCTCCGCTTAAAAAGATATAAGGGGAATTGTCTTTCTGAACTTCTCCACAGAGGCGTGGTGTTTCCCCCCATCCGATAATTGAGCGTAGCCTTGCTCGATATTTGACCCCACGAACACAACCGCGGCAAACTCGAGGGCGTGATCGAATCCTTTTTGCAGTGGCATGTGTCTTGCTCTCGTTATCGATCGAAAGGACAGTCCGATGAAAAAGAAACTGAATGGAAAAAAATAGCGCCCCGAATGTTAGAATCAGCCGTTCGGAGATGTGGACTCGATTCGACAATAAGACAGGAGGAGATCAATCATGAAGTTATCAGTGGCAAATAATATATTAGCAGGCGCCATGGTCTTGTCTGTGGCCATGCCTGCGTGGGCTGCGGATAAAGCAAAAGTTTCTCAAGAGTACAAAACCAGCTCAAAGACTGAGCAGACCGCAGCTGAGGAAAAGCAGGCCCAAGTGAACAGGCTCAACGGTGAGGTTGCTTCCATCGATCAGACCGCGAAAACCGTTACGGTCAAGGCCAAACGCAACGGAAAAGAGATTACCGTTGCGGCCTTGGTGGATGATCACACCGGCATCAGGGATGGCAGGAGCACCAAGTCTCTCGCGGATTTAAAAGTCGGTGAGCGCGTGCGAATTTACTACGAGCACCAAGAGAAACGGGACTTGGCGCGCAACATCATCCTCCAGCCCAGCGGCAAGTAACAGTGTCGCAATCCGCGTCGCGGTCTCAAGCCGCGTTCGTAGAGCCGAGATGGCAACCAGTAGGAAACCAAACGCGAAAATGTCGTGAGAACATATTTTCCGTGGATGTATTTCACCAAAAAAAGGAGAAAAAAATGAAATCGAAACATGCAATTGTCGCTACGGCCGCGATGGCGCTCGCCCTTGCGGGTGGAGGATTTGCCATCGGTCGGGAAGGACAG
The DNA here is from genome assembly GCA_041484845.1 of Binatia bacterium. Lineage (GTDB taxonomy): Bacteria > Desulfobacterota > Binatia > UBA9968 > UBA9968 > JBGPIK01. Next base: position 3,802 of record JBGPIK010000257.1, on the reverse strand, counting down.
AAAGTGGTAACGCCGGCCGACACGAACGGCAATACTTTGCCGGCACTCTCACGATCACAAAATGGCTCTTCCCCTTCCTTCGCCGATTTAGCTGCCCGGGTTTCGCCTTCGGTGGTGCACGTCAAAGTGACCTCCGTCGAAAAGGCCGCCTTTCCCGACCAGCTTTTCGGCCAGGATTCTCCCGTTCCAGGATTCCAATTCCCGGTTCCCCAACAGCCCCAGGAATTCAAGCGTCAAGGGACTGGCTCGGGATTTATCATCAGCAAGGACGGACTGATTCTAACCAACAACCACGTCATCGATAACGCCCAGGCGATCACCGTGACGCTGGGTGACAAACAGCAATATAAGGCCAAGGTTGTCGGACGTGATCCGAAGACCGACCTCGCCGTGATTAAGATCGAAGCCAAAGAATCGTTGCCGACGGTTAGCCTTGGCGATTCCGACGCGGCCCGAGTTGGAGACTGGGTGATGGCGATTGGCAATCCGTTTGGTTTGACCAACACAGTGACCACAGGGATTATCAGCGCTAAGGGAAGGACAATCGGCGCCGGCCCTTATGATAATTTCATTCAGACCGACGCGCCGATCAATCCGGGCAATTCCGGTGGTCCGCTTTTCAACATGGCCGGAGAAGTCGTCGGCATCAACACCGCCATCTTTAGCCAGAGTGGCGGCAATATGGGAATTGGCTTTGCCATTCCGGTGAATTTGGTCAAGAGCCTGCTGCCGCAACTGGAAACCAAGGGGACGGTTACGCGCGGCTGGCTGGGTGTCGCGGTTCAGCCGGTAACCGCCGACTTGGCTCGCTCCTTTGGCTTAGATCACGCGCAAGGAGCGCTCGTCGGCGATGTGACGGCCCAAGGCCCCGCGCAGAAAGCCGGAATCAAACGGGGCGATGTGATTGTTGGCTACGACGGCAAGAAAGTTGACGACTCAGCCATGCTGCCGATGCTCGTGGCTTCGACACCGGTAGGCAAGACGGTGCCTGTTGAAGTGATCCGCGATGGCAAAATGACCACCGTCAACGTGGAGATCCGCAAACTCAACGATCAAACTGCGGCGGCGCAACCGGAAGCCGAAAAGAGCCAATGGGGATTGTCTCTGCAGAACATCCGACCCGAGGACCGGCGCCAGATGGGACTCAAGGGACAGTCAGGTGTCGTTGTGGCAGCCGTGGAGCCGGCGAGCCCTGCCGCGGACACCGGGATTCAGCCGGGCGACGTAATCTTGCAAGTGAACCAGGTTCCCGTAAGCTCGGTTGAAGCAGTGAAGAGCCAAACCGCCAAAGCCGCGGCTGACAAACCGCTCCTGCTGCTGGTGCGGCGCGCTGACGGCAGCACGATGTTCGCCGCCTTATCCCCCAACGTTGGATAGTTCTCGCCAACTGACCCTGCCTGCCGCGCGGCTTACACCGTGCGGCAGGCATTTTGGTGTCAGCATCTGGGCTGGTCCCTCACACACTGAGTAGATATTTTTGCCAGCGTCTGCTCGGCGGCTTTTATTCGCGCAGCCTGAAACATCTATTGTGACCGTCCACTATCCATCATAAGAGATTATTTCCTAATGGCCAGCAGCCAAGAATTCAAAACTGTCTGCAACGGATCAAGATGAGGCAGTGAAACGTTATAGGTTATCTTGAGCCTGTGAAGCTTACGACTCTCAAGCCGTTCAGAGAAAATCCAGAGGCGCGACGCCTCGCGCTGGTCTTTGCCATCGTCTACTTTGCCCAGGGGATGTGGTACCTCCCGAACCTCTCGATCACATTTCTCCTGAAGGACACCTTCGGTCTCAGCGCCGCTCAAACTGCCACGTTCTTCTCGATCACGGTTATCCCCTGGCTGATCAAGCCGATCTACGGCCTCATCTCGGATTTCGTCCCGCTGTTCGGCCAAAGGCGCAAGAGCTATTTTATCCTGACCTCCGGGATGGCCGCAGCGATGGGCCTAACCCTCAGCATGATGGGATCATATACCTATTGGGGTATCGCCATCTTTTTCACTTTGATGGGGCTCGGCCTGGCCTTCACTGACGTGCTGACCGACGCGCTCATGGTAGAGAACGGCCAGCGGCTCGGCCTCACGGGGCCGTTCCAAGCGGTCCAGTGGGCCTCAATCTCATTTGCCTCGATCCTCGTCGGGATCGGAGGAGGCTGGCTTGCTCAGCACAAGTTTCTCTCCGTTACCTTCCTGATCGCCACGGTCTTCCCCGTGATTACACTGGCCATGGCCATTATCCTGATCACGGAGCCCCGCGTCCAAGCGGGCGAGCGCCAGTTTCACGAGACTTGGGCTGCGATCCGAAGCGCCATCGGGTCTCGAACGCTCTGGATCGTGGCAGGCTTCATCTTCTTTTACAATTTTAGCCCCTCTTTCGGCCCGGCCCTGGTGTACTATGCCACCGACGTGCTCCACTTCTCCAAGATCTTCCTCGGCACGCTAGATTCCCTCTCATTCGCCTCCGGGATCGTCGGCACCGCCCTCTATTTCGCCTTCTCGAAGTCCTTTCCTTTCAAGCGCTTGATCCACTTCGCCATCGCCGCTGGGGTTATTGCGACACTCGCCTACCTCGGCTACCGAAGTCAGGTATCGGCGGTCATACTGTCGCTCGTCTTTGGCGGCGCCGCGATGTTCATCCAACTTACATTTCTCGATCTGGCAGCCAGGGCCTGCCCGAAGCAGGCCGAAGCAACATTCTTCGCCTTCCTGATGTCCGTCTACAACGGAGCTGTACAACTCTCGCAGATCACGGGCGGGTGGCTCTATGATCAGATGGGCTTTACGCGGCTGATCTTCATTAGCGCCGCCTTCACCGCCCTATGCTGGCTCTTGGTTGCGCTCCTCAAGTTGGAGGAGCTGGAGCCGGGACGCAGAGAGGAAGCACTCGTCAGCTCCGGTTCGGTCGGGTCTTGAGCGGGTCGTAGTTCCGCCGGAGCCATTGAACTCATTCGGCCTCACTCCCGGTTTTCCCTAACCCAATTTTCTCAACTGGAGGGTTAACCCAACTTTCTCGCCCCTTGTAATCACGAACTTTTTCCCGTCCTAGAGGGCGAAATAAAATTATTATCGATCCGAGTTGAGAAAGGGAGGTTAGAGCATTCCAAAAATCAAATGGGCTTAAGGTTACCGGCAGCTTGGATACGAAAACCGCAGACAAGTTGGGAGTCCAGCTCGCAACGACATCGGGAACCCCCGCAATGAAAGAAGAAAAGAAGTAGTACACCTCGACCAGGAGACACAGCAGAGATTTTGGCCCCGAGCCACACAATAGCTTCCTGGTCGCTTCAGCGATAACAGCCGGAACAGAGCGTGACCGTTTGGAAGTCTTTCAATCACGGATAACTGACGGTCGCTTCTGCATACCACCAGGGACGGCGGGTCATACGACCTCGTACCCGCCGTCCACTGAGTGCAGACGAACCGCTCATCAATGTGCGCTTTGGTGCTGGTATTTCAACGGCCCCATGCCGGAGTGGTCCAACCCGCTTTACGTCGCTACTATGATGACCAGGATGCCAACGACGTTTTCGCCAATACGACGAGGCAATGCGGTACCCGACTACATTCGAAGGGCGCTACGATGTCCGGGTTATAACCGAGACTCTGTAATCAGATGCGACCGTGCTCTTCAAGGTTAACATGTACTGAAACTGTTTGCCCGCGTTTTCTCCGCTTAAAAAGATATAAATCGCTTTTTCATTAAACATGGGTTTATAGCCAGTGACTGAAACCCTCGTCGGATAGCCGTCCGGATGCAAACGGGAAAGGGTCTCCCTGAACTTTTCCACAGGGACGTAGCGTTT
>JBGPIK010000256.1:0-9898 GCA_041484845.1 Binatia bacterium | reverse complement strand
TCTTCTCATAATACGATCGGTTATATCAGAACCGTCCACCGGCACGTCGGGACCGCGTTGAATTAATGGATTCTACGGTTCTGCCGATCCCGAGGAGGGAGCGTATTCGCCGCCGTCTGATCTGTCAAGTTCAGCTCCAATCAAGCCCGCAGAATAGCGTCAATGCTTCGCCATTGAAGTAGGTGTCGAAGTAGGTGTCAGACATTGAAGTAGGTGTCGAAGTAGGTGTCAGACATTTGATTATTTATTCTTGCCCTTGCGCCACGCAGGCGAGGAAAACGGCACCCCAATTTTTTACGCTTGCGGAAGCAAAGCTAAGGGTCAGGTCTATCATCGAAGCACAACGGTGGAAGCCGCTGGTCAGACCATTCATTTTTTGACAATCTTCAGAGAAGCCCCAGCGGGTCCATGATCAAAGAACGCCGTTCGATCCGTGATTCAAGCCGGGCGCTTACGCAGCGCTGCGTGAGCCTGCGCAACTCACTTAGGCCGTTTTGGCAAACCCTTCATTCACTTCCTTCTCGTAGGCGAGCAGCTTCTTAACGCTCGGGCGCTCCTGCATGCGCTTGAAATGCGCGGTGACGTTGGGGAAGCCTGAAAGGTCCACCTCCAACTGGGTGGCGCGGCGGCAACACCAAAAGAAATGCGCGTCCGGGGCAGTGAAATGGTCGAAGAAGTAGTCACGCCCGGCGAGCAAATCGTCGGCGATCCGGAAGTTCTCGAACAGACCTTCGGTCGCGAACTTGATCACGCTGGCGGACGCGCCCGTGGCGTCGCAGACCTTGGGCGGGTTGTTGATCCGGCTCAGATAGGGGTGGATGCCGCTGGCGCACCAGCCGTGTAGCGAGATCGCCTGCAACTCGTCCCACGGATCGGCGGGCAGGATCTTCGCGTCGGGGAAGGTTCGATGGACCCATTGATGGATAGCGACGTTCTCGGTCAATATCTTGCCGTCGACCACAAGCGCAGGGACTTTGTGCTTTGGGTTTATCTTCAGATACTCGGGCGTGAAATTCTGCCGCTTGCGGAAATTAAGCGGCCTGACCTCGAAGTCGGCGCCCGCTTCGGTCAGCGTGACACAGGGAGCGAGGGCGCAGGTATTGGGGGCGTAGTAAAGAGCGATTTCCATTCACGTCTCCTCATTAGTTGGATTGACCCATTGCGAATCTAGTACCAGCGTGTGGTGGGAGATGGACGACGAGTAGGGCCAGGCTTGCATAGATGAATGTCAATAGCTTGCTTTCCTTGGTATGACTCCACGAACGCCCCCACGTGGACTCTCAACGTCCCCGCGACGGCGTGGAATCAAGTGGACGTGGACATGAGGCACTGACTGGCCGGCCGCTTCACCGTTATTGACCCCAATGTTGAAACCCTCGACCGTCCCGTCCTTTTGTTGGATGTCCGATTTCATCTCGTCCAGTAGCGCAAAGAGTGCGTTTCGCTCCCCGCCATGAAGGTCAAAGAAACTTTCAACGTGCCGCTGTGGAATGATAAGCGTGTGAAGAGGTGTCACGGGGTTTCCGTCACGTATCGCATAACAGAGAGCATTGGAACCCACTGGTGCCGCTATGACTTCGCAGAAACGGCATCCCTCCTTTCGGACACCGTAGCTTTCTCTGATTTTTCTAAAGTCAGTGTTATCGCCTGCACCTTTATCTGCACTGCACTTCCAACATAGCGCCAGGAGGTTTTCAAGCTCGTCGGACCCACCGTGTTTCCTAGGCAAGATGTGCTCGACCTCTAAAGCACGTTCATCTGCCGAGACCCCACAGAGTTCACAGTGAAATCCCGCACGTTTGAGCACGGTGTAGCGGAGATTGCCAGAAATGCCTGGCGTGCCCTCTAGGCGTGTCATGGATACACCTTCCACCGGTCAGGCACGCTGACAACTACAACCATAAACGATTCTCATACGTCCTCTTGCAGGCTGCGTGTTTTGAAAAAACATTTGTGCAAACATCGCTTCGACAGCGCTCTCGACACAGTCTTGTCCGGCTCGACTTCGCGACCATAATCATCGAACACGGCAAAGGATGCCCACATCGGCGGATTGGCCGTTGTATCGACTGCAACCCAATGGTTCTTTTCCCCACGAACCAGGCGAGCAATAATCTGATAACAGCGATGGTCGCCATCACCACGCCGAGACGCCCGTCGCTTAAACTCGACGTGCCAGATTTGCCAGACTTTCAAGCTCTTTTTTCGTGCCATAGATACCCCTATCTCCCCCAGGTCGACTTGCCGGATTTGCCTTTTCTTGTGGGCTCTCCACGTAAGCGCACCTCAGTTATGAGCGGAACGGGGCGTTGGCCATCTGCGAACGGCTCTTGATCAGGTGCTTCAAGCCTCTAATATTTGCATCGACCAGCGCCTGTTTCTTTTTGTGGCTCCAGCGCTTGAGCTGCCGCTCACGGGTAACAGCCGCAGTTTCCGTGTCGAACACCTCGGAATACACTAGATAGAGTGGACGATGCTTGAACGCGTATGCGGCACCACGGCCGGCGTTGTGGGTCTTCACACGCTCATTCAGATCCCGTGTCGACCCTACTATAGAAGCTATCGTCGGCACACCGAAGGATATAGACAGAGTACATCGGGACCATTCGCCTGGAAAATTATATTGGGTGGATTCGGTGGCCTGCCTGCCCTGAGATCAGCCGAAGGGCCATGAGCGAGTGGTTTGTGCGAGTCGAAATTCAGAAATCTACATAAACCGAGAGCCCCTCGACAAGCTCGGGGCACCAAATTTTGCGAAGCAGAATTTGGTGGAGGCGGGGGGAATCGAACCCCCGTCCGAAGGTTTTCTGCCAAATATGACTACATGCTTAGCCGATGCTTTAGTCTCGCTCGTTGAGCCCCCAACGGCAGGGTTTCGCCGAGCCAGCCGGTTTGGATCTCAGCCTCATCCCCTCCGGCAGAGGAATCAGCCTATCCCACTGAATGACGTCTTATCCGATCCCGCGGGAGAAAACCGGTAAGACGCTAACTGCGATTAGGCAGCTAGGGCGTATTCAAAATTGTCTGCGTTTAAGTTTGCAGATCTGTTTGTTTAACGGGATAACAGAACCCCGGCATGCCACTTTGACTTCCCACCTCCGTCGAACCCATATCGCCCCCATGCGAGTATTTTACCGTTTAAACTTTCAAGTTTCTAGCTGGTCGGGAAGTTGGTCGAGATTGGACCCAAATGCAAAACGGCAGCGTTGGGCCTCGATCCGCTCTAGTGTCGTGTTTTGAGGGATCGCTCGACTTCGCGTTCGGCTACTTTCCGCCTAAGTGTTTCGCGCTTATCGTAGAGCTTTTTACCCCGTGCCAGACCCAACTCCACTTTTGCTTTGCCCTTCTTGAAGTAGAGTCGCAACGGAATGACGGTGAGCCCTTTTTCTCTAGTCTTGCCTGAAAGGCGTTCGATCTCGCGTTGGTGCAGGAGCAGCTTTCGCGTGCGGGTGGGCTCGTGATTGAATTGATTGGCGCCCGGATAAGGGCTCACATGCGCGTTAACCAGGAAGGCCTCACCCTTCTGGATGCGCGCATAGCTGTCTTTGAGATTAGCCTTGCCGTCGCGCAGCGATTTGACTTCGCTCCCCACGAGCACGAGGCCAGCCTCGTAAACCTCGTCGATGAAGTAATTGTGCCGCGCTTGCCGATTAATACAGACGTTCTGCTCCCCCGCCTGCTTTTGCTTAGCCATGATTTCTGTTTTTGTCATCCGGCATTATCAAACCTCCGGAGGTGATGAGTTTGAGCGCTTCTTCCATCGACATGTTTATCGGGGAGACATCATCAGGAGGGACCAGGAGATAAAAGCCCGACGTGGGGTTCGGTGTCGTCGGCACGAATACGTTGACCAGCGGCATTTCATTTTTTCTCTCCAGCTCATGCCAAGCCCGGCCCATGGCGAATCCCACGGTGTAAATGCCTTTGCGCGGGTATTCGATCATGACCACTTGCCTGTTCGCATGCGACGGTCCAAGAAAAGTTTGCACAAGCTTTTTCACGGCCGTGTAAACCCCGCGGAAGATTGGTATTTGGACAAAAATATTGTCCCAGGCGGCGAGAAATCGCCGTGTTGCGACTCCCTTGGTCAGAAACCCCAGTAGCAGGATCAAAACCACCGTCACCACGGCGCCCAATCGGGGAATGGCGAAAGGGAGATAAGAGTTGGGGTGAAGCTGAGCCGGAAGGACATCGAGCACGCTATCCAGGAGCTCAATGACCCAACCCAAAAACCAGAGCGTGATGGCAACGGGCAGAAACACCAATAACCCTGAGAGAAAGTAGCGTCGCAAACTGTCCCGCAAGCGTATCTTAACCTTCGCTGGAGCCTGTTCCGCCACGTCAACCATCCTTCCTACCGTGTGAGAATTGTGTTGTCGATCAGGCGGGTCTTGCCGATCCGAACCGCCAATGCGAGCAACGCACGATTCTGAACTCTATCGATCTCTGCCAACGTCACGGTGTCGCAGAGTTTAACATATTCCAATTGAGCCAGGGATTCTCGGGCAATTTCCGCTTTGACTGCGTCGGTGATAACCCGCGCCGTGACCTCCCCGGTTTGGACCATCGACACCGCCCGATTTAATGATCGAAACAAGCATAATGCCGCTTTTCGCTCCTCAAGGCTAAGGTAAGCATTGCGCGAACTCATTGCCAGGCCATCCGCCTCACGAACAATGGGATGACCTGCGATCTCGATATCGAAGTTTAAATCCCGTACCAGCCTACGAATCACCTGCAGCTGCTGATAATCTTTTTCGCCAAATATTGCGACGTGGGGGCGTACCGCATTAAATAGCTTGGAGACGACAGTGGCAACCCCCTGGAAATGGCCGCTTCGAAGAGCGCCGCAAAGAAAGGTGCTAAGTTCGCTTACCTCTACGTGTGTTTGAAACCCCTGCGGATACATCTCTTGAACCGCAGGGCAAAATAGAATCTCCACCCCTTCCTTTTCCAACAGCTCACGATCCTTGTCGAAATCGCGCGGGTAAGCTGCAAAATCCTCTTGGGGCGCAAACTGGGTCGGATTAACAAATACCGAAACCACAACGCGATCCCCGTGCTCTCTTGCATAACGGACGAGGCTGAGATGACCGTTATGGAGAAAACCCATCGTCGGGACAAAGGCTATGCGCCGGCCCGCGCAGCGCTGGGCTTCACTCCAGCTCTGCATCTCGGAAATTTTTTCTATAGTCCGCATTGCCTTCAGCTGGCTCAATTCATAGGCTGGAGCATCGCCGCGTATTACCGAAAGGAGTGCTCCTCACCTGGAAATTTTTCTTCCTGAACGTCGGAGACAAAACTCTTGACGGCGCCCGTAATCACATCCTTCAGTTCGGCATATCTTTTGACGAATTTAGGCTTGAAATCATCGAATAGACCCAGCATGTCGTGGATCACCAGCACCTGGCCGTCGCAGTGCCGACCGGCTCCTATCCCGATGGTCGGGATCGACACCCGGCTAGTGATTTCCTTAGCCAAAGCGATCGGCATACCTTCGAGGACGAGCGCGAACCCACCGGCCTCTTCCACCGCGAGCGCGTCAGCCAGTATCGCATCGTATCGTCCTTTGTCCTTCCCCTGAACTTTATAACCGCCTAGCCGGTGAACGGACTGCGGCGTTAAGCCGACATGTCCCATAACCGGTATTCCAGCCTGCACGATTTTAGCGATTGTCTCACGCACCGACATCCCGCCCTCGAGCTTAACCGCCTCGGCGCCCCCTTCCTGCAAAAATCTTCCGGCATTTCGAACCGCCTCTTCTCGGCTAACCTGATAGGATAGGAACGGCATATCTCCTACGACTAAAGCGCGCTTGCGACCGCGGACCACGGCACGGGTATGGTAGATCATTTCGTCCATGGTCACCGGCAGTGTGTTCGCATATCCCTGAACAACACAGCCAACCGAATCGCCTACGAGCAATATGTCAACGCCCGCGCTGTCGAGGATGCGCGCAAAAGAATAGTCGTAAGCGGTGAGACAGGTAATCTTTGCGCCGCGGTGCTTCATCTTAACAATCTCTGGAACGGTAACCTTCTCTGCCATCGACTTCACCTCCAAAATAAAAAAGCCTCCCAGACAGATCCGGAAGGCCAATCATGGCAGGAAGAGCATTCTCGCTCCCCCGAAATAGCGTTTTTGGCATCCGTCCCAGTCCAGGCTATCTGGATCTAAGCGGTATATAATGCTGCGTCCCCACGCCCATGCAATTGATTTCTTTAATCAAGTCAGCCAGATCCTTACTGCTTGCGACGAAATCAATCTCGGAAGTGTTCACCACTAACAAAGGCGTCTCATTGTAGTGGAAGAAAAACTTGTTATAAGCGCTTGCCACTTCCGATAAATATTCGAAGGTAACGCTGCGTTCGTATTTCTTATCTCGTTTTTTGACGCGTTTGTAAAGAACTTCAGGTCTAGCCTGGAGATAAACCACGAGATCCGGTCTGGGAATCCGTGTATTGAGCAGTCCGTAGATCTGCTGGTAGAGACTTAGTTCCTCCGCGCTCAGCGTCAATGTTGCAAAGATCCTATCCTTGGCAAATAGGTAATCGGCGATCGTATTCTGGTTGAACAGATCCTGTTGGCTCAGCTCAATCTGTTGCTGGTAGCGATTGAGGAGAAAAAAGGTCTGATTTTGAAAAGCATAAGTCTCGCGCGCTTTGTAAAACTTAGCCAGAAACGGATTGTCCTCTACCCTTTCAAAGACCGTACGGGCCTGAAACTCATTAGCCAATATTTTGGCCAAGCTGCTTTTGCCGACCCCGATGGGACCTTCCACAACAATGTACTTGCACCGCGCCATCTCGTCCGGCGAATTTACACAAATGGTCTGAGGTTGTCCAGTTTATCCGGCGGCGGCGGCCCAATAGTCAAGCCGTCGTGCTCGTGCTATTTTCGGCAACGCCCAAGAACACATCGGCATGACCGACATCATTCAGTTCAAGGGCTCTCCCAACCACCGCCCAGCGCTTTGTAAAGTGCGACGAGATTGGCCGCCATGGTCGCCTCGCTTTGCGCCATGTCGTTTTCAGCCGAATAAAGCGAACGCTGCGCGTCCAAAACGTTAAGAAAACTGTTGAGTCCCCTGATGTAAAGCTCGTTGGCCATTTCCAAGGCGCGTCGGTTTGCCGCCACGGCATTCACAAGTGATCCATGCCGGGTCTGTTCCTGAGCATAATTGACCAATGACGACTCCACGTCGCCCAAGGCCGCCAGGACGGTTTTTTCGTATTGATTGAGTAGCTGCTCTTGCTGGGCATTGCGGACTTCGATATTGGCGCGAATCTTACCGGCATCGAAAATCGGCCAGCTGATGGTTGGCCCAACTGACCAAAATCGGCTCCCACGCGTAAACCAGTCACTGGCGCTGATGCTCCGCAAACCGACGTCGCCGGTTAATGAAAACTTTGGAAACAAATCAGCCATGGCTGCGCCGATTTGGGCCGTGGCGGCCGCCAATTGTCTTTCCGCGCGGCGGATGTCGGGACGGCGCCGGAGAAGTTCGGAGGGCAGTCCGACCAACACCTTGGGCGGCAGCCGCGGGATCGCCCCGCTCTGGTTAAGTTCGTCAGCCAGCACCCCGGGCTGCGATCCGAGCAACAGATCGAGACTGTACTCCGCGCGCTTCAAGGAACTCTCCAAAACAGGAATCTGCGCCGCGGTTGAATTGATCTGCGCCTCGGCTTGCGCCACGTCCAAATCGCTTGCAAGACCGGCTTGAAAACGCACCTGGGTTAACTCCAGGGTATCCTGTTGCGCCTTCAGATTGGCGCGCGCCACCGTCAAGCGCTGCTGAAAGCCGCGCACATCCACATAATTTCTCGCCACATCCCCGAGCAGCGTGACCAGCGTGTCGCGCAGATCCTCCACCGATGCTTCGACGCTGGCATCCGCTGCTTCAACACTGCGCCGCACGCCGCCGAATACGTCAATTTCCCAACTCGCGTCAAACCCGGCTTTATAGAAATTCTGATCCAGGCTGCTGCCTGTTTTGGCGGGGCAAGCGGGGAGCGGAGCGGGACCACAGGCTTGGGCGGAAGTGGCACCACCGCCTTGCGGGGAAATGGCGAACGCATTCTCACTGCTGCGGACGCGCGTGTACGATCCCGACGTACCCACCGTCGGCCACGCTCCCGCCTCCACCACGCCGCGGTTGGCGCGCGCTTCTCGAATGCGCGCTTGCGCCACGCGCAGATCGAGGTTGGAGCGAACCGCGCGATCTACCAGTGAATTGAGCAGAGGGTCATCAAATTCCGTCCACCATCGGGTTAGGTCCGCAGATGCCGTTTCAATTCCGTGCTGTTGCGCTTCGTTCCAAGCGGCCGGGGTTGGAAAATCGGGCCTCTTATAGTTGGGACCGACCGTGCAGCCGATCGACACTACAAGAAAGGCCAGGGCGATAGCCCGGGCTATGAAAGTTATTTTTCTGCAATTCATTTCGGTCCTTTCTTTATCACAACCGATGACGTTTTCTCCCGCTATGTAAGTCTATGACGAAACATCCAGGAAGCTATCGGAAGGGTGACCGCGGCGATGATCGCGAGCGGCCAGAGCTCCGGCAATAACAAGCGAAGTCCCGCCCCTTCCAGATAAACCCGATGAGCAATGTTGATGGCATAGCGCAAGGGGTTGATGTAGGTCAGGTACTGAAGAATTTGAGGCATGCTGCTGATCGGCGTGGTCAATCCTGATAAGAGCGAGAACGGCATGATCAGGAGAAACGAGAAGAGCATCGCCTGCTGCATGGTTGCCGCCACCGAAGACAACAAGAGCCCCATCCCAATTGCCGCCAAGACAAACAGGCTCATCCCGGCATAAAGAGTAATGAATGATCCGGCGAACGGGATGCGAAACCAAAGCTGCGCCACCAATAGAACCAGCGTCGCCTGCGAGATGCCAACGAGCATGGAAGGCAAGGCCTTGCCGACCATGATCTCGGAGGGACGGAAGGGTGTCACTAGCAACTGATCGAACGTTCCCTGCTCGCGCTCGCGGGCAACCGACAGTCCCGTTAGCAGAAGGGTCTGCAACAAAGTCAGCGTGCCGATGAGCGCTGGGATCATGTTCCAGCGGGTCTCCAAATTCGGATTGTACCATGCCCGCGTCGTAAGCCGGATCGGAGGGCCTGCCTGGCCGTGCTCCGTCCGCCAGCTGGTATTGAATGCTTCGACGATGGCATTGACATAGCCCATCGCCGTGCCAGCCGTGTTGGAGTTCCGGCCGTCGGCGATGACCTGAACGTTGACTTGGGAATTGGAGAGCAATCGCCGCTCGAAATCCTGGTCGATCTGAATCACCAGCACGACCCGCCGCTCATTGATCGCATTTTTTATATCTGCGGCTCGCTCCAGGTTAGCCACACGGCGAAATACTCCGGAGCCGTCCAACCCGGCCAGCAGCTTTTGTGCAGCTGCGCTGCGGTCTTGATCGAGCACCGCGTAGGGAACATCGTTCAAATCATAGGTCGCCACGTATCCGTAGATGAGGCACTGGAGTATGGGTGGGAGAATAAGGCTGAAGCGGGTCCGGGGATCCTTGAGGATCGCCAAAAGCTCTTTACGAGTAAGCGCTAGAATTCGAAGCAACGGGTCAAACATATCAAGCCAATTCCTTCCGCGTCGCTCTTCGGGTGAGAATGAAAAAGAGCGCGGCCATCCCAACCAGCACCGCTGCATTCGGAACAATGACTGTCCAGATGTCACCTGCCAGAAAGACGGTCTGAAGCAAAGTCACATAGTACCGGGCCGGTAAAATGTAGGTGATGAGCCGGACCACGGCCGGCATGCTGCGCAAATCAAACAGGAACCCCGAGAGCATCAACGCAGGGAGAAACGTAACAAGCAGTGCGATCTGGCTCGCGACGAATTGGCTCTTGGTCGCCGATGAGATCAAAAGC
>JBGPIK010000255.1:0-9905 GCA_041484845.1 Binatia bacterium | reverse complement strand
TCGGTAGCAACAGCCATTATTTCACCATTCAAGCCCTCCGACGTTTTGGCTTGGATGCGGGTCGAGATATTACCTTCGTTCAATCGGGCGGAGAGTTTGAGACGCTCGCGGCGCTTTCCCGGTGTAGCATCCACGCCGCCACACTGACGCCGCCAGCGGACGCTACCGCCATTGCCCGTGGTTTCCACTATGTCGTTTACGGTCCTGACCTCCGTATCCCGCAAGCAGCCGTAGCTTTCATAACCCGCCGGTCCCTGATCGCCAAGCGCTCCCAGGTACTCGGCCGATTTATGTTGGCGATGGCCGAAGCCTCTAAATTTTTACACACTGACAAGGAGTTCACGTACAAGGTCCTGGCAAAGCAGTTGCGCGTCGAGGACCGAAATGTGCTTGACGCCGCCTATAATGCAGAGATCAAAGTGTTGGAGCCAGGGTTGGAGATTAAGCTGGAAGCACTTCAGGCGACCCTCGAGGAGGTTGCGCAGATTGATCCGCGGGCGAAGAAAGTCAAGCCGCAAGACCTCATTGACTCTCGCTATCTGGATGAGATGGATAAAAGCGGCTTTTTTGACCAACTCTGGAAGAGATAACGGCCGTGACGTAGGTTTCGGCTCTGGCCTGATGGATTGTGGAAGTGGTTTGTTCGATTTCTATTTTGTTCCTTCCTCCGGCGTATGCAGGTGTGTACTGTTAACTGAGTTGGTGCCAATTCAACCACTCGGCAATGCCGCGGCCCATTATCCACTCCCTATCGGTGTCGGAGAGGAAAGAAAGTTCTTCGGTAAACAGCGTCACCGCCTGACGGTACGTACACGGTAGGCGGGAAAGGTCGGTCCCCCAGAAAACACGCCGCGGACCAAAAGCTTCGACAACGCTGCAAACATGCGCGTGCAGGCTCCGGAAGGGATAGGATTCGACCACAAAACAGGGCAGCGCCGAAGCCTTGACGGCCACATTAGGGTAGCGCGCCAGGGTTAATACTGGTTTGAGGGCTTCACCGAGCGCCGCAGCACCCACGAGGCCGCGGAGCCCAAGGTGATCAATGATCAATCGGAGTCCAGGGTGGTGCCCTGCCACTTCGGCCAATTGTGGCATTGATCCCGGTGCATGCACCATAACTGGAATATTGTAGCGTTCTGCAGCTGCCCAGAACCACGCAGCAGTGCCATCCGTGAGCCATGTCCGCTGGTGCTCCCGTTGGAAGGTAAGACGGACCCCGAGCATTCCCTGCTGGTTTCTCCATGTGGGTACCAGCGCTTGGCTCTCGGGGCGTTCGACGGCCAGGCGCCCCATGACTGCGAAACGGTTCGGGTGTAGCCGTACCGCCTCTAGGGCCAAGTCGTTGCGATCTCCCTGCCATGACGGCGGCACAATAATCACCCGGTCTACCCCTGCCGCGTCCATCTCTCCCAGCAATTCGTCTTTACCGAGCGGCGCAGAGCGATGCGCATGTATTGCCCCGGGCGGCCGAGACGGCTGTCCCGGCGAATCCGCCGACCAAATGTGTACCTGTGAATCAATAATGATCATCGACCGATCCGATAAACGTGCCGCAATTTTGCACGCCAGCTAATTTATTTCACGCCGTACTTGGCATACATCTCATCGATAAAGCCGATCTGATCGAGTCTCTTAAGAATCCTATTATCAATCACATCCTCCGGCTTCACCTTTGCTACATTTAGAAATCGAGTTTTCATCAGCCGCACTGTGTTTTGCACGCCTTGTGGTGACGCATAGGGCTTACGGTCGAACCCATTCACCATATCGTTGTACCCTTCCTCGGTCTCTTTTTCGCCGATCTTAAGATGTTCTTGTAAAATTTTTAGAGTTGTTGGTTTCTGGATCGGCGACAACGCGAAAGCCGCACTTTCGATCACAGCCTTCATCACCCCCTCAACAATCTGGGAATTCTTCTGAATGTAGGCCGCCCTAACGACGATTGCTACGCTCAAAATAGGTAGGTTAACCTTGTTCAACTCCGCTAGAATCGGAAATCCATTCGCATGTAGCCGACGGCTTTGAACACCATCAAGCACCGTCGCGTCGATCATTCCCGATGCAAGCGCTTGGGCGAGAACGGACTGATCACCGAGTGCGATAAGATTGATCTTGTCGCGATCCGGATCCAAGCCTAAATGCTCGAGGCCCAGTATCGCTCCCATCCATACGGATCCGCCAATGACCTGTACCCCGAACTTCTTCCCCTCTAGGTCTCGGGGCACCTTGATTCCTGGCCTGACAACAAGATCATAAGTCACGTGGTTGGTTAAAGCGCAAAGAATCTTTAGATCTGAACCCGTGGCAGCAGCTGTTACAATAGGGGGGCCACCTGTATAACCAACGTCAATGTCACCGGAAGTCATCGCGGCCACAAGAGTCGGCGCGCCACGAACCAAGAGCGTTTCGCTATCGACGCCGTAAGCTCTGAAAAAGCCACGATCGCGCGCAATCCATAACGGCGCTACCCGGGCATTCATGGCCCCATGGGCGACGACGATTTTTTTTATTGCTGATGCCGCCCGAACCGAATGTGACCAGGTCATCATTAAAAGTGCCAGAAGGCCGATGATCCAAAGCCTCATCATAAATCCTCCTTTCGGGATCTATTAAGCCCTTGCGAGGACGATTAAGGCGCGAAATGCTGGGTTCCTCAGCGAAGGGATTCGACGGCGCGCCACCGTTCTTACCTTTCGTAAAGCGCCTTAATGAAACCCATCGAGTCAAGTTCTTTGAGGATCGTGGTGTCGAGAAAAGATTTCGGATCAGCCGTCTTCGCTGCAGGAGTTTCGCTGCCAAGAAACTCCAAGAGAGTTTCGACACCTTGCAACGATGGATAGGGTAGCGCTTCGTAATATTTTGAAGCGTAGAGATCGTAGGACTTCTCAAGGTCCCTTTCCCCCGCAGGATCCGCTCTTAGCTTTTTTCTCAAGACTTCCAGGCTCTCTTTTTTGTGCTTTTTGTAATAGGCGATTCCCTCAACGAAGGCTGTGATGACCCTCGTCGCTTGATCACGATGGCTTCGAATGTAGCTTCGAGTGGAATTGAACATTGTGTTTAGATAATAAATATCCATATCCGCAAGATCTGCGAGAACGCGGTATCCTCTTTCCTCGGCGACAAACACAGAAGGTATAGTAAGAACCGCGGCGTCGATACCGCCCGCATCCAAGCTCGCAAGCATAGCGGGCGAGGAGCCTACTTGGAGCACCTGAAATTCGCCCGGCCTGATCCCCCACTTTCTCTGCATCATCTGTAAGACTAGATGGGATGCCGACCCAAATCTGGTGACGCCGACTTTTTTCCTTTTGAGATCCTCCGGTCTTTTGAGCTCCGGTTGTGCCACTACCCTCTGTGCTCCCTTGTTCTGGACCGACGCCAAAATGACGACATCGGCTCCTCGCAGGCTGGCTTTTATGATGGCGTCACCGGCACCCGCAAGAAACGTGACGTCACCCGATATCAGTGCGCTCACCCCTATTGCAGCGCCGGCCCCGATCACAACGATTTCAGGTTCGATGCCATGTTTTTTAAAGATTCCCTTATCCTCGGCCACCCAGATAGCGCCGTGCATGGCGCTCATGGAACTCAGGCCGATCCTGATTTTGTCCGCAGCCGAACCGGGCGACGAAAAAAAGACAAGCCCTAAAGAGGCCAGTAGAACAATGGTGAGAAGCTCCGCAAACCACTGCTTCAGAATTTCCGAATGGGGTTCCAGATTATCCGCAGATGCCAAGATCTTTTTAGACTCCGGCAACCGTGACAATGCGATAAAACGAACCCCCGCACTCCGTACTCTTTCTTCAGAAATGAAAAGAATCATCGGTTTCCTTCCTTTCAAGACACGAAGCAATGCGAAATAGTCTATTTGTCTCCTCTCGGATGCAGTATGTCCATCATTTTCCTTTTGTGGTGGAGCGGCGTGCCAAGATACTGATACAGCGTGTGCGCCAAGACGCTGTGTGCCATCAAAGGATGTTGATAATCCGTTCCCGGCCCGGCAAAGACCATGTGAGCAAAACTGCAGGCCTGATAATACGCCTCACTAGCCACCGCCTTAGCCTCATGCACACTTGCCGTTGCTGGCAGGTCCGAATCAAGCATCCAAAGCGTTTCGTACGTCAGATAGCGCGCCGCATCGAGATGAATCGAAAGATCGACACAGTGATCTTGCACGCGCTGGAACCGGCCGATGGGCTGTCCGAACACCACTCGGTTCCGTGTATATTCGGCGGTGAAATCAAAAACTTCCTGACAGGCGCCAACTTTGTACGCGCAAAGAATGGGAAGCGCCTTCTCCAACGCACGATCGATAATCTGCCAACCCGCACCCGCCTCGCCCAGCACGTTAGAATTTGTCACCTGCACCTGGTCAAAACGCACCTCGCAAACCGAGGCCATGAAACCAACCTGGGGCACAACCGACACCCCTCGGCTCTGTCGGTCCACGACGATGAGCGTGATCTGGCCATCTTCCATCCGCGCTGCGCAGATGAAACTGTTTGCCCCTTGAGCGTCGTAAACAAACCGTTTAGCCCCATCAAGCACAAAGCCGTCACTGCTTTGGGTGAGTCGCGTCTCAACCGCCTCAGGGCCCCAATGGTTTCCCTCGTCCGTGATGGCTCCGATTACAATAGATTTCCCGATGCAAATGTCAGGGAGTATAGATTTTTTCTGTTCCTCGGAGCCGCCTTCTAAAACCAGCAGCGCGCTAAGGACGCCGGAAGAGAAGAGTGGACCAGGAACAGGCGCGCGCCCGAGCTCTTCGAACACCACGGCGCAGTCGGTGAAAGACGTGCCACCGCCCCCGTATTGCTCTGGGATCAGCATGCCAAGCCATCCCAGCTTAGCCGCCTGGCTGTACAAATTAGGCAAAAAAGTTTCCTTAGTTCGGAACCACTGCGTGAGGAGGTGAGAGGGCGCCTCGGCTTTGACAAAATCAGCCGCCACCTTTTTTAACATGTTCTGGGTCTCAGTCAGTCTTAAATCCATACAACAATCCTCCAACCAAAGTTGAAATCTCGCCGTGCAAACTTTGCTTCTAGCTAAACAACATATCGTTTTTGACGAAACCAAGTCAGCGACATGCCGCTAGCGGACCTGCATCTGATTGCTTTGGCCGGTCCAGAAAAACAAGACCGTCAACATCCTCTTAGATAGTCTCAGGCGCTTTCTCCTTTGTCGGACGGCCGAGCCCGACGCGACGCGCAAAAACTACCCGATCAGTATCCAACGTGCCTCCGCCATGCAATCGCCCAGGGCCGCTGCGCACGACGTACTCGAAATCCACTTCCTCATGGACCGAGGGGTTCGGCACCAAAGCATTACAGCCCATGATTTGCTGCAATCGCTCTGCGTTTCTCAGCCGGACCATGCGCTGGTAGTAACGGAACTGAACACCACCATACGGATGCGGTTGTCTGACGAACCGATGCCAGAAATTGCGTCGCTCCATCAGGCTCACGGTGTGCAGCTCGATCATCATGTCGGCAATTATGTCCCGTGTGTTCGTATCCCCCATGAGAGATTTTCCACCGACGCGAGTCTGCTGGCAGTATTCCACAACGCGGTCGACTAACGCATTTGTCCCGACCCTTCCCTCGCCGCCTTGTTCGAGCTCAAGGTGGGTGTTGGCGACTCTCCAGCCATTATTCTCTCCGCCCACCAAATATTTCATCGGCACGCGCACGTTATCGAAAAAGACGGAGTTCTTGAGGCCCATCATCAGGTACATGGGCTGGATGGTGATCCCAGGCAAATTGCCGGGAATGTGTAGCCAGCTCAAATTCTCATGGCGCGGTCCTGAAGGGTTGGTACAAACAAGCGTAAAGAGAACGTCTGGGGAGCGGTAACCTACCATGACCTTCTGGCCAGTTACGACGTAATAGTCTCCGTCCTTAATTGCCCTGGTGTAACAAGTTGCGACGTCGCTTCCGCCCTGCGGCTCCGTAAGCAACTCCCAGATCGTAATTTCTGCACGAGTTAACGGAGGCAGGAACTCTCGTCTCTGCTCTTCGGTTCCCCACTTGAGGATGACCGGCGCAATTACGTGTGCAACGGTGTAAAAGACGTGACCAAGGCCGAGACCGTAGCGATCCAGCTCAGTGTCCAGCACCACCTGATGATCAATCGTCAGTCCTCCACCGCCGTATTCCACGGGGAACATGGGAAAAAGCCACCCTTTCCTCCCGAGTTTACGGCCCAACTCCCGCCGGAACTGATACTCCTCTTCATTATCGCGGGTAGACCACCCGGCTGACCACCTCAGGTGCTCCGAACCGCGCATCTTCTCTTGCAACCATCCTCGGACTTCTTTCCTGAAGTCGCCAAGTTCTGGCGGATCCGTTCGTACGTTAAAATCCATGAGCAACTCCTTTTTATTTTCCGCGAATCGCGCGGAAATAAATTATTAGCTTGTTAACAGAACATTTTTTCTTTAAATCGTGTTAAATCACTCCACGCGCACGCAAACCTTCAACCGCTTCTTCGTCGTAGCCAAACCTCTTTAACACTTCTTCTGTATGTTCCCCCAGCAGCGGCGCGGCCTGGTGCAACCGAGTGGGAGTGTCTGACAAATTTACCGGATTGCCGATAAGATTCGTCGGCCCCATCTTTGGATGATGTATCTGCTTAGGCAGACCGAGATGCTTGACCTGGGGATCCTCGAAACTCTCTTGGATCGTGTTAATCGGTGCATTGGAGACACCGTTGTCATCCAAGACGTGCAACCAATGTTGCCGCGGTTTCTTACCAAACTCCTCCTGAAGCGTATTGACGATCTCGTAGTGGTGCTCCGCGCGGCCGCTTCGTGTCGCAAACCTCGGATCCTCCAGCAGATCAGTCCGTTCCACCGCCTTAATGAGATCCTCCCATGCCTTCTGATGCGCGGAAAGATGAACCACCAGAGGACATTTGTCGCTCCCAAGGAAGCAGTAGATCCGCGCCCGCGGAAAGCTCTTCCGCGTTACCGCGTCACCGCCATTTAAGTAATCGGCAACCTGAGATTCCATAAAAGCCAGGCTCACCGACAGAAGTGATAAGTCGACGAATTGGCCTCGACCGGTCTTCGCGCGCGCGAGCAGGGCAGCTAGGACGCCGTACGCAGCGAATGTGCCTGTGGAATGATCAACAAATGAAAGACCCGCTACCTTCGGATTTTCTAAATCTGTGACGAGGCTGAGCATTCCGCTCAATGCCTGTCCAATTGTGTCGAAGCCGGGCCTGTTCCGATAGGGTCCGCTTTGGCCGTACCCCGAAATTGCGCAATGGATTAGCTTTGGATTCATTTTGCAGAGATCCTCATAATCGAAACCGAGGCGCTTCCTCGTCTCAGGGCGGAAGTTCTCGATCAAGATGTCTGCTTTTTCCAGCAGCCGCAGCAAGATTCTCCTCCCCTCCTGTTGCTTCAAGTTGAGCGTGATGCTTTTCTTATTCCGGTTGAGGGCTCTGAAGCTTGGGCCGTACGCTTCATATTTCGGATTGCGAGCCCGCCGATGCGTATCGCCTTCTCCTGGCAATTCGACCTTAATGATCTCGCAGCCCAGATCACCAAGCAGACTTCCCGCATATGGACCGGCTAAGTGCGCGCTCACATCAATAGCCACCGTTCCCTCTAGGGCTCCGATCGCCATCATTTGAACCTCCTCGTTCTCCTTTGCCTAATCTATCGTCATTAGTTTTTTGGGCCCCGCGACGTCAATGGATCCGTAACGCTACCTCCAACGATTTGAGGCCGGGCGACTAATACGTTCAAAGAAACTCTCGCGCTCCGATTCATCGAGAAGGCTGAAATCCAAGGGCGGCACACGGTTTGATTCTTTCTTAGATAACGAGCGGCGTTTCTTCCACCCTCAAAAATGTTCGAATGAAGGTGATGTCGTCGACGCTGTTTTCCCGGAAGGTCTGAGGAAGCAAGGCTTGCAGTGAATCGTGTCTGTCCATTGCGCCTCCTAGGTGTTTACATAGTACAGCTAAACGGGCGCTCTTTGGTGATAGAACGTACGTCATATGGCTTTACCGTGTCAAGGCAACACAACAGGCAACACGCGATCAGTCCGTATATGGGGGAAACCGCAAGTCAATCGCTGTGCCACGCTGGATCATACTGCGAGGCGGTCTGCTGGTACGAGACGGAGGATGAGGAAGCGTGAAACTATGCATTTCTCTGTGAGAATGAAATGCCGTTGATGTGGGAAGGACGACGGCGTGAGGATCTCAGGTTTTCGTCTGGGTAGAATCCTAATTAATAGCCGACCGCCGTCTCCCAAACGGTAGGTGAAGATGGAAACATCCGAGGTGGTAATAAAAGCAGCCTCCACGGACATCGATAGATCGAACACTCACGAACTGACGTGAAGTGTCCCCACGAGCGGAAACAGCACCGACGATTGGATTCATCCACCAGCCTTGGCAACTTTTGGACCTACCCACCTGTCGCTGCAAATATCTCTCTGCTAATTGACCGGCTAGCAGGCCGGCCTTTTATTTCGACAAAAGAGAAAGAAGAAAATTCTTTCTATCAGAATGTCTGTGCCTTAAGAAAGGACCCCACACCCCGACCAATATGTGAGGTTGACATAATGGCTCGTTAGCAGATACGCTCCGCCCAAAAACGGGGGCTGTTGGCCAGTGCGATTTTTCTGAAAGCTGCTAGAGGCTCTTACACCCGGGCTGACACCGGGTCGTGAGGGCAATTTGGAGTTCCCGGTGGCCGAAATGGTTCGGAAAACGCAGCTGATCTCCGAAAAGGAAGTTCCTATCATTTAGCTCAGGGGTAAAACAGTCAGCAAATAAGAATGGCGAACCAAAAATTGTTCATCTTACGGAATCCCAATCAATAAGATGATGAGGAAAAAGGTGAGGTGATGGCCGCTGTTGGGTTTTGGCTGTTCGGTTTTTTTCTCTTTTTTTCCTTTAATTCCTCGGTCGCAGAAGCGGCGTCTGCCCCTGCCAGGGTGGTCATCACATTTGGGAGCTTCACCGAAAGAGAGGCCGCGCTCTACGTTGCCCAAGATCAAGGGTTCTTTGCCAAGCAGCATTTAGATATGAAACTCGTTAGGGTGAGTGGCCCGGTGGCCCTTGCAGCGCTAGCCGGTGGCGACTCTCAGTTCTACTGGGGGGCGGCTACCGGCGCCACCCTCGGCGCGGTCGCGGGAGGGCTGGATGTGGTTTTCGTTGCGAGCCTCATTCATAAACTTGAAGGCGTGATCGTTGTTAATCCTGCGATCAAAAGCCCCATGGATCTAAGGGGGATGACCCTCGGAGTCCAGAGCATTGGAGGGGGCGTCTGGATGCGAACGATGCTGGCCTTGAACCATTGGGGGCTTGATCCGAAGAGAGACAATATAAGATTTAGGATTATCGGCGACGAGGCTGCTCTAGCACAGGCAATTGCGGCTCGGATGATTGATGGTTGCTATCTAGGTTATACTTTTGGCGCTCTCGTGGAACGGCAAGGAGTCCGTATTCTTGCCGATCTCGCCAAACTTGGCATCCCTTACCAAAACACCGCATTGCTGGCACAACGTAGGTTTGTCTATTCTTCGCCTGATGTAGTCGAAAGAGTCCTCAGAGCTTTTGTGGAGACCGTTTCCTTCATTCTGGACCCTACGAACAAGGCTGCGGTCATGAAGAGTTTAGCCAAAGGGTTACGTCTGCCTCGGCTGGAGGATGCGTCAGAAGGTTATGAGCGGGTGATCACCCTATATGAGCGGCGCATTTATCCAAACGTTGAAGGGATTCGTTCCACCATCGGACTGCTGGGCACTACTAACGAGAATATCCGACGCCTTAAGGCTGAGGATCTTATCGATGACAGGTTTGTGAAAAAGTTGGAGCAAGAGGGAGGCTTTTAATTTTAGACTTGTCTGTGGCTAAGGGAGGGGGACGATCATGAAAATAGACCT
>JBGPIK010000254.1:0-9913 GCA_041484845.1 Binatia bacterium | reverse complement strand
TATCCTTCGCACCTATTTGCGACGTAATTGTTGCCGGATTACGGCATTTGAATTTGTCATCGGAAGCGGAGCAGTTTTGGATTCTCCACTCTGGCGCCGATGTCGAGCACGCCGAGCAATTGCGTATTGCGCTGCTTAATGTATGCCGATCGCCACAGGAGTGGCGTGCTGCTGTCGAATTGGCTGGTGAAATCAGCCAAATGTTTTTTACATTGTTCGATTATATTGCGAGTGCTTCTTTGGTGACCACAGGCGAAGAGATCGAAGTTTACGAAACGATTAAGCGCTTGTGCGCCGACTCTCCGTACGCGGCAAAATATCCAGTTCAGTACAAGGACGCAGTATACTATTTCGGCATCAACATCGGCTCGCCCGAACAATGGTTTTTGCGGGCGTTCTGTGACACGCGCCGCCATTCATTGGTTACCCGCCTGCCCGTCGAACGGGCCGCCAAGTTGTCGCCGGGCTTTACCGTCGAAGCGGTGCCCGATGTGTTCGGCAGAAGCCGGGTGTACTTCAGCGCTCCGAAGGACATCGAGAAGCTTCGCACGCTCGTTCTCTTAGCCTACGAACGCGAGGTTAAGCGCGCCGAGACCGGCTCCGTCGAGGAAGAGGCTGCCTCCTGGTAACATCGCGCACGCGCCGTCAGGCGTGCACATCCCTCGCCCTCATGAGCTCGAGGAAGAGGTGCATCCCTTGATGGGCAGCGCCGAGATCGAGATGCGAGGTCGGCGTGTTCCACACGACCTTGTACGCTCGCAGCCGCGCGGCCGCGGCCTGGAACGTCGCCGCGTTCTGCGTGAACAGCGACACGACGAGGGAACGCTTGGAGGGAGAATCGAGGACCGAGCTATTGGCAAGCTCGACGGGGTCCTCCGTATCGTAATACCGCAATCCGACCGCCGGATACGGTACCTCGTCGCAGATCAGACGTGAACGCTCGCCACTACGCGCGAGAATCAGATCTCTGTCGTAGAGCATCTCGGCGTCGGCCGCAGCGGACTCTGCGGCATGGCGCGCCGCAACGTCGAGGGTCCCGATGTCGGTATCTTCGTCGAGAGGGCTACCCCGTTTGAGCTTGTCGGCCTCGGCAACGAGCAGGGCTTCGAGCTTCGGGGCCATGTTGCGCGGTGCGAACACCTTCTTGGTCGAGATGCAACGGTTGCCCCGGTCCTCCGTGGCTCCGAACACGATGCTGCGCGCGGCCAGGGGGAGGTCGGCATCGGGAAACACGATCACGCCCGAGCGCCCGCTCCAGTACGGAATCGCCTTGTGCGTGGGCAGGAACGGCAGGGGCCCGTAGATGCGAGCGACGGTCGCGTCCTCGCCGAGCACCACGGACTGGTCGGTCGATTCGAGGATCTTCTTGATCGAGCCTCGATCCTCCTCGGCCGAGCTGTCGAGGTGGAGAAGGTTCAAATGCCGGATTCCCTTTTCGACGGCCGCTTTCACGAACAAAAACGCGGAGATCGGCTCGACACTGCTCGGCTTGATGATCGCGCTCGCCTGGGCCAGGATCGCGTGACTCAGCATCCAGGGCGCCACCGTGATGTCGTCGCCGGCGAGAATGAAGGCGGTCGGAATGCCGCCCGTGTACGTCGCTGCGTCACGACCGAAAGCCCCGAACTCGTCGATCCTGCCGAGGTGCCCGACATACTCTTCGATCGATGCGAGCCATCGGTTCATCCGGGCCACGGAGAACCGCATGTATTTGATCGGGCTCCCGGTCTTGGAGGCGATTTCTTTGAGCTCGGTGTCCGAGATCCAGCTCGCGCCTGTGCCGATCGCCTTCAGGGCAGCGACGGCGGCGCGGAAGTCGCCGGCGACACTCTTGCGAATGCACTTTAGCGCAAAGGCGGTCTCGCTCGGCGGACTGACGGGAAGAACCCACTCTCCCGTGTCCCGGCGGTTCTGCGAAGGTCGGATCGCTCCGTTCAGGATGTTTTCGATCATGGTCTCAACCGGCTGCGCAGCCCTGACGTAGCCGCTCCTTCTCCAGGACGCGGGTAATGTCTCTAAGCCGCGGGCTCGTGCGGCCGCAGCGGCATCGTTCCTCGACGAACGTGGCCTCGTCGCCGATCATGTAGCGCATGTAGCGGCTGGCGTGTTTGAAGCCCGTGAAAACTACGAGCCCACGCTCGCCGTTTTTCACGTGACACCCGGTCTCGGGGTTCACGACCTCGGTGTACGTGTGCCCCTGAAAAAAGTGCAGCCCCTCGTATTGCGGGCAGTCCGCGCACGCCAGCGCGACCTCGGCGCAACCGTAGAGATCCACGAACGTGGCGCGCTGCGCGTCGGCGAGCTCGTTGGCCTCCCAGACCCGCTCCTTTAGTCGGAACTCCGGCAGGTCCCGTGGCGCGCCGGCCGTGATGATGACCTTGATCTTGGCGCCGATGTAGTTGTCGACGTCGGCATTCAGGATCTCATCGAGAGTACCGCCCTTCCCCACCTTCAAGCCCGGAGGAAGGCAGGGAGGCATGAGTAGGCAATTGAATCCGCCGAGTTCGGGCACCCCGTTGTAGAGCTGGCGAATCACTTCCTCCGGTTTCTGGAGGGTGAAGTGCTTGTTCTCGATCATGCAGCCGTGTCGATTGAACGTATCCTCAAAAACCTTGCCGCCGACGTGCCCGGGATTGAAACAGTTGAAGATCCGCGAGTAGTTCTCCGCGGGGATGTGCGAAACCATGCGAGTGATCTGAGCCGCCCCCGCCTCCCAGTCGCTCACGCTGTAGTATGCCACCTTCGGACGTCCGGTCGAGCCGGTGGTGGTGAACTTCTTGGCGATCCGGTCCTGCGGTGGAAAGCCGAAGAGGCCGCCTTTCTTCATCGCCTCGAAGTAGCGGTCGGGCAGCAAGCTGAACTCCGAGGTGGAGCTCACATCGTCCGGGCCGAGGAGAGGAATGCGCTCGAAATTTTCAAGAGAGTCAATAGCTTCCGGCCTGACGCCAGCTCGGTCCATGCGCTGTCGATGATAGGTGCAACAATGGTAAGTATCCGTTACGAATGCCCGCAATAAATCTAAGAACTCAGCGGGCAGGGGTTCAAAATCAAGCCGCGAATCGCCCACATCCAACGTCGCTCGCTCAAAATGCTGTATATAACTTGCCATGTCTCTCGAATCTCCTTTACGGTGATTAGAGTTGCCACCGGCCGAACAGCGCGCTTGATATCCCGCGAAAGATAAGCGGCAAGAGTAAAACCCGTTTGACCCTTGCGAGCTGGTTTTCCACGGAAGCCAAAAGGCCACATCAGAGTAGAAACCAAGTGCTTGGCGTCAACACACCAGCAGTGCCATTCGTCGAGGGTGGCGACATGCCGAGAACTCGACACGGATTTTTTAAACCTACCGCGGGGTGTAATGGCACAATGTTATGTTGGTTTCTGCCAGCTGGGATGTCGGAGTGGACAATAACTGATCATGACGGGTGCTGTCAACCAGTGGTTACAGTCTCCAAAAGAGCGCGAGGATGGGTTGTTTCCGATTAGCAATGCAGCGCTACGGCACCGAAGCCAAGCTCGATGACGCGTTCTTGAGCAGTTTCTCTCTTGCCTTATGCGGTCACGGTAGCGCTCGACGCGATAATCGTCATGCGCTGAGAGAAGGGGAGAGTCGACCTAGAATAGCTTGGTGTGGTAGGGAAGTGGCGTGCATTTGACGGGGAGCGATTTCGGGTTCGAGCTTGGCACCCCTGATACCGTGCGCAAGGTCTTTCTTTGTCAAAGCCGGTACGAGTAGTTCATTTCGCGTAATTGAAGCTCGACTACGGATTGTCTTCCTCGCCGACAGAGCTACAGTTTTCGCCCGCTGAATATCGTAAAAAGAAAGTAGCGCCAGTGGCAGGTAACCTCTACGAAACCTATTGCCGTCATCCATGCGAGCTGATCCTCAAGTGAAGCCGGGAGATCCTCTTCGAGGTATTTTTCAAACCAGGCGTTGTCGGTGAGACCATTGAGCCGCACAAATTCGCGCCACCACCGTTCGTAGCATTGTGTCAAATCAGAGGATGCGCCCGTGACAATCTCTTTGTTGACAAATAGACCTCCCCGATTGAGTGAGAGAAAGATGCGCTTGTAGAGGTCTTGCTTGCCTGCATCGTTAAGATGGTGCGTGGCAAAGCCAGATACCACCAGATCGTAGCCCGAGCCTATATCCTCATTGCCGAAGTCTCCCTGGCGAAAGGTGACTCGGTCAAGATCGGAAGCGAGGTTTCGTTTGAAAGATTCGAGCATGTTTGTCGCCAGATCCCAAGCCAGTAATCGGGCCCGGGGAAAATGTCTCAAAAGCACGTGCGATAATAAGCCCGTGCCGCAACCGAGGTCGAGTATCTGCAAAGGCTTTTGCTTTTCAAAGGGAAGGATTTGCCGGATGATCTCGTGTTGCTCGTGATAAAAGGGCACAATACGCAGGATCGCTTTATCATATTCCAGAGCTTCCTCTTCGAAGTGATCCTGCACATGTTTAACATCCATATAATTAAGCCTCCCTGTTTTCGCGATCATGCGCTTAACAATGAATGACAACGGGCCGCCCGGAGGCGCCCTTTATTGAGCGATGAAGTATGGCGCGTGAGTATGGGCCATTGCCAAGGCCAAAGAGTGTGGCAAGGCTGCTGGCGAATTATGAAATGGTACGCCGGATCCTTTAGCCGTGGACTACAATAGGGGGACTATACAATTCTAAGCCAAGCACCGCAACGGTGACTATTCTAGAGAATGGAATCTAGCGCCGACTGGGTCTCGACTATCATTCCCAGCGCGAGGCGAACAGGGACTGATTCTGAGCGCAGCGAAGAATCTAACGTTTCCTGCCGCTGACTAAAGCGAGATCCTTCGGCTGGCGCCTCAGGATGACATTACGACCCGGTCCGCGAGGGGAGAGGGAATTCTCGGTTGACGGATCGTTCGAGAAACGAAATGTTTGCCCGGATCAGCGTCAGTTCATCTGCAGCAAAATTATTGTCGGATTCAGGTTAACCCCATAGGAGAGCGTTGCGCCGCAACTTGACAGCAAGAAAATCGCAGTGCTATGAGCGTGCGAGGACTACAACCTTGAAATTCGGTCAGCCGCCCGCTCGCCGGCGCCGCGAACGGTTTTTCATCGAGGGTTAACAACTCATGAATGCGCATTTTTACCGAAACTCGTTTTAGGCGCCGATTATTCGTACGGAAAGTCGCATGCCGAGTCGGTCCTAATATCAACCTGGAGAGGAGCAGAGACGATGGACTTCAACCTGCCTGA
This sequence comes from Binatia bacterium, assembly GCA_041484845.1. Lineage (GTDB taxonomy): Bacteria > Desulfobacterota > Binatia > UBA9968 > UBA9968 > JBGPIK01. The sequence goes on along the minus strand of JBGPIK010000254.1, from coordinate 4,674 downwards.
AGAGCTTCAGATTTTGAGGGAAACGGTGCGGCGCTTCGTTGACAAGGAGTTGATCCCGTTGGAGCGCGAGTATCGCCACGATAGCGAGGGGCCGATGCCCGAGCGAATACTCAAGCCGCTGCAAGAGAAAACCAAGAGCATGGGGCTGTGGATGCTCGACGTTCCGGCGGATTACGGCGGCGCCGGTCTCGGGCTGCTGCCGCGCTGCATTATTCATGAGGAGGTTGCGCGCTCGGCCTCTTTGCCCTTTCGTAGTCTGGAACTGTTCGGCCCCGAAGTAAGGCCGGTGCTGTTTCACTGCAATGAGGAGCAGAAAGAGCGCTTTCTCAAACCGGTCTTGCGCGGCGAGATCCGCTTTTGCTTTGCGCAGACGGAACCGGATGCGGGAAGCGACCCGGCGGGGATGAAGACGCGCGCGGTGCAGGATGGCGACTCGTTTATTATCAACGGCACCAAGCGCTTCATTACGGCAGCGGGACGCTCCGATTACGCTCAGGTGATGGCGGTGACCGATCCGGAGAAACGCGCGCGCGGCGGCATCACCTGCTTTGCCGTCGATCTCAAGAGCCCCGGAGTCGTCCTCGAACGGCAGTGGTCGATGATGATGGGCGAAGCGCCGTGGCAAATCGTCTTCGACAATGTTCGCGTGCCCGCGGCCAATGTGATCGGCAGCGTCGGCGGAGGGTTCTCTCTGGCGCAAAAATGGATTTCCGAGGGGCGGATTCGCGGGCACGGGGCGCGCCCGGTGGGGATCGCGCGGCGGGCGCTCGAGATGATGACCGGCTATGCGAAGGATCGCATCACCTTCGGCCGCCCCCTGGCGGATCGGCAGGCGATTCAATTCATGATCGCCGATTCGGCGATGGAGCTGCACGCGACGCGGTTAATGGTTTACGAGTGCGCTTGGCGCCATGATCGCGGCGAAGACGTGCGTAACCTTTCCTATATGGTGAAGATCATGAGCACCGAGATGGCCAGCCGCGTTGTCGACCGCGCTATCCAGATTCACGGCGGCGTGGGATTAACGAAAGACTTGCCGCTCGAATGGTGGTATCGCCAGATTCGCAGCACGCGCATCACCGAGGGCGCCAACGAACTGTTGCGCTGGCGTTTGGCTCAAAACCTGATTCGGGCACACAACTGAAAGACCTCGGGCTGTGCATGATCGACTGGAGAAATCTCGGAAGGATGTAAACCAAGATGCGTGACGCGCCATCGTTTTCCTCTTTACAACTCCTGTTGCGATCGGTTAATTCCCAATCACTGCGAGGATTGAATTCACTTACGGGGAGGGAATGCGTAATGGCAGTTTTTCAGTCTCTGTTATTGTCGGCCTTGGCTGTTGTGATTGTGCTTAACTCTCCCGGCGCAGGATCTAGCGCACAAGCGGCGAGCGCAAAAAAACCCGCTACTTTAGCGGAGCTGGCCCTTTATCGCGGGCCGGACCGGCAGAGTTTGATCGAGGAAGGCGCCAAAAAAGAAGGCACGCTGACCTTCTATACGACGGCAACCGTGCCGACTTTAGTGTTGCCCACAATCAAGGCTTTCAACCAGAAATACCCTGACATCAAGGTGGAATACTTGCGCGCCGATACCATGGCCTTGTTCACGCGAATCACCGAGGAGCAACGCGCCGGCAACCCTATGTTTGACGTTATGGATACGAGTGCCCCGTATTTGTATGACGGCCGGAAAATCATGCAACCGTATTACTCTCCGGAGCTGGTCAATCTTGAGCCCGCGGCCATCCGCAAAGAGCGCGGCGCTGCGGATAGTAATTGGGCGGGGCACTGGGAGACCTGTATCATCTTGATGTACAACACCGATAAGATTTCCAAGGCGGAGGCGCCGAAGACTTATCCGGATCTCTTGAACCCCAGGTGGAAGGGGAAGATGACGCTGCCGACGACCACGACCGGAATTTACTGGATCGGTAACATCTTGACCCACCAGGGAGAGGCATTCGTAGAAAAGATGGCACAACAAGACGTTCACGTACAGAATATCTCCGGGGCCGCTGTCGGAGATCTGGTGGTTTCTGGAGAAGTACCTCTGACCCCGGCGACTTTTACCTCGAATGCGACCAGAAGCCTGGCTGCGGGCGCGCCGGTGGGCGTCTCGTTTCTTGAGCCCGTGGGTTGTCAGCTAGAAGGAATCATGCTCTCCCAGCGCGCTCCCCATCCCCACGCGGCGCTGTTATTCATTGATTTTAACTTGTCGAAGGAGGCGGCCGAAGTGCGCAACCCGACGTATGCTTCCGCGCGCAAGGATATGGTCGGGAAAGGCGTGGCCGCGGGGCCGTTCAAGAAATGGTACTATACGCTCGTGCCCGACCCGATCAAAACACACAAGAGATGGCGCGACGTTCTCATGGAAAAATTTGTTGATAGAAAGTAACTCCCTCCTTCATCCTTCCCCACGATGTGGGGGAGGAAACAGGTGGGGGCGATTTCAGTGTTCGTAGGTATGATGTGCGGTTCATAGCCCGGGTGTAGCGTCAGCGACACGGGGGTGTTCGCCGGTAAAGAGTTGCGAAGCGTGCGAAAACTTTCAACGTAATACAGGGGACGGTCCAAGCGCGTGTTGCTAGCTACGGCAAAGAGCAGGTTGTCGGCTCTGGCCTCGTGGAGCCCCGATCCGCAATTTTGCGGATTTCTCGGGATCGGCGCCGTACTCGTCTACCTTGTCGTCCCGCCGCTGTGCGTGCTCATTATGACCAGCTTCGAACCTGGTTATTTCGATGAGGGCGGGCTCACCTTAGACCACTATCGGGACATTCTTAAAACTGGCGCAAGCCTTCCGCTACTGCGCAACACTCTGATTTTTTCCGCTGGCAGTTCTTTGTTGGGCCTTATTCTCGGTATGCCGCTAGCCTGGATCGTGGAACGGACAAACACGCCGTTTCGCGGGCTTGTCTATATCGCCGCCTGGGTATCGTTCGCGACGCCGCTGGTCGCCAAAGGCATAGCGTGGATAATGCTGCTTGGACCTGAGGCCGGCATTATCAATCAATCGCTCATGCATCTTTTCCAGCTTGAAGCGGCGCCTTTCAACGTATTCTCCATGTCCGGCATGATCTTCGTTGAAGGCATTATGTGGGCGCCACTCGTGTTTCTCCTTATGGCCGCTCCATTGCGCTCCATGGATCCCGCGCTCGAAGAGGCATCCACCCTATCGGGGGCGGGCGCCCTGACGACCGCCTATAGGATCACCATGAAGCTAGCTCTGCCGAGCATCCTTTCAGTGCTGCTGCTCGCATTCGTGCGCTCCTTAGAGGCGTTTGAGGTTCCCGCGCTCATTGGTCTGCCGGCCAAGGTCCTTCTGCCGATCACGAAGATCTATATCGTGCTCACCACCGCGTCAACGCCGGATTACGGGGCGGCAAGCGCGTACGCCGTTATGCTGTTGCTACTGGTCGGAGCGGCGCTCTATCTGTATGCTAGAGCCACACGTCTCGCCTATAAGTTCACTACGATTACCGGGAAGGGCTTCAGGCCCCGAGTGCTTGATATCGGGCGATGGCGATATGTCGCGCTCATTTATATCGCTATTCTCCCCACGCTGATTGTCATTCCGCTCGTGGTCCTGATGTGGGCGTCGTTCCTGCCGTTTTTTATGCAACCGTCGTGGAAAGCGCTCGCCCGCCTGACACTTGCAAATTACGCGAATGTTTTCACCGCGACGGCGGCCTTAGCCTCAGTGAAAAACAGCGTGGTGGTCAGCATGATCTCCGCTACGCTGGCCGTACTATTAACGGTGATTGTCGTATGGCTGATCGTGAGGACCAAGATTCGCGGCCGGCGCGTCCTTGACGGGCTTGTTTCTTTTCCGCTGATCTTTCCGGGGCTGGTGCTGGGCCTCGCGATGCTCCGGACCTCTTTTGTGCTGCCCGTTCCGATCTACGGCACGATCTGGATTATTATTATCGCTTACATTGTCCGCTACTTGCCGTATGCGATCCGGTTTTCCTATCCCAGCATCCTCCAGATCCATGTCGAGCTGGAGGAAAGCGCGCGCATTTGCGGCGCCGGCTGGGGAAACATATTCAGACGGATTCTGATTCCGTTGATGATTCCGCCCCTGCTGGCTGCATGGATGTGGATTTTCCTGCAAAGCATCAAGGAGCTTTCCACCGCGGTTTTGCTTGCGGGTCCAAAGACCAAGCTGGTTTCCGTAGTTATCTATGATTTGTGGCAAAATGCGCAGCTGGTGGAGCTGAGCGCCTTCGTCAGCGCATTCTCGGCTGTGTTGATCGTTATTTCCTTTTTAGTACAGAGATTCACAGCGCGCTTCGGGATGCACGTCTAACGCTGAGCCACAATCAAACCAGAAAAAGAAATTTTACCGCAAAGACCCAGCGCGGCAGAGCCGCAACAAAAAAGGAAAAACAGATTTTACCACTGAGACCCAATGCGGCGAAGCCGCAACCAAACGTAAACAGCCGAAAGACCCCCTCTTACATCTCCCCGCTCGCGGGGGAGAGCCGAGAGGGGGCTGCTGAGTGCCGTCAGAAATTTGCGGGAGCGGAGAAAATTCAAAAGCATAGTAGTACGGAGTTCGCAGAGTTCGGAGTATTTTTTAATCAAAACCTCATCGCTCCGCGCCTCGGCGGTGCAATCTCCGAGCCCTGCTTCACACGGAAGCCTGAAGACCCTAAATTCAAGTACTTAACCG
>JBGPIK010000253.1:0-9915 GCA_041484845.1 Binatia bacterium | reverse complement strand
GCGTGTCCTGGCGCCATTTTCCCTCAAAGGACGCCAGCAACTCGACCATGCTCCACGCCTTGCTCGCGTCTGCGCAAGCCAAAAGTTCTTTGATGAGCGCGGCACGGGCCTCGGGTATTTTGCGCAGCGACCGAGCCGCCATATCGCGGCGCCGGTAATCGGAGTCTCCCAACTGCTCGACCAGAGTGCGCACCGTGGCCGGCGTGCCAAAATCGCCCATTTTGCGTAATGCAAACTTCTGCACTTCGCCATGAGGACTTTGCATCAGCCGCGAGAGCAGCGGCCGGGAGTCATCCGGCAGCTCATGCGCGTCGAGCAGCTCCAGCGCCAAGCGTGTCACTTCGGAAAACTCCTCTTCCTCGAGCAACGCGAAGAGCTTGGCGTGCTCATCTTTGCGCAACTCCTGGCGCCTGAGGCACTGGAGCAAGGCTACGACGGCATGAGAGCGAATCGCCAAAGGCTGCTCGGCGCCAAGGAATTTAAATAACCAACGGCGCGCCTGCGGGCGGCCGAGCTGTCCCAGCAAGCGGAGCGCGGAGATCAACGCCGGCCGCTGTTGCTTGGCGTCCAGCGCGCCCGCGAAATGCTCCACTTCCGCATAGAACATTTCCTGCTCGGCGGGAGCCAGATCGCGTAACGCCGGCGTCATCAAATCACAAATTGATTTATTGAATTCATCGCTGCCGGAGCGAAGCATCTGCAGCAGCCCCCTGAACGCCGCTTTCCCGCGCACCGCGCAGAGGACGCGGGCGGCGTTTACTTGCCAGGGTCGCGAAGCCTCAGGGGCGCGCTGGAGCAGCGGCTGCACCGCGCTTTGGCCGACAGCGATCAGCAACCGCAGGGCTCGGTCTTGCGTATCCCTATCGTTATCTTCAAGCAGTTTCGCCCACAAGGGAACGGCATCCTTGGGCTTAACTTCTTCGCAATAGCGCAGCGCATAGTCTTTCAGTATGGGATTGGGCTGTTGCAAAAGGGTTTCCACAATCTTCATCAGCCGGGCGCCATTGAGTTTAAGCGCACCGGCGACGAGCAGCGTCGCGCAGCGCTGTTCAACCGTACCTTTTTCAACCAACGTGAGGAGTTGCCGCAATGTGTTATCCATAATGAACGATCATCTTAATAAACCCATCGGTGATGCCCGACGAGCGGAAAAAGAATTGCAAATTAAAAATCGCCGGCTCGGTCGACGGCACAGCAATCGAATTCGATGGAACTTGTCTATCCAAAAACTTTGGCTAGATCAATCGTTGCTTAGTCGGGCGAGCGGCTCTGATCGTGCGGCGGAATTCTGGTGGTCGCCGACTTAAAAGACTGGATTCAACGAATCGAGGCTTTTACTGCGGTCTCTTCGAGTCGTCGAAGTTTTTGTCCAGCGACTTGATTGAATCCATCAAGAGCTGAACCGAGTAGGCGGTGTTATGGATGCCCTTGCTGCCGTCCTCTTTGACAAACTTGTAATTATAGAGAGCGCCAACCACTTCAACCGGGTATTGGGTCTTATTGCTTTCGATAAAATTGCCTTTGGCGTCATAAATGGGGTTATTCATTGTCTGCAGCAAGCCGGTTCCTTTGTTATTGATCAGCCGTTCGTAAAGCCCCTGAACTTCTTGCTGAATCGTTTCGGTTTTGCCGTTGCCGTCATAATCGGCCGGAGCTTTGCGGTCGAAGAAAGGAGCGCCTTTGACCTGCTTCATCTGGGTATGGCAGCCGGATGTGAGACACCCTGCCGTGTTGAGCACGCGTTCCTCGTGTACTTCGCCTTCCAAACTGAAGCTGTGCCCCCCGATCGCGGGCGAAAGCGAATAACGGCCGTTGGGTAAGGTCATATGACACGTAACACATTCCGCCTGCGGCAAGACGCCGTGAGCGGACTTTGAATACTTCCTACCGGGAAGCTCATAGGCATTGGTTCCCGTCAGCATATCGGCTTGGGGACCGTGGTGAGCTCCCCAACTCGACGTCGGAATGTTACGCGCTTTGACTTCGTCTTTCGGCGTGCGGCGCGCTTGATGGCAACTTGCGCACAGATTGCCTTTGCCTCTATCAAAGATTGCGCCGTTCGCTAATTTCACGGGCGCCGTAGCGCGCAACGAGAAGTTCTTCGTTTCATGCGGCGCATGGCACGTGAAACAACCTATTTCGGACGGATAACGCACAAACTTTTTAGTATCGACGCTGCCTTTTCTTACGCGCTCGATGAATCCTTCGTTGGTATGGCAACCCTGACAATCATCGCTGTTGGCGTATGAGGCATTGCCGAGATTTTTGTGGCCGGAGGTCGAATATTGGCTGCGCGCGCCGCGCACCTGGTATTTTGCCTCAGAACCATGGCAATCGACGCATTCCTTGGGAAGAACCGAAGTCTGGCCTGAGGAAATTGCGGGGAGCAAGAGTAAGGCTAACGTTAACACGGTCAATTCGCAGATCCGCTCTCTTGTGCCCGTCATCGCTTTCCTCCTTGCGATCATACGCCCGCTATTTGGAATCGCTTGGAATTATGTTTTACGCCTGCGGCCTCTGTCAAGTAAGAGTTTTTGTAACTTTAAAAAAGTGCTTGACAATGGGGCGCAGGTACGCTTAATGCTCCTGCAGCTTCTTGTTTCCCCCTTGAATGGAGGTGCGTCCATGGACGTTTCCAGGCGTGACTTTCTCCGATTCTCGGCTGGTGCAGCCGGCGGGACAGCGCTGGCGGGGCTCGTTGGCTCGGGTGTCAACCTCGGGCCCATCGTAGCGCAAGCGCAAGAGCTAAGAATCAAAAATGCCAAGGTAACCCCCAGTCTCTGCCCCTATTGCTCGGTGGGCTGCGCCACCCTCGTCCACACGGTGAATGGACAGATCGTCAACATCGAGGGCGATCCCCGCAGTCCCCACAACGAGGGGACGCTCTGTCCCAAGGGCGCCGCCATCTTCCAGCTTCACGTCAACCCCAATCGTCCCACCCAGGTTCTGCACCGCGCTGCGGGCGCTTCCGATTGGGAGGTCTGGGATATCGAGCGCGCGATGAACCGGATCACCGAGCTGATGAAGAAGACGCGCGACGAGACCTTCATCGAGAAGCTTCCCAACGGTAAGGTCGTCAATATGACGCCCGCCATCTTCGCGTTAGGCGGCGCTACGCTCGAGGTCGAGTTCAATCACGTTTGCCAGAAACTCATGCGCGGCCTCGGCATTGTCGCGATCGAGAATCAAGCGCGGATATGACACAGCTCTAGCGTCCCCGGTCTGGGGACACGATTCGGCCGCGGCGCGGCAACCCTCTACCCGCGGAGCATGATGGACTCTGACTGTATCGTTGTCATGGGCTCCAACATGGCGGAAAACCATCCTGTCGCTTTCCGCTGGCCCATGAAGGCCAAGGTCGAGCACGGCGCGAAGATCATCCACGTCGATCCGCGTTTCACCCGCACGAGTTCAGTAGCCGATATCTACGCTCCGGTCCGCGCGGGGTCGGACATCGCCTTTCTGGGCGGTGTCATCAATCACGTTCTGAACAGCGAGAAGTGGAACAAGGACCCGTTCTTCAAGAAATTCGTTGTGAACTATACGAACGCGGCGACGATCATCAATGAGGACTTCAAAGACACCGAAGATTTAAACGGAGTATTTTCGGGTCTCATGGAGGCCAAGGGTGGGGTCGACGAATGGCCTTTCAACGGTTCTACGAATCAGTACGACGGCGCGAGCTGGCAGTACGCGCGCGAAAAAGCCGCGCCCAAGCTGGCCCCGAAGCCCGATGGCAAGCCGGTGGAGGGGTTCGCGGCGCTGGTAGCGTCGTTAGTGAAGCCTCCGGTGCTGCGGGACGAAACGCTTCAGAACCCGCGGACGGTTTTCCAAATCGTCAAAAAGCATTTTGCCCGCTACGCGCCGGAGATGGTCGAGACGAGCACCGGCTGCTCCAAAGAGACGTTTCTCAAAGTCGCCGAAACCATTCTGGCCAATTCGGGCGCCGACCGCACGACCTCATTCGCCTATGCCGTGGCCTGGACGCAGCACACCTACGGAGTCCAAATCATCGGCGCCTGCGCGCTGCTTCAGCTTCTTCTGGGCAATATCGGCCGGCCCGGCGCCGGTATCATGGCGCTCCGCGGCCACGCCTCCATCCAGGGCTCGACGGACGTTCCGACGCTCTACCATTCAATCCAGGGCTATATGTCGGCGCCGACGGCGCTCAAGAAGCACGACACGCTACAGGATTACCTTGCGGTCGAAACGCTGCCGACGGGCTATTGGGCGAACATGCCGAAATTCGTCGTCTCGTATCTAAAGTCCGTGTATGGAGACGCTGCAACCAAAGAGAACCAGTTCGGCTGGGAGTGGCACCCGAAAATTCTCGGTGACCACTCGCACATGGCCATGTTTGCGGCGATGAACGTGGGCAAGGTCAAGGGGATGTTCTGCGTCGGGCAGAATCCGGCCACGTCGCTGAACGCCAAGCTGAGCCGGTCGGCGCTCAGAAAGCTCGAATGGCTGGTCGTGAAAGACAACTGGCTCACTGAGACAGCCACTTTCTGGAAGAATGCGCCCGAGGTCACGAACGGCGAGGTCAAGACCGCGGACATCAAGACCGAAGTTTTTTTCCTCCCCGCCACCCAGGTCGCCGAAGTCGAAGGCACCTTCACCAACACGCAGCGGCTGCTGCAATTTCATCACAAAGCCGCCGAGGCGCCCGGCGATTGCCGGTCCGATACCTGGTTTTACTACGATCTCGGCAAGCGCTTGAAAAAACTCTACGCGCAATCGACCGCGATGCGGGACGAGGGCTTTAAGAATCTCGTCTGGGACTACGAGCATGAGAACGAAAACGAGCGCAAAAAGGGCGAGCCTTCGTCGGCGAAGATTCTAAAAGAGCTGAACGGTTTCTTCACCGAAGACCCTGCTCGCCATTGTGTCGGCTTCGGCGAGTTGAAGGATGATGGCTCGACCACGTGCGCGTCGTGGATTTACTCGGGGGTTTTGCCGGCGGCGGGCAAAAATCTCGCCGACCGGCGCGCGCCGGACCCGCCCAGCCAACCCGGGGCTCAGCTTCAATGGGGTTGGGCGTGGCCGGCGAACCGGCGGGTTATGTACAATCGCGCCTCCGCCGATCCCGAAGGAAAGCCATGGAGCGAGAGGAAAAAGTGGGTATGGTGGGATGGGGAGGCGAAGAAATGGGTCGGCTACGATGTGCCGGACTACATCGCGACGAAACCGCCCACCGACAAAGCGAAATTGGGCGCGGCGGGCATGGATGCGCTTCCCGGAACCGCTCCCTTTATTATGCGGCCGGACGGTCTGGGTTGGCTCTTTGTGCCGGCGGGCCTCGTGGACGGTCCGCTACCGACGCACTACGAACCGGTCGAGTCACCGGTCAACAACCTGCTTTACAAACAGCAGACGAGCCCGGTGTTCAAATATTGGAAGGATGCCGGCAACGAGTTGGCGAAGGTGGGCGACCCGAAGTTCCCGTATATTATCACCACGTACCGTCTGACCGAGCACTACCTATCGGGTGCCATGAGCCGCTGGCTGCCGTGGCTCACCGAGTTGCAGCCTGAACTGTTCGTCGAGATCAGTCCCGAGCTGGCGCAGGAGAAAGGCATCAAGAATCTCGACTGGTGCAAGATCACGAGCCCGCGCACACAGATCCGCGCCAAGGCTCTCGTCACGCGCCGGATGCGGCCGTTCAAGATCGATGGCAAAGTTATCCACCAGGTCGGCATGCCCTGGCACTGGGGTTATGAAGGTTTAGCCACGGGAGATATCGTCAACGAGCTAACGTCTCTAATAGCCGATCCGAACGTTTCGATGCACGAGGCAAAGGCGTTCGTGTGCAATGTGGAAAAAGCATGAAAAAGATTGGAGTGATGGAGTAGTGAAGTACTGGAGTAATGGGTTGTAGGACCGACACTCCAATACTCCATCACTCCATTACTCCAATGGGGAGTTCTTATGGCTGAGCCCATGGGCTTTTACACCGATACTACCGTTTGCATCGGCTGCAAAGCGTGCGAGGTCGCGTGCAAAGAATGGAATCAGCTGCCCAGCACCAACGGCGGCCTGAACACGCTCAGCGGTGACAGTTACGATAATACGCGCCAGCTTGACGGAATCCATTGGCGGCACGTCAAGTTCATCGAGCAGTTCACCGAAGACCGCAAGGACGGCCGATGGCTGTTGATGAGCGATGTGTGCAAACACTGTGTTCAAGCGGCCTGTCTCGAAGTTTGTCCGACCGGAGCGATTGTCCGAACCGAGTTCGATACAGTCGTCATTCAATCCGACGCCTGTAATGGCTGCCGTGACTGTATTTCGGCTTGCCCGTTTGGCGTCATCGAAATCAACCCCGCCTCAGGAACGGCGCAGAAATGCACGCTCTGTTATGATCGGCTTCAGGGCGGCCTGGAGCCGGCCTGCTCGAAGGCCTGCCCGACCCAATCGATCCAGTTCGGAACCATCCAAGAGCTGAAGGGAAGAGCGCAAAAGCGGGTGGAGCAGCTGCACCAGACCGGCGAAACACGGGCCTACCTTTACGGCGCGGACGAAAAAATGCTCGGTGGTCTGAACTCATTTTATTTGCTGGTGGATAAGCCGGAAGTCTACGGCTTGCCGCCTGACCCGAAAATGCCCACGCGTAATTTCAAGTCGGCCACGTGGTTCTCCGTCCTGGGCGCGGTTCTGGTCGGCCTGATGGGAGTCATCAATTTTCGTAATCGCGGCGCCGAGCTGGAGGCGCGAGAGGAGCGGCCATGAATACGTTTCCCTCGAGTACTTACTTTAGTGTTCCACCGGACTGGGGCTGGCTCATCGTTTTTTACTTTTTTTTCGGAGGTCTCGCCGGCGGATGCTATTTTCTTGCTGCGCTGATAGATCTATTGGGCCGACCGGAGGATCGTCCTCTTGCTCGCCTGGGTTATACCATCGCGTTCCCGTGCGTGATTGTGAGTGGTTTGCTGCTGACTCTTGATCTCCAGCGGCCGCTGCGCTTCTGGCACATGCTGATTGAATCGAATACGTACCGGCCGATGTTCAAATACTGGTCGCCCATGTCGCTCGGCTCGTGGGCGCTTTTGATATTTGGAATATTCGCGTTGGTATCTTTTTTGGGTGCGCTCGTGGAAGACAACCGTCTCGATTGGCCGGCGGGTCGCAGAGTTCGTCCACCGGGAATGCTGGGTGCAGTGATTGCCGTGATCGGCGGGCTATTCGGATTCTACGTCGCTGGCTACACGGGAGTCCTCCTGGCCGTGACGAACCGGCCGATCTGGTCCGATACGCCTCTTCTGGGCATGCTTTTCGTCGTTTCGGCGGCATCGATATCGGCGGCATTGATGATTCTGTTGGCGCATAGATCCAGATGGACAATGCCTGGTCTTGCCGCGCTGCACCGCATGGACGCATGGGTCGTAGCGCTGGAATTCATCGTCTTGATTGCCGTTATGATATCGCTTGGACCCGTGTTTCGCGCCTGGTTGAACGCCTGGGGCCTTCTGCTATTTTTTGGTGTTATTATTGTTGGAATGCTGATTCCCTTGGCTCTCTACTGGCGCAGGGAATGGCTCGGTAATCGGAACGCAACCGCCGCGGCGGCGTTGGTCTTGGTCGGCGGTTTTATTCTGCGCCTGGTCATCGTCTTCTCGGCCCAAGGAGTATGATGTGAGCTTCGCTTTGATCACTCTCATCGCTATGTTGTTTTATCTTGCCGCTTGCGCGAGCCCGGAAACGATGCGCACGCGCGGCGGTGGTCCGGGGGCCGATGTCGGCAACCGAGCCAAGATCGTGCAAATGCACGAAGGCTCAAAACCTTTCGAAAAAACCCCTAAAATCATCCCCGCCCAGAGTCCGCCCTTAGGCCCAGCCAGTCAGGCGGATCAGCTCAGCCGCCAATGATGGCAATCGATACCGGCCTGCGAAATCTTCAGCGCCAGCACCCGGAATGGGAGCCGTGGCTTGCCGTAATTCAGGAGATCCTAAACGAAAGCGCCAATCCTATTTGGGACGCGGTTGTTCCCGTCCGGACCGAGCCACATCAAAGCAAGGTTCCGCTCCTCACAGGAGTCACGGTGGCTTTGGAGAAGAGTTTAGTTCGCCGCTTATGGGAACAGCTGATCCACAGCGCTTGTCGAAGCGGAACGCCCGGGATGGCGACGCTGAAACCAGCGCTACGCGCAGAGTTGGATCTTCTCATCTTGTTCAGAGCTTCACTGTGCCAGAATGGCGAGCGCCTTAGAGAATGCGCAGCTAGTTTCGGTGCGGACGCCGAGGCGTTCCAATCTGTGGCGGCCCTCGTTGCCGTACCTTTCCTACAGGCGTGCAACCGCCATTGGGCGCTTTCGATACCAGAAAGCTGGATCGAAGGATATTGCCCCATCTGCGGCGCCTGGCCGGCATTGGCCGAGGTGCGAGGGATCGAGCGGAGCCGCTATTTGCGCTGCGGTCGCTGTGGCGGAGAATGGCAAGCTCATTGTTTGTTTTGTCCCTACTGCGGGATGACTGACCATGAAGAGCTGGTCTCACTCGTGCCGGAGAAAAACGGCTCAAACGCAGTGATCGACGCGTGCAAGCGCTGCCTTGGTTACGTCAAAACATTTACAACGCTTCAGGGCAGTCCGCCCGCCAAGATTATGCTTGACGATCTTGCCAGCGTCGTTCTGGATGTCGCCGCCTTCGAACAGGGATACCGACGCCCTCAAGGCGCCGGCTATTCTCTCAACGTATCGGTTACAGATAACGGGGCAACGCGGCGCCTATTTGCTTGGAACCCATGAGCACAACCGAGAATTCGTCGCGATCTTTTCGCCCTGCCGATGTTTGCAAGGCTTTGCTCGCCGCGCTTGAAGCCTCGGAAGGGCAGAAGCGGAAACGCAAACGCGACCAAACACCCGACGCGATCGGACTCGCGATCAAGCGGAGTCTGCTGGAGCGGGTGGTTGAAGAGGATCCGAATCCAGAAGCATTTGAAGAATGGCTGCTCAATTATTCCCTGACCTGCAAAGCAGCGGAACTGGCGGGTTCGGCGTCTGCCATGGCAAGGACCGTTTTCGAGGAATGGCGCCTGGCCCACTCGATGACCGCATTTAGAGTGTGGCTCGAGCAAGGAGCGCCGTCCGATGATACCAAGGATGAAACCCCGAGACGGCGGCCTTCGTCGTAGCGCAAAATTCTGCTAAGATACCCATATGGGTGTGGCAAGTGCGCATAACCGTGAGTCCGTGGCAAATGCCACGGCCGTCGTTCTCACCGGTGGCAGGAGCTCGCGCATGGGTCAGGCGAAAGCCTTGCTCGTCTTTGACGGGGAACCGCTCATCGCCCATATCGCGCGCGCGCTGAAACGCATGTTTGACGAAGTGGTCATTGTGGCTGCGCCGGAACAGGAGCTACCTCCTTTGGCAGCGACCCTGGTACGCGACGAAGTGGCATACCGGGGTCCGGTCGGCGGTATTTATTATGGGCTAAGAGCAGCCGGCGGAGAGTTTGCTTTTGTGACTTCGTGTGACGCCCCTTTTCTCAGTGCTGCGCTGATCGCTTATCTGACCAGCCAAATCTCCGACTACGACGTGGTGGTCCCGTATTGGGACGAGCGATACCAGCCACTGCATGCGGTGTATCGGAGAAGCGTGCTGCCGTTGCTTCAAGAGCAGTTGGAGCGCGGCGAGCTCAGGCCTGTTTATCTCTTCGACAAGGTCCGCACGCGTAAAATCGACGAGGATGAAATCAAATCATTCGACCCTTATGGGCTGAGCTTTCTCAATATGAACACGCCGCAAGATTACCAAGCGGCCGTGAAGCGATGGCAGGAAATGCGCCAAAGAGCAGCGACAGTCACGACTCCCGGTTTCACTTGCACTGTCGAGCTGTTCGGCACGGCGCAGTTGCTGGCCAAGGCGAAAACGGTTTCGCTTTCGCTGCCGCCGGAAGCCACTTTATCGCGAGTCTTAT
>JBGPIK010000252.1:0-9930 GCA_041484845.1 Binatia bacterium | reverse complement strand
AAATGACAGCTCTAGGCCCCGCCGCACCGCGCCGCTCTCTCCTGACTAATATGCAGCCCGTTCCAGACGTTCAAAACGTTCCACCGTTTTCCTTCGACCTCGCTTCGCGGCGCTCAGGGTAGGCTTGAGGGTCAGACTTTTACATCACAACAATCTGCAAAGAAAATCGGGAAATAAAAGTCGGACCCCCAATTCCTAACCTAATTTATTCCCTCGGCCATCTTGGATTCTACCGCACGCAGTTGATCGTTGGCTTCTCTCAAAACAACGTTAATACGCCCTTCGTGGAGTCTGATTCTAAAGTCATAATATCGTCGTAGCGCCGCCGAAGAATTTCCTCAATTGTCGCGGTGGAGCAATTACCCCGACGAATCCAGACAACCTTCGGTGGAGATCCGCGAAGCACATTTAACTCGCCGAAATCAGCATCCTTTGTCACCAGCATAAACCCTTCGGTGCATACTCGTAGACCTCATGGTCTTGCGCACGATCGAGATCGAAAGCGTAAACATGGTTCGAGTCCGGGAAAAGATCTGCCAGCCGAATGACAAGCCGCGGTGACAGGTTCTGATCAAAGAGCAGTTTCATGCTCCCAGAATGAGCTGGCGTTTTTCACGGTCGGCGGCGTACCCTAGACACGCAAGAATGTCTTCCTCGGTCAGATAAGGAAAGTCTTCGAGAATTTCTTGATGCGACATTCCGGAGGCGAGATATTCTAGAATATCATAGACAGTAATCCTCATCCCCCGAATGCATGGTTTGCCACCGCGCTTCCCAGGTTCGATGGTGATGATGTCTTGGTAGTTCATGAGACAATCGTAAAGGTAAACACGGCCATGATCAAGCACTCGTGAATGATCTTCGTCGAGATTCAGGCCAGCTGCACGGTCAGAACAAGTCCAGCTACTCAACAATCCATAAACGCAGAGTTGGGGTCTAGCCTGATTTTCATGACAATCCTGCTCTGACGCTTACACGAACCTGTTGACCCGTTGTCGTTTTCCGCTCAGTGCCGCCGTTCGGCCTGCCGAACCTGCCACCCTCATCTAATCCTCTTCAGCTTCCGGGATTGGGTCTGGCATGTAGAATTGACTTATTTACCACACAGCCAGCTAGTATTACTGTGTCAATAAATTCATGGTATTATGCATGGAAATTCGTGTAGGAGGTGAATATCCATGCCAAAGCTTAGCGAATTTGAACGCTACATCAAACAGCTTTGCGATGTCCTGGGTCACCGCGACCGCCACGGTGGTTTTGCCGATTACAGCCGAGGGTTGATGCTGCCCATCGAGCGCAAGGAAACTACCCATGGATTGGAAGGGAGGGTCAGCGGTGCCCCCGAAATCTAAATGAAAAAGCATGCCGATTTCGTGACTCGCAAAACTCGGCCCTAACCTGCTCTCTCTGTCTTCAATCGAGCGTCTCTGCTGATAGCCCCCGCATCACTTGCGTTGCGAATAGCTCGATCGAATGCATCACTTGTGAGTGGCTCAGGGCGCCGAAGCTGAACATGCCGACCAAGCTGTTGGGCCGCACCGTCGCAACGACTTGACGCGCCTTTCTTAATACGGTCTCAGGGCTGCCGATGAGTGAAGTTCCCCATTCGTCGCGCCTCTTTAAGGTAAGGCCTCCGGGACTATAAGCGAAGCTCTCGGTAAAGCGTGGAAGATCGTCGGTCGTGACCGAGTCGCCGCGCCAGACGTTGTCGGCGTACAAGGCTGAGGGTCAAATCTTTACCTTTGCGCGCCTGTACAAGGCTGAGGGTCAAATCTTTACCTTTGCGCGCCTGTGAATGTTTCGCTTAATTCGGGCATTCAGCATCTCATGTCAGCCTTCTGAAATTGCCCAAATGAAGGTTGCTTCTTCACCGTCACGTCTGATCTACTCTCTCCATCATCAGCCGAGCGGCTCGGCTGCCAGGCGCGGTATTACCCGCGTCGCGAGCGGTCGGTTGATGCGGGCGGAGTCCCACAAGCCGGCGAGGATATGACCTGTATTGACAAGGAACTCATCCTTGTTAGAGTAAGGATATGAGCAAAGTGACCAGCAAGCTGCAAGTTACCCTTCCCAAGGCAATAGCGGAGCAGCTCGGCATCAGGCCAGGAGACGAAATCAATTGGGAGATTTCCGGCGACGCCATGCGAGTCATACCTGCGGCCAAGAAGCGGAGCGCTAGAAAAAAAGATGACCCTTCGCTCCGGCTACGATTGTTCAATCAGGCTACCCGCAGACAAAGACAGCGCGAAACCTCACCTGACCTCGCATTAATGCGGACAGCCGTTGCGGGACGCGGGTGGACGCGGGAGAAACTCTATACTCGTGGCGGCACTGATCGACACTAATATCCTTGTCTACCGGTTTGATCCACGGTTTCCAGAGAAGCAGGCGGTCGCTACGGATCTTTTGCGCCGAGGTATTAGAGAAGATTCGGTTCGGGTTCCTCATCAAGCGATCATCGAGTTTGACGCGGCGGTAACGCGTCCGCTGGTGGGCGACCGTTCGCTTCTCAGCTTTCCGGAAGCCCGACGCGAAGCCGAAGAGTTTCTCGCCCAGTTTACTGTCCTCTATCCAAACGAGGCGCTTCTGCGACTGGCATTCCGCGGCGCTGCTGCGTATCAACTTAGTTGGTTTGACTCTCATCTTTGGGCTTATGCCGAGCACTATGGTCTCGAAGAATTGATATCTGAAGATTTCCAACACGACCGGCTGTACGGAACGGTTAGAGCCGTAAACCCTTTTCTCAAAAACTACGCGGCACAATAAACGGCAATACAGGGGGCAAGGCCGACGGTCAAATCTTTACCTTTGCGCGCCTTTGAATATTTCGCTCAATTCAGGCAGTCAGCACCTCATGTCAGACTTCGGAAACTTGTCCAATTGAAGTTTGCTTCTTTCACCGTCAGGTCTCATCTACCCTCTCCAGGGCCGCGCTGGGTTGTAGCTGAACGTTCCAAATCGCATGCGCTGTTTCTCCTCCACGACTCATAGCACGTTCCCTGTTCTCCGCGCGAGAAAGTGTTTGGGGCCTGGCCTTTGTATTTCAGCAATGCAATCTTGCCCTCGCCTTAGAACGTTTGAGACGGCAATAGGTGCGTGTCGATTTGCCGAGGCGGCAACAATTATTGTCGTCTATGAGGTGACGGGCTTTGCCACGCGCTTGATGAAATCGGCAAAGAGCGCCGCCATCTCCTCCGCCTTTTCATCCCATTCTTCTCGCGGGCTCAAGTCCATGTCGTAGTGCTTCGGGAATAAAATATGGACCTCGGCGTTGGCAAGGATGCGCCCCAAGTTCTCGCCGGTTTGACGCCCATGGGTATTGTCATTACCTGGAATGATACAGGCGGGTACTTTGATTGATTTGAGTTCCGCTTCGGTCGCGCCGATAACGGGCAGGTCGGCGCCCCGGATAAAGTACTCGCGCCAATGGGACATTACGGCGATGAAACGCTCGGGCGTCATTTTCATGAGCCGGTCACGGTTCTCCGGTCTCGCTTCGATCCGCTCTTTCCAGTGTTCCATCGCGCACACCGCGGCCATCCCGCCTTGCTTCGCGGCGGCGATGTATTGCCCGTAATATTCTTCAGCCAGGCGCTCACACGCGAAGCGGCCGCCAGTTACGCGCCAGAGCATGAGGCCGCGAACAGCCTCGGGATGACGCAAGGCGAAAAGGAGCGCGGTCCGGCAACCGGAAGAGCTGCCGCCGACGAAAGCAGGTATGCCGCCCAGTTGCGAGAGTAACTGGTGAAGATCATCGGCCCAGATCTCATACTCTGAATCCTCGCCAGCGATGACGACGTCGGACGCGCCGCAATTGCGCCGGTCGAATATCACGACGCGGTGGCCGGCATCGGCAATGCGTCTAGCGACTAATTCCACGCCGCTAAGGTCGCGCCGGCCGCCAGGCGACAGCGCCACCCACGGCCCGTCATCACCCAGGACGTTATAGTTGATATTAACACCGCGTACATTGGCGAAGGACATAAGCTCCTCCAATCGCTGCAGTAGAATGGTTAGCCTTCAGTACCACACTGGCATCGCCAGACACAATGCAGTCTTTTGTTGTTCGCAAGTTTCAATGGGTATCATGCCATGTGTCGTGCCGCGTGCCGCCGTGTTGATTGTCAGTGGTTTTTCTGACCAAATTTAAGCAGCCATGAGCGCGCCTCTGAATACCGAAGCCACCGACTCCCGAACCGACGATGATCCGTACCTGTGGTTAGAAGATATTAGCGGTGAGCATTCGATAACCTGGGTTAGGGAACAGAACGCCGCCACAGCACGCGAGCTCGAAGCGGGCGCTGATTTCACAATGCTACGCCGGCGGCTGTTGTCCATCTACGACTCGAAAGAGCGAATTCCAAGGATCGCCAAACGCGGCGATTACTACTACAATTTCTGGCGCGATGAGAGTCATGTGCGGGGATTGTGGCGGCGAACGACGCTGGAGGAATACGAGAAGGCCAACCCGGCATGGGAAGCGGTGCTCGATCTGGATAAACTATCGGGAGCGGAAAACGAGAATTGGGTTTGGAAAGGTTACGCTGCCCTGAAGCCAACCTATGATCGCGCGCTTATTTTTCTCTCCCGCGGTGGAGCGGACGCCGTCGTCGTGCGCGAATTTGACCTGACGGCAAAACAATTTATCACCGACGGATTCTTTTTACCGGAAGCCAAGAGCGGCGTGAGTTGGCGCAATCGCGATACGCTCTACGTGGGAACCGACTTCGGCCCGGGCTCACTCACTCGTTCCGGATATCCGCGCATCGTCAAGGAATGGAATCGCTCCTCTCCCCTTGAACAAGCTAGAACTGTTTTTGAAGGAATGGTTGAAGATGTCGGCGTGAGCGCAACGGTGGCGCACGACCACGGGCACACTTATGAATTTGTCCGGCGCCGTCCAACCTTTTTCACGAACGAAATATATCTCCGCCGCGGCGATCAATGGGTAAAGATCGACAAGCCGGATGACGCGCGGGTCGATACTTTCATGGACCAGATCCTTCTGCATCTACGCTCCGATTGGATTGTCCATGAAAGGACCTACTCCGCCGGAACCCTGCTCGCCACCGATTTCGAGGCGTATCTGAGAGGCGCCCGCAAATTTGCGGTGCTCTTTGATCCCGCCGAGCGCAAGTCATTGGTAGGCACAAGCGCAACAAAAAACTACCTGATCTTAAATGCACTGGAGAACGTTCGGAACAAACTCTACCTGCTTAAGCGCGAGGCCGGGGAGTGGACACGAAAAACGCTGGAAGCCCCAACGTTCGGCGCCATCCACGCGCGCGGCATCGATCCTGACGAATCCGATGATTATTTTTTGCTCGTGACGGACTTCCTCACGCCGTCCAGTCTTTATGTCGGGGCGGTCGGCGAGGCCGCGCAGGAGAAGCTCAAAAGCCTTCCTGCCTTTTTCGCCGCGGCTGATCTGGAAATCAACCAGCACGAGGCCACGTCGAAAGACGGAACGAAAATTCCTTATTTTCAAGTGAGCCGAAACAACCTGCGGTTGGACGGCAAAAATCCGCTATTGCTCTACGGATACGGCGGCTTTGAAGTTTCATTGCTGCCGAATTACATTCCTTCCGTTGGCTGCGCCTGGTTGGAGCGCGGCGGCGTTTACGTATTGGCCAACATCCGTGGCGGAGGCGAGTTTGGTCCCAACTGGCACTACGCGGCGAGAAAGGAAAACCGCCAACGCGCGTACGACGATTTCATTGCGGTGGCTGAGGATTTGATTGCCCGCAAAGTGACCTCGCCGAATCGTCTGGGTATTCAGGGCGGCTCGAACGGCGGGCTGCTTGTGGGTGTCATGCTCACGCAACGCCCGGACCTGTTTAAAGCTGCGGTTTGCCAGGTGCCGCTCCTCGATATGAAGCGTTTTACCAAGCTCCTGGCGGGAGCGAGTTGGGCGGACGAGTACGGTGACCCGGAAAAACCGGAAGATTGGTCCTATATCAGTAGATATTCGCCGTACCAGAATGTCGCGAAAGATCGGAAGTATCCGCGGGTCCTCTTTATGACCTCGACGAAAGACGACCGTGTGCACCCGGGCCATGCCAGGAAGATGGTCGCGAAAATGAAGGAACAAGGCCATGAGGTTCTTTATTTCGAGAACATCGAAGGCGGGCATAGCGGCGCAGCCGACAACAAGCAGGCCGCTCACATGGCGGCGCTGGGTTACACTTTCTTGATCAAAGAACTGTCAGCTGAATAAGTTATCCCGGATTATTCATCCGGCCCGGGTTCGGGGCGGCTGGATTTTGCCGGACCGTTGTGTTGAAAAACAACTTCGGCATGGCGCGTCAGTCTGGTCGCACAGCAAGACCGCTTCCAATCTATGGGCCTTGAACGAGGTAAAAAGTTCGCGCCTGGACCACTATGCTTGTACTGTATCACCTCAACGGCTGAAGAGGAGGAACCATGGCCATTAAAGGTCGGGCAGCAATCCTGGTAGAACCGAACAAGCCGCTGGTGGTAGACGAAATAGACTTTCCTGATCCCGCGCCGGACCACGTTTTGGTCAAGCTCTTTGCCAGCGGAGTCTGTCATTCGCAAATTCACACGATGCGCCGGCCGGCTCGGCCGCGTGATCGTCTCCCGGCGCTCCTGGGTCATGAAGCAACGGGCATTGTGGTCGCTAAAGGACGCGACGTAAGCAACGTCAAAGAAGGCGATCACGTCATTACAACGTGGGTCGATCGTAACAATACCAACACACCGTTGCTGCTCGTTAATCACGCGTTAAATGATCGTCCGCAGTCCACCTTCATGTGGCACGGGAAGGAGGTCTGGGGGTCCGCGGCCACATGGGCGGAATACGCTTTGGCTTCCGATCGCGTTGTGGTGCCGATGCCTAGAGATGTGCCGACGGACGTGACGTCTATTATCGGCTGCGCCGTAATGACCGGGGCCGGCGCTATCCTTAACACGCTTCAGGTGAGACCGGGCCAGTCGGTGGCGGTGTTTGGCGCTGGCGGCATAGGCCTTTGCGCCATCCAGGCTGCGGCCATCGTCGATGCGAACCCTGTCATTGCCGTCGACGTAGTCGCGGACAAACTCGCCTTTGCACGGCGCTTCGGTGCAACACATACGGTCAACGCACAAGACGCTGACGCGGTTCAAGCGATCCGGGAACTAACCGACGGCGGAGTTGACTATGCCATCGATGCAGTTGGATTGCCGCAGACTCAAGAGCAAATCCTGCGCGCGGCGAGGGCCGGATATTCGGGCCTTAACAGAGGAGGAATCGCTTTGCTCATTGGGATTACGCCGCCGGGCGCTCGAGCGCTTTTGGATACCAGCCTATTCATCGGCAATCGTTCTTTTTCCCGGACGAGCGGGGGCGATTGTCGTCCGGAGCGCGACTTTCCGCTATTCGTTCGCTGGTACCGCGAAGGCAAGCTCAAGTTGAACGAGCTCGTGACGCATCGATACTCACTCGACCAGATCCATACCGCGGTTGATGACCTAGAGCACGGGCGGATTCTCGGACGTGGAATTCTGATTTATGACTGATCGCGGCTCGCGCGACAATTCGCCAAGGGCAAACGGCATGGCGCAAAACGTCCGCGTTTTCCGTTGACAATTTCGCGTTGCAGGATTAAGAAGTCGCAAACTCGCGGATCGAAATATGCCCTGGTTTTGAAAAGCCTGTTGGCGTGGCCCGCAATAAGCGACGGAGGCTTTTGATGCAGCTAGTGCTCATGCTGATTTTTATCTTTGGTCTTACGTTCACGACGCCTGCTGTCAATGCTCAAAGCGCAGCCGACGGCGGACTCAAAGCGGAAATTACCGCCGTGAGCATACCGGGCAATCGCCGGCCGGTAGTGACCTTTAAGATTTCCGACTTGAGAGGAAAGCCGCTCGAGCTCGACGCCCTCGATCCCAACAGCGTAAAATTTACGATTGCGGTGCTCAAAATCGCCAAGAGCGGTGAGGCAGACTACAGCAACTATGTGCTCACCAAAGTTGCCGGCAAAGATTACGTCTATAAAGGCGAGACCAAAAAGCCCGCGTTATCCGAGACGCTTCAACCTGACATGGACCACGGTGGTGTTTTGTCTCGATTGAGCGTGGGCGTTTTTACGTACACCTTCAAGACCGCGCTCCCGCTCGGCTTTAATCAAAAAGCGACCCATGTGGTGGGCGGAGAGATGACGCGCGACAACCGAAGATTCGCCGCGGATCCGCTTTTCGAGTTTGTTCCCGCAGGCGGCAAGGTAACGATGAAACGTGATCTATTGGAGACCGCGTCGTGCAATAAATGTCACGATCCCATGAGGGCGCACCGGGGCACCGCGAGAGAGGTCGGTTACTGCGCACTGTGCCACACCTCCCAGTTAATTGATCCGGAAACCGGCGAGAGCCTCGACTTCAAATATTTTGTCCATAAACTTCATCGCGGCAAGCTTCTACCGAGCGTAAGGGCTGGCCAACCCTATTTTACGATCGGGGCAGGCCAGCGCGTCGCTGATTTTTCCACCATCGCATCGCCGCTAATGGTGGTGACGGAGACCATTCCTAAAGAATACAGAAACTGCACGGCTTGCCATGCGAATCCGAAAGCCATCAATTGGCAGACTTTGCCGTCGAGCGTTGGCTGCGTCTCTTGCCACGACGACGTTGACCTTAGAACCGGGACAAACCATTCAACAGGCCCGGCGCCTGAAGGTACTTGCGTGAACTGTCATCAGCCCGAGGGGCCGGAGTTCGGTCCGTCCATTATCGGCGCCCATACTTTTCCTGGCAATTCGGCCCAGCTACCCGGAACTGTTTTCGACATCTTAAAAATCGAAGGCGGCAAGCCGGGCAGCAATCCGGTGGTCACATTTAGCATACGCAACAAAAAGGGTGAGCCGGTAAACGCCGCGCAGATGAACAACCTCTCTCTCGTGCTTGCCTGGCCGACGGTGGATTACCAAACGGAGATTATCGAGGATGTCCGGAAGGCCGAACCGCAGGGAAACGGAATCCATGTTTATAAATTTAAATACAGCCTGCCGGCCGGCGCAACCGGCTCAGGTGCCGTTGGCATTCATGGCTACCGGTTATTCGATATCAAACGGCCGAGCGGAACAGTGGTCGAGAAAGGCCAGCGGGACGCCGGCTTTAACGTGGTCAAATATTTTCCGATCACTGACCGCGAGGCAGTCCCGCGGCGGAAAGCGGTCAAGATTGAGAACTGCAACGCGTGTCATTTGAAGCTGCAGGCGCACGGTGAACAAAGAAACAACACCGAATTCTGCGTCCTGTGCCACAACGCGAAACAGACGGACGCACAGAAGAGAAAAACCGCCAAAGGGCCCATGCCGGCCGAGAATATCCAACTCAAACGGCTCATCCACAGAATCCACACGGGAAGAAATCTCGGCGAGCCCTTTATTGTGTACGGCGGCCCGGCTGCGGCTCCCGTTCCGACGAACTTTGGGGAGATTAGATTTCCCGGCGATAGAAGGAATTGCACCAAATGCCATGAGCAAGGAGCCAATGAGATCCCGTTGCCGGACGGGGTTCTGCCGACTCAGATACCGCAAGCCGACGGCACGGTGAAAGC
This sequence comes from Binatia bacterium, assembly GCA_041484845.1. GTDB lineage: Bacteria > Desulfobacterota > Binatia > UBA9968 > UBA9968 > JBGPIK01. The sequence goes on along the minus strand of JBGPIK010000252.1, from coordinate 374 downwards.
GCTCACGCCGATCATGAGCGCCTGCGTCGCCTGTCACACCAAGGAACCGGCGAAAGCTCACATGGAGGCGCAAATCGCGGCGGTAGGTAGAGAGAGCTGTGTTGTGTGCCACGGAGTGGGACGGGAGTTCTCGGTCGAAAAAGTGCACCGAAGGTAACAACTTTCGAAGTTCAATCGAGCAGGTTGCTGAAAAACTCTGTTTGCAGGCTGCTCAAAAAGATCTCAGAGGCGAGGCGCGCGAAAAATCGATGAGCGGAGGCGTACTTATCAGTACGTTGTAGCGAGACGATTTCGCGCAACGAAGCATATGAGTCTTTTTCAGCAGCCTGCTAGAACTACGTCTCGCAAGCCGGATACTGGTTCAATTACGTTTT
>JBGPIK010000251.1:0-9950 GCA_041484845.1 Binatia bacterium | reverse complement strand
TGTATGACGAACGCCGCCGCGCCTAGCCGGGTGAGCCCCGGGCCGCCACCTCGGTGATACCCGGCACAGCCCACCGCCGAGCGTCCGCGTCCCCGCGTGTGCCGGTGGGCACTGCGGAGGAACCTTAGAGCGGAGTTATGGTGATTGTCAATCCTAAACCCATGCAGAATCCACCGCCGCCCTTTTACATCGCCACGATCTCCCTCGACGGAGTCGCGGTGGCAGCGCGTTTAGGCAGCCATCTGATGCTGCCGATTCACACGCGGACACCCGAGCAGGTCACTGTGAATATGCGCAAGCCTATTGGGAGGGCCTGAAGGAAAGCGATCACGACGTTGGAACGAAAGAGTTGGCGCTGTTGGTGCCTGTCCATGTCGCATCGACGACTGCAGCGGCGAGAGCTCGCTGCGAATCGGGGATTATGAGTTACTTTGAGATTATCGCGGAGATGCGCAGCGACTATACGGACTGGCTTGTGCGTCGCGGCGCCGAGCTACCGGCACGGCTCAAGAGCGCGGCGGGCCAGCCGATGGATTTCGCTACGGTTTGTTCTCAACATGCGATCGTCGGTGATTCACAAACGGCCGTGCGGGAGATCAAGGATCTCGCCAACGAAACAGGAGCCACGCACTTTCTCACCTGGTTCAATATCGGTAGCGTTCCGCACGCGCTGGTCGAAGAATCGATGCAACAGTTTGCCGCTGAGGTCATGACCAAGATCGAGTGACGCTTTTGCAGGAGGTGTCAGTTATGGAAGACCTGAGCGAACAAAAATGTGAGGCTTGTCGTGTTGGAGCGCCGTCCGTTACTGCGCAAGAAATTGCTCAATTGCATCCAAAGGTGCCGGATTGGCAAATCATCGAGGAAGAGGGGATACCCAAGCTCGATCGAGTGTTTAAATTCAAGAATTTCAAAGACGCTCTTTCTTTTACCGATCGAGTGGGAGAGGCGGCGGAGGCAGAAGGCCATCATCCCAGGCTTATTATCGAGTGGGGAAAAGTTGTCGTCACCTGGTGGACTCACAAGATCCGCAACCTGCACAAAAACGATTTCATAATGGCAGCCAAGACCGACGCTATTTACCGAGCCTATGCGCAGAGTGTGTGAAAACTCTATAGGAGCGCTTCGACCGTCCTCAGGGCGAACGGAGGTTGCATTTAATCTCTGTCGGTTAATTTCCTGAGCTTGCTGCGATGCGAATCAGGGGTAGGATGGGTTGAGCCCTTCGGCTCTGCTCAGGATAAACTCCGCGAAACCCATAGTTCTAAGCGGTGGGTTTCGGCGCTGTGCGCCTCTACCCACCCTACATTTGGTTATAAAACACACCCACCTTCGATACCCCGCAGCTTGCTGCGTGGAGATTCATTGCGAAATCTGGGTTCGATTCATGAGCGTACGGTTTTGCCATCTACTGTGCGAGTTGATCAAGCACGATATCGACGTTGTGGGCGCCGACCGCCACCGGGTTTTTCTTGTACTCCCCCACCATGTCGCCGGGCTGATGAGTCATCGGATTGCCATCTTTATCAAGCCGAATGAGAATGTTTAGTTTGCCTGATAAAGGAACGCCCTGCATCATGGAGTTTTCCGGTCCTATGGAGTAGGTCAAGGGAAACACCGGCCGTTCGATCTTCTTAACTGCAGCCGGCGCGCCTCCCGCCCCACTGGGCCGAGCGATAATAAACAATACCGCTTGACCGTCGACTTTGTCCTTGAGCTTAGGAGCGATCGTTATTTCGCCGGTAATTTGATCCGCTGAGGTTGCGGGCGCTTGTATTGGCGTAGCTTTGGGGATCTGTTGCGGATTCTGTCCAGACGACGGGATCTCAGCAAGAATCTTCTCGACTTGCGTGCGATCCTGGCCGGGAGGCAGCATCTGAAGTAGCTTCTCAAACGATTGCCGCGCGCCTGCGAAGTCTTTCTTGCCTTGATAGAGAGCCATGCCTTTGCCCCAGAGAGCCATAGGAAAATCGGGATTTTGCGACAGAGCTTTGTCGAAGGCCATCAGCGCGCCGTCGGCGTGACCGGCTTGAAGCAGTATGACTCCCATGTAGGCGTGAGCTTCCGGCTGATTCGGATCCACGGCCAGAACTTTTTTAAAAGACTCTATGGCTTTCTGCCAATCCTGTTTGGCAAACGCAGCCTTTCCTTCCTGAAGGACTGACGCGACCTCGTTGCCGCTGCCACCGGCGGGACCGGTCCCGGTGAGAAAGTCGCCAGTAATAGAGCCTTGTCCGGCGTCGCGAGACCGCAGTGAGTTGGTCAGCAAGACTCCAACCGTCACGCCGAAGACGAGCAAAAAGGCACCCCCCACGGCTAATTGCCATCCGCGAACTCCGGGACGGTCTTTTCCTGACATCGCTTCGGGCGGCTGAACTGCGGCGCTTTTGTCGTCAGGGTTTTTTTGTGGGGCCGTCTTCTTAACGCGATCCAACTGTTCCAATACAGTGGCGGCCTTATTTTCGATATGGCTGCGCAGCCCCGTATAGTCAGCTTCCGACAGTTTGCCCGCTTGATAATCGAAATCGAGTTCCTTCAGATCCGCGTAAAGTCGGGCGCGTTCCTGAAGCAGGTTTGATCGCTCACTAGAGTCTTCCAAATCGAGCATCGTATCGTCGTCGGTAGAGGCTTCGGAGCGCACGCGCGCCAATAGAGCCGCATCGACGATTTTTACCTCGCCTGGTTTTTTTCGTTTTGTCCAGCTGCGCAGAAAAATAAGTCCGAGGGCAAGCCCACCGATCAAAACAACGAACGGTACGACCCACGCGAACAGGCTGAAACCCTTCGTAGTCGGCGCGAGCAGCACCCATTCGCCGTATTTTGAAACAAAGTAGTCCTTGATCTCTTGAGGACTCTTACCCGCGGCCACTTGGTCACGGATGATAGCGCGCATTTCTTGAGCCGTGTCGGAGGGCGAATCGGCAACCGAGAGATTTTGGCAGACGACGCAACGAAGCTCGGAAGCAATGGCGCGGGTCTGATCCTGTAGATCCGGCGCTGCCGCTCCGTAGGCCGGATGATTGATAACAAGAAACAGAGCTATGATGAGAGTTGTAACCATTTTCTTAACGGATTGACTGATACTCGCCTTGCCCCTCTGACGTGCTGACGATGCCACGTGAAGCTTCTTCGAGCTTCGCCGTAACCAGCGCGGCGCGGATGCCGCCAACGTGTTTATAAGTAATGCGCCCCTGCGGATCAATGAAAAAACTCTCCGGAATGCCCCAAGTCCCGTAATCCACGGAGATCTTTCCGGATTCGTCTTTACCGTTGGGATAAGTGATGCCGAATTCCTGCAAGAATGCGCGCGAATCCTTGTCGGTATCTTGCAGAGCGACACCGATGAATACCATGTTTTTGTCTTTCACGCGCTGCCATGCCGCTTCCAGATCCCTTGCTTCCTCGCGGCACGGAGGGCACCAGGACGACCAGAAGTTTAGGAATACAGCCTTGCCGTGAAAGTCGCTGAGCGCAACTTTGCGCCCATCAAAGAGCGTTACGGCAAAGGGTGCAGCTTCCTTCGCCAGCAGTGGCGACTTGATATAGTGCGAATCCCGCTGAAATCCGAACGCAAATAACCACAGGACGGGCGCGATAATAGCAAGCGTTATGATCAGGCGGCGCCAAGCCATCTTTGATCCTCTTGTGACAATACTTTTCCCAGAGGGAGAATCGCGAGCAGCGTGCCCAGAAGAATGACCACGCCGCCAATCCACATCCACACGACCAGAGGGCGAACTAGAACTTTCAGAGTCGCCTGATTCTTGTCCACTTCGCTGAAGCCGGAGAGAATAAGATAAATGTCTTCGGTTAAGGTGCTGCGATGGACAGCGCGTCCGACAGGGGATTGCTGTGTTGGAAAAAATTTCAGCGCGGGCGACAGAATGCCCAGGTCGTGAGTGCCGCGAAAGACCCTGAAGGCGGCTTCCACACGGAAATGCGTAGGCTGTTGCGCGCCGTGTAAACCTTCAAAGCGAACGAGATAGTTTCCGACGCTCATCTGTTCGTTTAATCCGAGAGTCGCCTCGCGCTCGACGCTGTACGTCATCGAACCTGCGATGCCCATGACGATCAGTACCACGCCTAAATGGACGACGAATCCGCCGTAACGTCTCTGATTACGCCGAGCCAAGGTGACGAGCCCACTGAAGATACCTTCGCCGGCGATGCGCCGCCGAGCCCGCAAGGCCAGGGCGGTGTCATAAAGAATCGTAAACACCACAAAAGCCATAAGGGTGAAGCCGAGCAAAGGCATGAAGTCGCGTACCTTCCAGACAAACAATCCCAGCGCGAATAGCAGTGACGCTGCCGAGGGCCAGAGAAAATTGCGCTTCAGGTTATCCCATGAAGCTTTGCGCCATGCGATGATCGGCCCCACACCCATAAGAAAAACCAACAGCAGAAAAAGAGGGACCGTAACGGAGTTAAAATAGGGGCCGCCCACGCTCACCTGAACGCCCGCTACCGCCTCCGACAACAAGGGGAAAATGGTGCCGAGAAATATGGTGAAGAGCGCTGAAACCAGAACGATGTTGTTGAGCAAGAATGCCGACTCGCGGCTAACCATCGAATCGAGCTCGGGTTGTCCTTTCAATCGATCAGATCTATAGGCGAGCAAACCAAATGAGCTCAGCAAAACGAACGACAGAAAAATGAGAAAAACGATACCCACGGGCCCGGAGGAAAACGCGTGAATAGAAGAAAGTATTCCGGAGCGCGTGAGAAAAGTTCCGAAAATAGTAAGACTGAAGGCGATGATAATCAGGGACAGATTCCAGACCTTGAGCATGCGGCGGCGCTCTTGTACTTGAATGGAATGAAGGAAGGCAGTCGCCGGAAGCCAGGGCATGAACGCCGCATTTTCCACCGGATCCCAGGCCCAATAGCCGCCCCAGCCAAGGACATGGTACGACCACCACGCTCCGATCAGATTGCCGATCGTTAAGAAAAACCATGCGATAATGGTCCAGCGGCGCGTGGTGACAATCCAGGCTTCGTCCAACTTTCCTACGATGAGCGCAGCCATGGCAAAGGCATAAGGCACCATGAGGCCGACAAAACCGGTGTACAGCATCGGCGGGTGGCTCATCATGTTGGCGTCTTCGAGCAGCGGGTTAAGGCCGCGGCCGTCCAATGGGACGGGGAAGATGGTTTCGAACGGGTTGGAAACAAACCCAACGACGATGAGAAAGAATGCCGAGGTGATGGAAAAAATCATCAGCACCCACGGCATCATTTCACGGTGACGATCGCGATAGACCCAAGCGACGATCCCGGAAAAGATAATGAGAATCCACTCCCAAAGCATCAATGAGCCTTCGAGAGCTCCCCATAACCCCGTAATGCGATAATAAATAGGCGTAGCGCGTGTTGTGTTAAAAGCGACGTAGCGGATCGAAAAATCAGTGGACACCAGGCCGTAGATCAGTGATAACGCAGCCACGGTGACGAGAAAAAACTGTCCCGTAATCGCCGCGCGAGCCCAGCGAACATAGCCCCCATGCCCGGATCGCGATCCGATAATCGGAATGACGATGCCGGCGAACGCCAATATTAAGGCCAATAGAATGCTGGTATGACCGATGATTGCAGTCATTGCTTTGCCTGATCCTTGCTGGGAACGAACTTGTGGGGATAACTCGCCTGCCCGGCAGGAGGCGGCTTGTATTCTTCAGCGTGTTTGGCCATGATCGTTGTCGCCTGGAAAACCCCAGCTCCGTCCATCCGACCTTCGACCACCGCTCCCTTGCCATCAGCAAACAGATCCGGCGGAACACCGCGGAAAAAAACCGGGATAGCGGTTGTTCCATCCGTGATCTCAAAATGATAGGTGAGATTTCTCACGTCCTTTTGCAGCGAGCCTTTAACGACCATCCCGCCCATCCTTAGGAATTTGTCCGTGGATGTACGCTCTTTTGCCTTTAGCTCGGTGGGAGTAACGAAATAAACGATTGCTTCCTGCATGCCGCCATAGATGATATAGGCCAACGCGGCGGCAATGATCAGAGCACCGATAATATAACGTCTACTTTTTCGCATCTTGGTCAGCTCCCTCAGAGCGTAATTGATTTAGTTCCGCCTCGGCCTTGTGCAACCGTCTTTTTAGGAGGAGAAAATACGCGAGAAGCGCAACCGAGACGATGCCGTACGCTAAAAAAACAAATGTCCAAGGGTTCATTCGAAATATCTCCGACACAGGCCGTTTAGCCCACGATAAATCCAAATTTGTCTTTGCAGCGAAGCAACGAGGAACTCCAACGAAGGCCGCGGTCTGCAAGTGGAATTAATCGCGTAAAGCTGCAAGTCCTGTGGTTCCTTTAATGCGGGATGGGTGGTACGGTGTGCTGATATTTGTCGAAACTACCATAGGAATTTGCACAAGTCTATTCGCTGTGAGACCGGCGCTGCAATCGTGATTTCCATACCTCAATCGATCAATACCGCAAATCGCAGGCCACCTGAAAATATCCAAAAAGCTTTTAATATATAGACGTGTTACCGCTGTTTTCCAACAACTGCAAGAAATAGCAATATCAGTTCCAAATGTTAGGAAAAAATAGCGGCGGAAGATCAAATTTTGTCGCGCCCCAGCAGAAGTAAGCTAAAGCGAATACGGCGAAATAAGGTCATGGCACCCAGTCGGCGATAAAAATGTTGAACTCATGAGGGTTCGCAGCATTTCTGGTCGACGCGAACACGAGTTTGGTTCCATCTCTCGAAATCATGGGAAAACTGTCAAAACGCGCTCCGCTGGTTAGCCGCTTCAACCCGGTGCCGTCCGTGTTCACGACGTACAGGGAGAAACTGCTGCGCTCAGGATCATGGAGATTGGAAGAAAAAACGATCTGCTGGTTGTTCGGATGGAGGAACGGCGCCCAATTGGCCGCGCCGTTTTGGGTAATCTGTCGTTGCCGTGAGCCGTCCGCGTTCATAATATAGATTTCCGCGCGTGTGGGTTTGATCAAAGACTGCTTTAACAAGGCTTCGTATTCGGAAACTTCCGCCGCCGTCTTCGGGTGGTAGGCGCGGTAGACGATCTGTTTGCCGTCCCAGGAAAAAAACGGTCCTCCGTCGTATCCCTTTTCACTTGTCAGACGTCGTACCCCAGTCCCGTCGGAGTTCATAAGGTAAATGTCGAGATCGCCGCTGCGCAGGGAGGTAAATACGATTTTTTTGCCGTCAGGAGAAACGACCCCTTCGGCATCGTAACCTTTGTTTTTAGTGAGCCGTTTTACGTTTGTCCCGTCAAGATCGGCGCTGAAAATGTCGTAGGTCGGATAGATCGGCCACACATAACCGTTGGAACGATCCGGTGGCGGCGGGCAGGCTTCGCCCCCTAGCTGCGTTGAAGCGTAGATAAAGCGTTTTTGGTTGGGAAAAAAGAATGAGCAGGTGGTGCGGCCGGCGCCGCTGCTGAGAAGTTTGACGTCGCTGCCGTCGCTATTCATGGTGTAAATTTGATCGCACTTAAACGGGGAGCGGGTCGATTGAAAAATCAGCTTGCTGCCGTCGGAAGAAAAATAAGCCTCGGCGTTTTGTCCGCCGAAGGTCAGCTGCCGGATATGAGCGATGTGGCTTTCATCTAAATCTTGGGACCACACGACATTGCTCATGAGAGCCGCAGCCCCGAAGGCGATGATGAGCGACAGACAAACGTGCTTAACTTTCCGACGGGTCATGGCTTAAAAATCTTTGCTTGAGAATAGAACGAAGAATGCTTTACCGACCTGGATTCGGCTTCGCGATGTCAGTGAGCGCGATGAATCAGCCGATTCTTCCCAGCCTCAACTTTCTTATTTCTTGCCTTACATCGCCGAGCCGGAAACGCAACGATAGCAGATAAAAATAAAGCAAGATGAACGCGGCAAGATTGATCAGGAGCGGTATCAACAACGGCCATTGAATATTCTCCCACGGTAATTTATCGGGCCGCAGAATCGACGGCGGTTGGTGTAACGTGCGCCACCAGTACACGGCCATGTGGATGATCGGAATGTCGAGACAACCGATAATTCCAAGCACGGCGCCCGCTACCGCGGCGCGGTGCTCTTCCTCAATGAGAGAGCGAAGCATCAAATAACCGACAAAGATCAAAAACAAAATCGCCGTCAAAGTCAGCCGCGCATCCCAAGTCCACCAGACGCCCCAGGTTGGTTTGCCCCAAATCGACCCCTCAACGAGCGTGAGTCCGGTCAAGAGCACCCCGATCTCCGCTGCCGAGTATGCCAAAGCATCGTCCCGGGGATCTCTTTTCCACAGGTAGAGGCAACTGCCGATGAAAACGATGAAATAAGAAAGATAGGCGGTCAGGATCGTCGGAATATGCAGATACATAATCCGTTGAACGTCCCCTTGATAAGCATCCGGCGGAGCTTTGATCAAACCCCAATAAAGCCCCACGACTATAAAGATCAGAGCGAGCGCACCGAGAATCTTTCTTCCCGCACCTGACGATTTGGTTTCGTATGTGGTCATAGGCAAATTTGTATCATGAGGAGGCAAAACAAAACAATATCGGACAAGAAAGCGAGCTCGCCGCTGGCTGATTGCTCGGGGCTTATAACCGCTGGTGTGAGTATAGAAATATAATTCTTCTAGATTGGCGTCCCTACGAGGATTTGAACCTCGGTTTCCGCCTTGAAACTCCTTTCATATCAAACTTGGGTAACCCTCCGTCGAGAAAATACTGAAAGGAGAAACGGCGTCCTGGGCCACTAGACGATAGGGACGCTACTGCCTTTGAGCGAATTTCGTGCCACTCCGTTTCTAGCCTTTCACTGAAATTATAAGGGGAAATAGGACATTCCTTGGCAATAGATTTCCGAAATTATAAAAAATGAGGATGTGTTAGTCCGAAACCTGAGAAAGGATGTCTGGTGAGGAAATGACAATGGCGAACGATCCGGCGCGAGAATTCTCCGTCACGTGAGTGGGGAAAAATTCATTTGAAGCCAGTCGGATCGATGGTGAAAAAATTTAGCTGCGAATTATCGGGCGTAGTTGATCTTGTAGCTTTCCGATCCGTGACAGGTGGGAGAACAAGTGCCGGCGCTGGAGCTTTCGTGTAATTGTTTAGACCGGGATTTCGTCCGGTGACAATCACATGCGGTTTGGTTGTCGAAGCGTGGGAGTCGGTTGAAGAAAATTAAAAAAGGCAGGAGGGAATCCCCCCTGCCTTTTTTAGATTAACCTAACCTACGGTGTCATTTTTTTGCTACCACTTTTATTTTCTTGCTTACTTTGGCTCCTTCTGAATCTGTGACCGTATACACTATTGTGTAGGTTTTGGCCTTCGGGTAGGTATGTGAGATGCGTTCGCCGGAATTGCCGTTATAGGACGTTCCATCACCCCAATTCACTGCGATCGTTGGAGGGAACATCGAATAATCGCCGGTAGAGGCATCTGTGAGGGTTACGGTTAAGTGGCTGATACTGCTTGTAAATGACGCTTTAGGGGCCCAACTTCCGTGCATGCCTTTAGCATACCGGGAAAGCTCCGCCTTAGTGAAGTATGGAGCGCTGTTCTGTGTTGCGGTCGGACCAAAGCCTCCGCCGTGGCACTGTCCGCAGACGTAGTCAACGTCAACCCAGACTGCGTTAGTGTAGGTGCCGTCAGGAGCCGCAATGGCGATCTTCTTTGTTGCTGGTGCGCCAATACCGAACTCCTTTGCGGTCGGGAAGGTGCGGTAAGTAGCCGCAGTATTTATCCTCCACAGGTGCATCGGGAAGCCTGATTCCGTGGCCCTCGGCATATGGCAGGTTACGCATGCTTCCCATGCTTCTGAGGTCCCCGCCAGGTTTCCCAAAGGAGTTCCGGGACCGTTGAGATGGTTTATGCTTGAGAGAGACTTGTTATGACAATCGGTACATACTTTCCTGAGCGCGGCTTCTCTCGTTTCTTCAACAAAGAGGCTGTTATGAACATCGTGGCATGTAACGCAGGTACCCTG
>JBGPIK010000250.1:0-9967 GCA_041484845.1 Binatia bacterium | reverse complement strand
GGCGCGACGAGAAATACCCGGTCGCCTTGCCAGCTTTTGAGCCGCTCCGCGAACGGCGCCAGTGTCGCTTCCTTCCCCTGAACACTCGTTTCATGGCGGATATCGCCGGTAAGAAAAGATTCTACGTTCAGAGTCGATTGCGCGGCGTGCTCGGTGGAAGCCATGACCCTGAGCGATTCACCGTGAACCAGCGAAAAAGGCTCTAACGCTTTGCCCCACTCGTGTTCGTTCAAATAAAGCGCCTCGGCCGGCGGCACCAGACGGCGATCCTCTTTGGCCTTCTCATTCCGCTCCCAAGCCAATTGACCAAACCTTTCGGCTTCCGCTTCTACTCGGACGGCGCCATCCAGCCAAAGCAATGTTTCCCGGGGAAGATAAGAAAAAAACGATACCAGCTGCGGGTAAAAGTAGGGCACCCACAGTTCCATGCCGGGCGAGGGTATCCCTTCACGCAACGATTCCAACAGATTGTTTTTCTCCCGCCGATCCATCTCCAATTCCGCCGCCCGTTGATCTAAACTGCGCAACGCGCTTTCGATCCCCGCGCGTTTAAGTGAAAATTCTTTCACCGGCAAGAGCAACAGTTCCTCGAGCGAGCGCTCCGAGCGTTGGCTCGCTGAGCTGAACTCACGAATCGACTCCAAGCGCTCGCCATCGAATTCCAATCGCACGGGACGCCGATACCCGGGTGAGAACAAATCGATGATGCCGCCGCGCACCGCAAAATCGCCGCGATCCTCGACAAGAGGGACATTTTGAAAACCCCATTGCACCAAGTGCTCGAGGAAAGTGTCCCTTGCGACTTCCTGACCCGCCACCAAATAAAGATAGGAACCCTTCAGCGCCTCTCTGGGAATGACCTTTTGCATCAAAGCCGCAGGCGTGCCAATCAAAACGGGTGCCGGTTCCTCGACGAGTTTGTATAATCCTTCGAGCCGCCCGGCGAGATTGTCCGGATGAGGTGAAAGCTTCTCGAACGGAAGCACCTCCCAGGAAGGAAAAAGATGCAGCCGTTTTTGAACCGGCGATAGCGACGGATCTTCGCCAAAAAACAAAGTAAGATCGTCAAAAAGATTCTCCGCGTCACGCGCGCTAGCGGCAATAATAAGAATCGGGCGGCGGCTAGATTGCGCCACGAGCGAGAGCACAAACGCCCGCGCGCCGCCTTGCAAACCCTGAACACGCTTGGCTCCCGTCCAACAGCCCTGCAGGAAATGGCTGAGTTTTTCGCTAAGAGCGGAATCCGTCATGAAAAGAAGCTGAAGCGCTCGACAGGGATCTTGGGAATCGGCTGTGACAGCGTCGCGGCGCCAGCCGCCTCCGCCGCTTTGGCCCACGCCTCCATGTTCGCGCTGAGTTCATTTACACGAACCTGAAGGAAAGCGGGTTGGTAATTCTCAAAGCGAATGAGCGCCTGATAAATCATACGAACGGGTCCTTTGATCTCTCCAAATTCGTTAAAGATTCTGAAAGCAACCGCCAATTGGATCAAACCCTCGAGAAAAGGTTTATGGGCTTCCGCGGTATCCTGGTAAAAGCCTTCCAAATTTTCATGAGATTCAAAGAAACGGCCGTCGTTAAATGAATCTATGCCTTTGCGTAGGCGAGCATCCATACCAATGGCAAATTAACAAGTTCCAGCAATGCGCTCAAGTTCGGATCAGGCGTCAAAAGGAACGCGGTGCAAATAACGGAAAGTCTAACGATCGCCTCGGGCACACCGCCCTAAGGCTAGCGTGGATTAGAGCCCCACAAACGCTTGTCATAATGAGCGACTACCGGAACCGCTGTCAACCAGATGCACACATCTGACATGGCCAACACTAGAGTGGAGAGGGCAAAGGAAACGAGATAGCTGCCGGTCCAATCATGAAAAACCCCGCCCAGCCAAGAACCTAGGGCGCCGCCCACGCCGACGGCAACCGTCGAATAACCGAGAATGGCGCCAAAACCTTTTCCGGAAAAAATATCCGCCGTGAGCGCGGAAAAGATAACCGCGCGGGAACCAAAGCCGATGCCAAAAAAAATGACATACACGTACAGCAACCAAGCTTGGCTCGGATCCCGGAGAAACATCAGCGCGCCAACACCCACCACGGTCATGAGAATATTCAGCGTATACGCAGCCTGCTTGGAAAGACGATCCGCGATAAAGCCAAAAACGACGCGACCGAAGCTGCTGGTAATGCCGGCGAATCCAAAAATCGAAGCGGCTAACAATTTGCTAAAGCCGACGTCGACCACGTGCGCCACCTGATGAGTTACAATCACGGTCGTGCCCGAAGCCGCGCAAATGCGCGCGACAAACAACAACCAGAACTGCAAGCTGCGTAGTGCTAACCTCGTCGTCCACTGGTTTTCTTCCGCTGTGGTGCTTTTACGGTCGCGCAGTTTTTCACCGTAAGGGCCATGGCGGTAGAAAAGCCAGACCAGAGGGAGAAGAAAGACGAGCACAATCCCGGCAAAAATTTGAAAGGCGCGCGCCCAACCCCAGTTTGCGATCATCCATTCGCTGAGCGGCGCAAGAAAAAGAATACCGACGCCAGTGCCGGCGTATACAATACCGATGGCCGAGGCACGGTTGGACAAAAACCATTCCGAGACTAAAAATACGTGCGGCACCATGCCTAGGAAAGTCAGCCCCAGCGCCGAGACCAGGCCGAAAAATATGTAGAATTGCCACAAACTGTCGATGCGGCTGCTAAGAAAAAGCCCAGCGGCCAAGGTGAGACAACCGAGGGCGGAGATCTGCTTCGGCCCGTAGCGATCCAAAAGGTAACCGACCACCGGTGACAGGACGGCGTCCACTACGAGAAGCGTCGAGAAAACACCTGCGGTCGCGCCGCGGCTCCAGTGGAAACTGTCCAGCAGAGCGACATAAAAAACGCCGAACGAAGACTGCAGCCCGCGCGTGTAACCGAGCACAACGAATGACAGCGCGACAATCAGCCAAGGTGTTGGAGCAATGCGCTTAATCACAATAACGCTTGTCTTTAGCAAAGAGCCAAAACATCCACAAGCAGCGCGTGAAGAAGACGGAAATCGATTCAAAACGGCAAAGGATTCTCAGTAAGTATCGCCACATGATGTTCAGCAACGATCCAGCACTACTAGAGAAAGCTCGCCGCGCTGATTTGACCCCAACCAAAGAAGGGTGGTAAAGGGTCGATCATCTTAACCCTGTTTTAATGGAGTGCTTTATGAGTAACGGGAACCGAGTAGAATTCGACGTTGCAATCATCGGCGGCGGCGGCGCCGGGATTCCCGCGGCCATCGAAGTTGCGCGGGCCGCAGGCAGGGCCGTTGTCCTAGAGCAGGCCGCTGAGTGCGGCGGCACCGCGGCGATCTCCGGCGGCGGTTGTTGCATTGCGGGCACGCCGCTGCAGGAAGCTCAGGGCATTAAGGACACGCCGGACCTGGCTTTCGAAGATTGGGTGCGATGGGGCGGCGGTGCCGCCGACGAAGTGTGGGCGCGATTTTATCTCGAACATACCCTGCACGATCTTTATCATTGGGCTGAAAGCTGCGGCACAAAATGGGTCGACATGAAATTTCAGGAGGGTAATCGCGTGATGCGTTGGCACCGGCCTGAGAATAACGGCCTCGGCTTGATGACGGCGCTGATCAAGACCGCGGAGTCCTTGCCGAACATCACGATCATGACCTCGGCGAACGCGGAAAAGCTGCTCACTCATAATGGTCGTGTGGTTGGCTTGACCGCAACGACTGCAAAGAACGAAACGATCGAAATTCGCACCAAGGCCGTGATCGTAGCCACCGGCGGCTTCAATTCCAACCTTGACATGGTATTGGAAAATCGGCCGGAGTTTAAAAATTTCAAAGTCATGGAATGTTCGGGCTTCGGCGCTACAGGAACCGGGCACAAAATGATCAAGGAGTTGGGCGCGTATTTTACGCATATGGACCACATCTGGTTTTATGTTTATGCCACGCCGGATTACCGCGATCCTCGGCAGCGACGCGGCCTGGTCTTCCGCCTCACGCCTGGCTATATCTGGTTCAATCAGCAAGGATACCGCTTTCATAACGAAGCGCTCACCGGCGGCGCCTCGGCAACGCCGGCACTGCTGGCGCAAAATCCGCCGCATGCCTGGGCGATCCTCGACACGCCGATGACGGCCAAAATGGAAGTCGCCGATCCGTATTACCGCGACGGCGACAAAGTGCGTAAGGACAAAGTCCAAGAATTGCTCGACCACTCCCCTTACATATGCAAGGCGAATTCGCTGGAAGAGCTAGGCAAAAAAATCGAAGTCGACGCGGCTTCGTTTCTTTCAACCATTAATCGTTATAACAGCGCATTCGATGCCGGACTCGAGCGCGATCCGGAATTCGACAAGCCGTTGAAACAATCGAAGAAATTCGATACGCCGCCGTATTACGCGATTCAGATATTTCCGCTCGCGCGCAAGAATTTCGGCGGCGTTAAGACCGACCTCAACTGTCGCGTTTTGAACAAATACTTCGAGCCGATTCCCGGACTCTACGCCGCCGGCGAAGTGGCCGGCATGGCCGGCGGTCATATCAATGGCCGCGCCGGCCTCGAAGGAACGATGTTGGGACCGTCAATCTTCAGCGGACGCGTCGCCGGAGCATGGGCGGCCAATGAAGCAGGCTTTGGCCCCGGTTTCATCGGCAAACCGAATCGCCCTAGTTGATCGAGGACGTCATTATCATGTCAGACGCCGCTCCAGGGGTGAAATTAAATAACAGCGAAAAAATTCACGGCTACTGTGCGCTGTGCACGGCGCACTGCGCTACCCTTGCGACGGTAAAGAATGGCCGCGTCACTCGCCTTGAAGCTGATCATGATCATCCTAACGGCGGCGTGATCTGCATCAAAGGTAAGGCGGCGCCCGAACTGGTCTATCACCCCGAACGACTTAATTATCCGCTCAAGCGCACCCACTCCAAAAGCGATCCCGATCCGGGCTGGCAGCGCATCAGCTGGGACCAGGCGCTCGAGGAGATTGCCGCGAAACTGCTGGCGATTCGCGAAAGGCACGGGGCGAAGGCCGTAGCCTTAGGCAAAGGGACGAGAAGCGGCACCTCAGTAGACGATGTCGAGCGTTGGCTCGGCCGGCTTCTCTATCTGTTCGGCAGCCCGAATTGGGTTTCGACCACGCATGTATGTAATTGGCACAAAGACACCGGCTTCAGTTATACCTTCGGCGCAAATTTACCGACGCCGGATCTCGCGCACAGTAAAACCTTTCTTCTCTGGGGGCACAATCCGAGTTCCACTTCGCTGGTGCTTGCCCACGATATCGTCAGCGCACGCGCCCGCGGCATGAAAATCGTTGTCGTCGACCCGCGACGGATCGGCATCGCGAGCCAAGCCGATATGCTTCTCCAGGTTAGGCCGGGTACCGACGGCGCGCTGGCTTTAGCGATGATCCATTGTTTTATGGAAGAAAGTTGGTATGACGCCACTTTCGCGCGCCACTGGGCAAACGGACCTTTTCTGCTAAATATCGCAACCAACCGCCTTGTGACTGAAGCTGATCTCGGAGCCGACGGGACATCCAGTCAATATATCGTCTGGGATGAGGCGAGAAACAAAGCCGTTCTTTACGATCCGGCGAGCGGCGCTTACGAGCGCGACGGCGTAACGCCCGCGCTCTTCGGTTTGCACGGGCTTGAAGGAAAAGACGGCCGGGAAATATCGTGCAAGCCGGTTTTCGAGCGCCTCGGTGAAATTGCCGCGCCCTTCGCTCCCGAACGTTCGGAGAAAATTACTTGGGTGCCCGCCGACCAAGTCTGGCGGTCCGCGCTGCTGCTGGCGCATAACCGTCCCGTAAGCATGTACATGTGGAACGGCCTGGGGCAACACACCAACGCCACCCAGACCAGCCGCGCGATCGCATCTCTCTATGCGCTTTTGGGCGATTTCGACCGGCCCGGTGGCAATGTGATATTTCCCAAAGCCAGCGTCAATGACGTGAGCGGTAAGGAATTCCTGTCGAAAGAAGCGGCTGCAGTTCGCATAGGGCGCGAACGAAAACCTCTTGGACCGCCGGCGAAACCGGGCAATTGCGCGGCTTACGATATTTTTACTGCGATTCTCGAAGAGCGTCCCTACCCCGTCAAGGCGTTTTTAAGCTTCGGCTCCAATCTGGTCATGTCAAATGCCGATTCGCGCCGCGCCCGTGAGGCCTTTCGCGCTCTCGAATTCAGCGTGGCGACAGAGCTTTTTATGACACCGACGGCGGAGCTTTGTGATTACGTGCTCCCGGCCACGAGTTTTCTCGAGATGTCGAACCTCGCCACGGCTTTCGAACACCGGCAGGCAGGCAAAGCTCACCTGCAGTATCGTCCGGCGGTCGTGAATGCTTTGTTCGAACGGCGTTCCGATACATGGATCGTTTTTGAGCTCGCCCGCCGCCTCGGCTTGGACGGAGAGTTTTGGCACGGCGACGTTGAAGCCGGATATGCTCACGAGCTCGCGCCGTCCGGGATTACCCTCGAAAAATTAAAAGGCAGCAAAGCCGGAATCAGTTTTTCAACCGAAATGAATTACGAGAAGCATGCAAGAAAAACTAAAGAGGGCCTCGTGCACGGCTTCGCTACGCCTTCCAAGAAGGTCGAACTTTTCTGCCCTACCTTTGCCGCGCACGGTTACCCCGCGCTGCCGGAGTATGTCGAGCCCGCGTTAAGTCCGCTCAGCCGCCCGGAAATCGCCGCCGATTATCCCCTGGTGCTTACCAATGCAAAGTTCACGACGTACGTGCACAGCCAACAGCGCGCTCTACCCAGTCTGCGCAAAGCATCTCCCGAGCCCACCGCCTCTATTCATCCCGAAAGCGCAGCGTGCTACGGCATCAGAAATAAGGAGTGGATGATCGTTGAAACTCCGCGCGGCGCCATTAAAGTCAAAGCGCACGTAACGGTCAATATTGTGCCGGGCGTTGTCTGCTGCCAGCACGGGTGGTGGCAAGCTTGCAACGAACTTAAATTGCCGGGGTACGATCCGTATACCGAAGACGGCGCGAATCCGGGAATGCTGATCGGCACAGACCTCGCTGATCCCGTCAGCGGTTCACTCCCTCACCGCTCCTATCTCTGCCGTGTGCGACCGGCGCCGTAATCGATCCGGAATTTTTTATAAACTTGCGGATTTGAGATCGGCGATAAGGTCGGTCAAGATCGCCTCCAAGGCCCGATTCCAACCCTTGACCAGCGCGTCCGGCGAACGGCCTTCAAGCGCTACTGCTTTCGAGTACCGTTTCTGCATGGCGATTTCGGATTTTCCCGCTGTCACATTGCTTACGAAAAATTCCATTTCTAGAACCGCCTTGGGCGCGCCGCTGTTTCTAAAATCGCCGTATAGCGCGTTAACGGCGGCTTCCAGAACGTGCGTCGGCGGCAGCTGACTCGATGAGTCGATCACGTATTGGAAAAACTCGGCACGAGTTAATCCCTTGACGAGTTCCTCGGCGATAAGAGTGGCCGGCGCAATCAAGAACTCATCATAAAAGTCTGATTCATAGCTCGTGTCCGACAGGCGATAAATAAAATTTTTGCCTTCATAGCGTGGCGAGACGCGCACGCTCAAAATCTGCAGCACGCCATGTCCCGGAGCATTGACCGGCTTAACGGCCTCCATTTCCAGCACAAAAAAGTGTTTGTCCGGGTAGCTCCTTTCCAAGTTGACACACCCCGGCAACAGCAGTAAAAACGTGAGCCCCCATTGCCAGCCTCCCTGGCGCCCGCGTTTCATCATCGTCCCATCGCCTTCGCCGCCGGCGGCGGCGCGCCAAAGAGCGTCTGCGCCGGATATTTTTTCGAATTGTCCGTGATCTCTTTAATATTTTCCGACATGGCCCTTAGATTTTCCACGGTTTTCTCAATGTCACGCTGCTGGTTTAAGATAAGACGGTTGAGCCGTTGCAAGGTTTCGCGGGCTTGCCTGTTGGTTTCCGGCAAATCCGCTGAAACCGAATCAAGCCGCTGTACTAAACGGTTGATGCCTTCGGAAGCTTTGGGAAGATCGTTCACCAGCTGCGTCAGTGGCTTGTCCGCGCGTTCGAGGATTTCCCGCGCCGTACCGGCGGCGACTGCAACGTCTTTTATTGCCGCTTTGAGTTCAGGCGCCGCAACGATTTCCTGCAACTGACGATTGGTGTCGCGAAGCTCGGTCAGTAACGTGCTCACCTGCGTGCCGATCTTATCGAAGTTGACGGTCCCTGCCAGGTGATCAATGGTTTTTAGCGAGTTTTCCATCGCCGTGGTGAGACGCTGGATATCGACTTGCTCGACGTTGTGCAGAATGCGCTCAATGGCATCGCTGAACTGAGTGATTCTACTTCGGGCCGAGGGAATGTAAGCGTAGTTCGGGCTCCAATCGATGGCCAGCGGAGGATTTTGCTTTGGATCGAGATAGTCCGCTTCCAGATACGCCTGCCCGGTCAATCCTTGCGGAGCCAGGCGCACGCGCAGACCTCTTTTGATCTCCGCGACGAAAGCCGGATCTTCAGGATCCGTCAAGGGGAAGTGAAACACATTTCGTGAAATACCCACGCGCACCACAACGTAGCTGCGCGGCGTGGAATATTCGACACCCGTGAGTGATATTTCCTCCACATTTCCCACCAGCACGCCGCGAAATTTTACTGGCGAACCGACGTCCAAACCCTGCACGGACTCATCGATATAGGTTTCGACGATGTTCTTTTTCTGAAAGAACTTGCCGCCTCCTAGCACCACGACCCCAATGATCCCGATAACCGTCGCGAAGATTACGAATAGACCGAGTTTAAAATAGCTTATATTTTCCATGACCAGCAGAAATTTGGCCATCCCAAGGACGCTGTCATTCAAGCTTTCGATCTACGTGCCCGGCGAGACCTGACGGGAAAAGAATTGACGCACCCTCGGATTGTCGCTGTGATCGCGCAATTCTAGGGGCTTTCCCATAGCCATAATCCCCTTAGTTTGTTTATCCAACATTACGATCCGATCCGCAATCGCGAATATGCTCGGCAGCTCGTGTGTGACGACGACGAACGTGATTTTCAAACTGCGGGCAAGACTTAAAATCAATTCGTCCAGCTCGGCGGAAGTGACGGGGTCCAATCCCGCCGAAGGTTCGTCCAAAAATAGAATCTGGGGGTCGAGTGCCATCGCGCGCGCAATACCGGCGCGCTTTTGCATGCCGCCGCTCAGCTCCGATGGCATGTGACCGCCGAAGCCTTCGAGATCAACTTGCTTGAGTTTCATTAAAGCAATTAACCGGATGGCTTCCGGGGGAAGATCGGTAAATTCTTCGAGCGGGAGACAGACATTATCGAGCACGGTCATCGAGCCAAACAAAGCGCCGCTCTGGTACGTCACACCAAATTTTCTAAGGATCTCACGACGTCCTTGCCCTGTGGCCGCGGCAATATCTCTCCCATCGATGCATACCTGTCCCGCGGCCGGCTTGTACAAGCCGATCATGTGCTTCAGAAGCGTGCTCTTACCGGAGCCGGAGCCACCGAGAATGATAAAAACCTCACCTGCATAAACATCAAAATTGAGATGCTCGAGCACGACGGTCCCTTGGTAGGCAGCCGTCAAATCGACGACGCGAATGATCGGTTGCCGCTTCTCATTCATTGTTTAGACCCCGAGGTAGTAATACGCAACGGAAAAAATCCCGTCGGCAATGACGATCAGGATAATGCCGCTGACGACCGCGCTCGTGGTGGATTCACCCACGGCGCGGGCCCCGGTCCCGGTTTCGAGCCCGCGCAGGGTGCCGATTCCTGCGACCAAGATGCCGAACGCAAAGGATTTCGCGAGTCCGCCCATAAGGCTGCCGTAGCCGACGGCGGATTGAACCTGATGGTAAAACGTTGTCCATGAATAACCTAAGGAACGTAAGACGACCGCGCCGCCGAGAAGCCCCACGGCGTCGGCGAAGAGCGTCAGGAGCGGCGTCATCAGCACGGCCGCGATCACGCGG
>JBGPIK010000249.1:0-9977 GCA_041484845.1 Binatia bacterium | reverse complement strand
CCGCCGCCGTAAAGGACCTGGATATTGCCGCTGGCCAAGGCCGGCATATACATTGAGGCGCCTTGCATCAATACCATTTCCACATCGAGGTTATACTTCGCAAAGATTCCCTCGCGCTTGGCGATCCAACCGGGACAGAAGGTAGCGGCGGGCGAGGCATAGGCGACGACGAGCTTTGTCATCTCGCCGTAGGCAAAATTGAAACATGGGACGGCCCACAGCGAGATTACCAACGCTATCCACTTCTTTGACACTGCTAATCTCCTCATGGCGAGGATGCGCTCGACCAAAACCATAGGGCCCGGCTTTAGTTGCGCACTGCTGCGATCTATACCACTCCCGTTAGGCCGATGTGAAGGCTCCCGTCCAGAGTCTTGAGCCCGTGACTCCTTGTTCAGGTCAAACGCGGCGTTACTTTATGGTTTACATGGGGACCCGGTCGGGATAACAATTGGCCACAAGAAATACGGCAAACCCAATCGGGCTTATGCGCGATTCGCAGGTCGCGAAAGGAGCCTTACGATGAACTCATCAATTATTTTTCCACGCGAACGCAAGACACGCCTTCCGGGCGGCTACATGGGTAAAATCCTCCGCGTCGATTTGACGAGGAGTTCTTTTACTAATGAGAACCTGCCAGAAGAGCCGGTGCTAAGAAAATTTATTGGCGGACAGGCGCTCGCCCTGTATATTCTGTTGCGCGAGCTCCCGCTCGACGCTAAACCCTACGGAGTCGAAAGCAAATTGGTTATGATGACCGGGCCGCTGACCGGAACCGGCTTTACGCCTGGCGGAACGAAGATGACGGCGGTTTTTCTCAGCCCGATGACGCGTTATTCCCTGGGGCGTGGCGCGGCCAGCGGCTATTGGCCGGCCTATCTCAAGCAGGCCGGATATGACGGAGTTATCCTGGAAGGCGCAGCGAAATCTCCGGTCTATCTGTTTATCAACGACGGTAAGCCAGAGTTGCGCGATGCGACGCGATTGTGGGGCAAAGGCGCGCGGGACACCGAAGAGTTGTTGCGTCAAGAAGTTGGATTTAAAGATGCGAAGGTGATGTGCATCGGCCCGGCCGGCGAGCACAGGGTCCATGCGGCAATGCTTTGCAACGACTATAATCATTCCGCGTCCCACAGTGGCGGCGCGATTTTTGGTTCAAAGAATCTCAAAGCGATTGTAGTTTACGGCACAGCGCGGCCTCGTCTGTATGACAAAGCGGCGCTGATTGAAGCAGGCTTGCGCTGGCGCAGGACCTTGCAAGTGTATTCAGTCCAGGACCGAACAACCGTGGGACACGCCCGACACCTGGAGGCGCTGCCCAATAATAATATGCAAAGCTCGCTCATCGGCGACCACAACCGCGGTTTCGATCAAAACCGGATTACGCCGCGGCCCTGTTTCCAATGCGCGCGGCTTTGTCCCTGGGACGTTGAGATCGGCGCGGGAGAATTCAAAGGATCGAAAGGCCACTTCAACGCGGGGGCAGAGTGGCTGGATACCTTTTGGAACCTCGGCGTAAAAGGCAACGCCACACTTTATTTGGCCGAGCGGATCAACGACCTCGGCATCGAGTGTGGTCACTTTGCATTTGGCGCAGGCGTTCTCTTCGAAGCGTGGCAGAAGGGGCTGGTGGGCCCCGAGGACACGAGCGGCCTTCGTTTAGAATGGGGCAATGTGGAAGCGATCGATAAACTGCTGGAGATGACCGCGCGCCGAGAGGGCAAGTGGGGCAACTTGATTGCCGATGGACCGCTCGAAGTGGCGGAAGCGATCGGCGGGGATGCCGTGCAGTGGGTGGTTCACACCAAACGGGGAGTTCCAGCGATGCACGACTGGCGTCCGCACTTTAGCAATATGCTCCGTGAGATCGTTGCAAGCGGCGGCATGAAACCACAGGGTGGTGGAGCGCCGACTCCGCCGCCCGATCTCAAATACCGCGAGAAATGGGGCCCGCTCGATCGCGATGATCCGAAGGGATGGCCGCAAGCGAATGTGATCGCCGAGCAATACCGCCAATTCGCAGGTCTCATGGGAGCTTGCTGGTTTGCCCAAATGCACGGCAAGCCGGACGGATTGAACAGCGTTGTGGATTCATTCAACGCCACGACAGGCTGGAAATTTGATCTCGATGAAGCGATGACGGCCGGCCACCGCAGTATGATGTTACAAAGCATCTTTGCTACGCAACGCGGTTGGGTTGCCGAACACGATTGGCAGCGAGTAGGGCAAAGGTTCCTCGATCCAGTGCCGGACGGAAAGTACAAAGACTTCACCATTGCCAAGTGGCTGCCCCAAATGGTCCAGGAGTATTACCGGCTATCGGGAAGGCATGAGAAAACCGGCCGGCCTTATATGGATACCTTGAACAAGCTCTGTCTTGAAGAATTCAACGAATGGGCGCAACTGGATTAACGTTTGGGACCGTTAACACCGGCATCCTTTCATCAACCTTTCCAGAAGTTACGGCTCCACGGTAGCGTCGTGACTCAGAAGTTCGTTTAAAAACTTCAAACGATGGCAGCGGCTGAACTCGCACTCAAATCCCCCTTTGTTCCCCCTTCGACTCGGCTCAGGGCATGCTTTTTCAAAGGGGGAATTTTCTCCGTAGGACTCTAACCCCTCCCTTCGATTAACTCAGGGCAGGCTTTGGAAAAGAGGGGAAGGGGAGATTTTTGGGCGGAATGAGACGCAAATGATGTGGCGGATTTCTGGGACAGGACACTCTAGCGCCGAAATTCCGGTTTTCACGGCTCGCTGTTTGTTCGCTAAAAATTGATCACTGCTTTTACGACTTGATAGCTCGCCATCGCCTGCATGGCCTCATTGACCTCTTCCAAAGTGTAGCTCTTGCTGATCATATCTTCGAATGGGAAAGTCGTCTTTCGCGACGCGAGGAAGTCGATGGCCTGCAACCAATGACGCGGCTCGGCCGAGCGAACCGTTATGAATAGCATTTCCTGCGGCAGCCGTTCGACGGCAATATTGGCCTTGCCGCCTGCGCCAATGTTTAAGTAGCGACCGCCGCCGCGTAGCAGCGTGAGACCTTCCGGCACCGCCATATTGTTTGCGACTTGAATAACGATATCGGCGCCGCGCCCCTCGGTGTGGTCGTGCACCCATTGACGGCGTTCTTTTTCGTCGGTGACTTCTTCGAGGTTTAGCACCGCGTCGGCGCCCATGCGTTTGGTCACTTCCAAGCGCGCCGCCGGAGCGCCAATCACCAGCACTTTCTTGGCCCCGTGATCTTTGGCGACTGCGGTGGCGAAGTTGCCCAGCGGGCCGCTTCCCTGGATAACCACCGTCTCGTGACTTTTAATGGCGCCAAGGCGGTCGAATCCGTGCATGACGGTACGATACGCGCAGGCCGAGGCCGCCGCGGACGCCGATGACACGCCTTCAGGAACTTTGATGATGAGACACGGAGGCGGAACGTACATATATTCAGCACAGCTTCCTAAGAGATACGGAGGTTGATCGCTGCGGTTATGTCCCCAGGAAGCGCGCCCCGGACAAATGCAAGGCTGGAGCGCCACGGCGCAATAATAGCAAGAGCCGCAAGCAACGTAGCTCCACACAATGCGATCGCCGCGTTTTACGGGGTTGCCCAAAATATCGGTCCGCTCGCCGGCAATGTCTTCGACATAGCCGCACGGCTCATGCCCGGTTATGATCGGCAGCGCGTCGCGGCCTTCCAGCGGTCCATGCCAGCGATGCACGTCAGTGCCGCAGAGAGTCGAAGCGGCAATTTTTACCAGAAGGGAGCCGGGATCCAAATCGGGGACCGGTACCCGCTGTATTTCGAGAGGCTTATTGTGGGCGGTGACGACGGCAGCTCGACAGTCCTTCATTGACACTCCTCCTTGTCCTTTAGCGTCATTCAAGAAAAACCTTTATATCCTGATACCCCGATATTACAAGCCCAAACCGCTGCCATCCCGGTGGGGTTCCGATGGAGAGGCGAGCCTTCCAGAGCGAGGGCGAGGTTTAGTTCCATGTTCAAAGTTCAATGCTCAAGGTTCGAAGCCAGTTGAACGTTGAACCTGGAACCTTGAATCCTGTTCCCTGTGCTCGCTCTTCCAAACTCACCCCTCGATCGCCTACGCGTGGCCCATGCGGGCTAGGATCATGCGCAGATGTGGATATAATCGCCACCGTTCCTATCTGAGACAAAGCGGGAAGCGAAGGATGATATTGCACCAGGCGAGACGCTCTCATGGTCGGCACCGATGAGGTTGAGGCCCGATGCGAGCCGTGTCGTCACTCGAGGCTTGTCGTGGAATTGCTCAAAGTGGTACAAACGGCGAGAGGCAAACCTATGTACCGCATACTTTTAGTGATTTCGCTCAGTGTTTTTTCCAGCAGTTCACAGGCAAAAGAACTGACCCTCGGACTGATCCCGGAGCAAAACGTCTTCGAGCAAGTGGCTAGACATAAGCCGCTCCAGGGCTACCTCGCGAGCAAAACTGGCATGGACGTGAAGTTAACGATGCTCTCGAGGTACGGCAATATCATCGATTATTTCGCTCGAAACAAATTGGACGGCGCTTTTTGGGGGAGCTTCACGGGAGCCATGGCCATCAAAAAGCTGGGTGTTGAGCCGATCGCCAGGCCCTTATGGCTCGACGGTAGTTCCACCTATCGGGGCTATATTTTCGTTAAAAAGAGCGGCAAGATTAGAGACGTAGCCGATATGCGAGGAAAAACCGTCGCATTCGTGGAAAGAGCGACCACCGCGGGATATGTATTTTCACTTGCTTACTTTAGAGAACATGGTGTTACCGAAATCGAAAGTTATTTCAAAGAAATCTATTTTACCGGTAGTCATGACGCCGCCATACGTGCCGTCCTCAACGGAGAAGCAGATATCGGCACCGCGAAGAATACAATCTTCGATTTAGTGGCGCGGGCGGATCCGCGGGTAACCAAGGACTTGATTGTGCTTGCTCAATCCCCCAAGGTGCCATCCAATGGTCTTGGTCTCAGAAAAACCCTCGAACCCGAAATCAAGAGACAATTGAAAAATGTTCTGCTTGAAATGGACCGAGACAAGGACGGAGTAGGAATCCTCAAGACCTTTGGCGCGCTTAAATTCATTGCCACCGCAAAAGAGGATTATAATCCGGTATTCGATATTGCCAGAAAGGCCGGGATCGACGTCGAGCAGTATTCCTACGTCAACCAATGAAAATCAAGCGCAAAATAATTCTATCGCTTCTTGCTCTGTTCGTTTTCTTTACATCAGCGACGCTGATTTCAACTTTATATATCGAAAACACAACAGAAGAATTACTGCGTCTCATTAAACTTCATCAAATTGAAAACCTCAGGCGCAGCCTAGTCATAAGCATCCAAACCGTGCAGTCCGATCTTTACACCCTTAATACTCCACTCGGTCATAATCTTGATTCGGTCGTCGAAAATGTTTCAACGCTCGACGAATCTGCTGCAAAATGCTCCACCTGCCATCACAAGGAATCCATTTACAAACAGCTAGAAAAAGTTCGGTCGCTCATCTCCGACTATAAAATAGCGTTAAGTTATTACATCACGGCATCCGCGAACAGAGAAAGAATTGCGAACATCAAATCAGACGCCGCGAAAATCGGGGAAGAGCTTCTCCGGCAAACTGAGAATATGTCTTCTTCCGCGAGCGCGACGCTTGTTAATCTAACGTCGACGGCCCTTATAAACATCAATTACGCGAGAATCATCATTCTCGTTATCCTTGTTTCTTCTTTATTGCTTGGCATCATCGTATCGGCAAACCTTACACGATCGATTACGAGGCCGATAAAGGAACTTGTCGATGCGACGAAGATTATAGCTTCGGGATCAATCGGATATACGATATCCCAGAAAGACAAGACGGAATTTGGCGAGCTGGCGAGCAACTTTAATGCGATGAGTAGGACTCTCAAGGAGGGATATGACCGCTTGGAGGCAGCCAATCAGGAACTTCATCGGCTCATCACAGAGCGTGATCGGGTGGAAGAACAGCTTCGCCAGGCGCATAAAATGGAAGCGATCGGAACGTTGGCCGGCGGCATCGCTCACGATTTCAACAATATCCTGATGACGATGATCAACCATACCGAGCTTGCCCTAGGCGAAGTGAATGAAAACAGCCCGGAGCATCATCACCTTGAAAAAGTTATCATCGGCGGAAAGCGCGCCAAGGAGTTGATCCGGCAAATCATTCTTTTTAGCCGGCAAAGCGAGCAAGAACGCAAGCCTGTGCAGATCCACCTGCTCGTCAACGAACTCATGACGTTGCTTCGTGCATCGTTACCGTCCAACATCGAGATACGCCAGCACGCCGTTGGGAATGCCGGAACTGTGATGGCCGACCCTACGCAAATGCAGCAGGTGCTGATGAACCTCTGTGCCAACGCCGCGCATGCTATGCGCGAGCAAGGAGGGGTATTGGAAGTTTGTGTGGACGCGGTAGAGGTCGATTCATCGTTCGCAGCGCTCCATACTGAAGTACGCCCCGGCCCTCACATCGTTCTGTCGGTTCGAGACACAGGACATGGAATGAAGCCAGAGGTCATGGAGCGCATTTTTGAGCCGTTCTTTACGACGAATGAGGTGGGGCAGGGGACCGGAATGGGGCTGGCGGTGGTCCACGGGATTGTGGCAAAGCACGGTGGTGCGGTCATAGTGGAGAGCACTCCGGACGTCGGCACAACCTTCGCGGTTTATCTTCCTCGAGCCGATCAAGCTCCCGAACGTGAGAGTCCCCCGGAAGCCCCGATTCCGCATGGAACCGAGCGCATTCTGTATGTGGATGACGAAGAGGATCTTGTTGACGTGGTGCGAGAAATTTTGGCAGGACTGGGCTACGATGTCGTCGGCACAACCAACACCACTGAGGCATTGGAAATGTTCCGGTCGAAGCCGGATCGTTTCGACTTAATCATCACGGACCAAACGATGCCCGATATAACGGGGGAAGCTCTAACAAAAGAATTCCGCCGCATTCGTCCGGACATTCCGGTAATTCTCTGCACCGGCTTCAGTCACGTTGTCGACGGCGATGCCGCCAAAGCGATGGGCATCGATGCGTTTTGCCTGAAGCCGCTAGGGTCAAGGGATCTCGGACTAACCGTTCGCCGCGTATTCGCGCAACGCGCGAGCTAAACGAGGTGCATTTTAACCTCTGCGGGTTAATTCCCCGCAGCTTGCTGCGCTGCGAATCAAAAGTAGGATGGGTTGAGCGTTAGTGAAACCCATCGTTCTACGCGGTGGGTGTCGGCGCTGTGCACCTCTACCCACCCTACATTAGGCTAGTGAAACACGCCTATCTTCGATACCCCGCAGCTTGCTGCGGGGTAGTTCATTTATTTAAACTTGTAGAAACGCTCCGCGTTACGGTAGAGCAGAGCGGCTTTGTCGTCGCTGGTGATCTCCTCGCTTTCCATCAGCTCGCCGATATCATGCTTGCAGCTTTCATGGGTGACTTCATGCGGAAAGTCCGACGAGTAGATAAACGGCCGATTCCCTACGATCTTGATGGCGAAAGGCATGGTCAACTCCTCTGTCTCAATACCGAGGAAGAAACGGCCTTCGTTGATCAGCTTTTTTACGTAGTGACTCGGCTCCTCGCCCTCGCGCACGCCGAATTCGGTGGACGGAATATACTGAAAATGGGTTTCATGCGAAGCGTGCAGCCGCTCCAGTAATAGCAGCAGCCAAGCTACGCCGCCTTCAAGAAAGGCGATGCGTGCGCGCGGGAAGCGATCGAAGACGCCATTGTATAGAATGTCCGCGCAGTTGATCGTCAAACCCCACGGGTGGCCTAAAGCGTGCACGGGCACATACATATTCATATGGTCCATACCAAAACGGTCGTGGGCTCCTCCATGAACCGCCAGGCAGCAACCGAGCCGATTGGCTTCTTCGTAAACCGGCCAGTAACTTTTGGCGCCGAGCGGATACGCCAGGCCGTTAGACGGCATCATCGCGCCGAGCATCCCGAGTTCAGTCACCGCGCGGTGAAGTTCCTTGGCGGCCTCTTCGGGGTCTTGCATTGGAATGAGCGCCATCCCTTTGAAGCGTGAGTTGAATTTTATATACGTTTCGCAAAGCCAGTCGTTATAGGCTCGTGAAATCGCGACTGCATAATCCAGGCTGACGATCTTACCGTAGGAGAGCGCGGTGGTGGGATAGAGCACGGTCCATTCGATGCCCACGTCGTCAAGAAAATCAATCCAGCCTTTAGGGCCCACCGCAGGACGCTGATCCCGCTGCGGCGGTGTTTCCACGGCCCGCGCGGTGTGCAGGTGGTCCAGGGGCGGAAAAATCACGCCTTTCCGGTGCGCGATCTCTCGATACGGTGAGTCCATGTGAGTGATAATTCCTGCATTGTCTTCAAATATGTGACCGTCGCCATCGATGATTCGGGTTCCCAGTGGGCTGCTCATTCGTGCCTACCTCCTAATGAATTTAAAAGAATGATTTTAGTCTGCGAATCCGGAAGTGAATGTCTGTTCCTTCTTATAGTCACAGTTGAGTTCGGGATCAAGCAGAGCCTGAGCAACAACGGCATCGCATCCTGGTGGCGCGCTCACAGTTCTGGGAGAGAAATTGGTTTCACCACAGGAAAAGGCTTGGATTTCCTCCTCGGCTGGAATATGAAGTCTCATGAGTGCCGAGTTTGGTTTCGGATCGCTTGTGAGAGGGCCGGAACCAATGTGCATACCGACAATGAACTTATAACAGGAATTCGGAGGCTATATGGCAGAAGAAACAGCCGAGCAGAAGTTGGCGCGCCTCGAGCTTGAGAACCGGGCGTTACGGGAGCAGATACAGCAACGGAAACCGGGCCAGTTGCGGTTGAAGGTCAGCGAAAAGGGGGCTCTGTCGGTCTATGGTCTTGGCAGATTTCCCGTGACCCTCTACAAAGAGCAGTGGCTAAGATTGCTCGACTACGCCGATGAGATCAGATCGTTTATCAAAGGGAATGATCAACAATTAAAGGCCAAACAATCGTGAAATAGGAACGTGGCATTAAGCCAAATTGCGCTCGCGTTGGCGTGGGCAATGGAAGAGCGCGAGGCAGTCAGAGCCATCACGATACTGTGGGCGATAAAAAGCAAATGGTCGCACCTTGGAATGGGCGGTCATTTGTAATGCGGAGAGACTGTTGGTGTGGCTTAATGTTTCCTCAACCGCGATTTCGCAACTAACGAAACGGCAACTAGGCCGACACCAACCAAAAGCAGTGTTGATGGTTCGGGAACTGGAGTGGTGCCAGGTTGCTCTATCGAAACGATGACGCCCGTGCAATCTCCAGATGCATCACAATACCTGGTGCCGAGATGACCAAAAGCGATATCACTATTATCTCCGCCAGCCAAAAGGGAAAAGTTAAAATCCCATTCGTAAGGAGTATGAGGCACCGGTGCCAAATTATTTGTGCCTACATCGTTGGTGCAAACGAACCCATTGCCACTGCCGGAGCAGTCGGCCGATACTTGACCGTCATTAAAGGAAAGATTCCAACCCGCTTTCCCTCCCGGCGCGGCTGTTAAGCTCGCGCCGCTCACGTTGCTAGCGGGCTTAAAATCAACGGCAGAGATAAACAAATAATTTGCCTTACCAGAGGGTGGAACATAGGCCGATGCGTCAACTATCAACTTTGCGCTAAAATTAGTGTCGTTTGTACCACCATCATCGATAATCAGTCTGTAAGTAGATCCAAAACAATCACCACCGCACTGTGTATTGGTTGTCCAGGATTGATCAAGGATGACGGTAGCCCGTGACTCGCTAGATCCCATGACCAAGCAAATTGCAGCTGCGAGCAAACCGATGAATCGATAATTAGTTTTCATCATTAGCGTCCGGGTATTAATTGAACAAATTTAGTTGATTAGGTGAAAACGCCTCAATGTCATCGGTGACGATTTTGTTAAGGAGTTGATCTAATGGAATTTTCTCGAACATGGTCAGGCTCAAGATCTGTAACATTTCAT
>JBGPIK010000248.1:0-10063 GCA_041484845.1 Binatia bacterium | reverse complement strand
GACGTGGACTGGGCGACGGTCGTCGCCGTGGAGTCCCATCAGCTGGATTTGCCTGGTGTGACGCTCCGCTCGCGGCCGCGGCGCAATTACTCGGATGGAGCCATGGGGGCTCACGTTCTAGGCTATTTGGGCGAGATCGGTCCGGCACAATTGAAAACGCTGAAAGAGGAAGGCTATGTCTTAGGAGATGAGATCGGACAGTACGGGCTGGAGCGAAGATGGGAAGATGTCCTGCGGGGGCAAAGCGGCGGGCAACAGGTCGAGGTGGACGCTCTGGGACGGCGCGTGCGCGTGCTCCACGAAGTGACCGATGTGCCTGGATATACCGTACATCTCACTCTGGACCGTGAGCTTCAACAGACCGCGTTCGAGGCGCTTCGAGGCAGCGAGGGAACCATCGTCGCGCTGGACGTCCACACCGGCGCGATTTTGACTATGGTTAGCACCCCGGCATTTGATCCCAATGTATTCGCCCGGGGCATCAAAGGCGACGAGTGGCGCGCGCTGATCAAAGACCAGCAGCGGCCGCTGAGTAACCGCGCGACACAAGGCCAGTATCCGCCGGGTTCCACTTTCAAGATCGTTATGTCCATAGCCGGCTTGGAAGAGGGTGTCATCGATCCCGACGCCAAGATCAGCGATCCTGGATTTTACACTTTCGGCAATCGCGCATTCCGCGATTGGAAAAAAGGCGGCCACGGTTCAGTCGATCTCCATCGAGCCATAGTCGAATCCTGTGATGTCTACTTCTATCAACTTGGACCGCGTCTTGGTGTCGATCGTATCGCCAAATGGGCCCACGCCCTCGGATTGGGGGAAAAAAGCGGTGTTGCGCTTGATGACGAGAGAAGCGGAACGATTCCGGACACCGAATGGAAGAGAAAAAGATTTCGTCAGCCCTGGTATCCGGGTGAAACGGTTTCCGTCGCGATTGGGCAAGGCTATGTGACCGTGACCCCGCTCCAGCTAGCCAACATGATGGCGACCGTAGCCAATGGCGGCACATTGTATCGTCCGCGCATCGTAAGCAAGGTGGAATCGGCGAATAATGGGGCGGTCAGGGAATATGGTCCGGAAATCATTCATTCGATCCAAATTAAGCCGTCGACTTTAGAGCTGGTGCGCAATGCCCTGGCGGACGTGGTACGGAGTCCGGCTGGAACGGGCGGGGCGGCGCGCTCGACTATTGTTAATATCGCAGGCAAGACAGGCACCGCACAAGTCGTCGAGATGAAAGGGGGTTACGTCAAGAGCGAGCAACTCGCCTATTTGAACCGTGACCACGCCTGGTTTGTTTCTTATGCGCCGATAGAAAATCCGCAAATCGCGGTGGTTGTTCTGATTGAACATGGCGGTCATGGCGCCTCCGCGGCCGCGCCATTGGCAAAGAAAGTGATTGAAAAATATATCGCGCTGCAAAATCAGCCTGCGGATCAACGCCAGGTTCGTCTCGAAGGAGATCCGCGTGCAAATTGATCGCCGGCTCGTGTCTCATTTCGACTGGACGTTGTTACTCCTCACGCTAGTTTTTGTTTTCATCGGCGTCGTGACGATTTACAGCGCCAACTACAATATCATTGAAGAACACGCCGGCGGTTTAGCGACCCGTCAGGTGATGTGGTTGGGACTGGGCCTTATCGCTATGATTGTCGCCATCGCGTTCGACTATCATTATATAGACCGGCTGGCCTACCCCTTTCACGGCATCATGCTGCTTCTTTTGGTGCTGGTTCTCTTCGTTGGTCATTCGGGCGGCGGCTCCCAGCGCTGGATCAATCTCGGGTTCTTAAGATTACAGCCTTCGGAACCGGCCAAGCTCGCGATTGTTTTGGTTATGGCTAAGTACTTTCAGGACGATGAACCGCCGCAAGGTTACTCTTTGCGTGATCTTTGGGTGCCCTTTGCGCTCGTGGCGCCTCTGGTCCTTTTGACACTCGTGCAGCCGGATCTCGGCACCGCGATCATCCTAGCGACGGTTTTTTTGAGTATGATTCTAATGAGCGGACTTCGAGGGCGCTCCTTTCTGTATTTGTTGGGCGCCGGGTTAGCGTTTTTGCCGATCGGTTGGCATTTCCTAAAGCCCTATCAAAGAGCAAGGATTCTGACTTTCCTGGACCCTGACCGCGATCCCTTGGGAGCGGGTTACCATGTGATTCAATCGAAGATCGCTATCGGTTCAGGTCGCTTGTTCGGTAAAGGGTACCTCCATGGAACTCAGAATCGGCTGGATTTCTTGCCGGCTCAGCACACCGACTTTATCTTTGCGGTATTTTCTGAAGAGTGGGGGTTTGTGGGTTGTTTGATCCTCTTGCTGCTTTACTTTCTGTTGGTCGCCTATTGCTTGCGCCTTATTCAACGGGCCAAAGATCGCTTTGGCGCCCTGTTGGTATTCGGTTTGGTTTCGATCTTCTTCTGGCACGTGGTGATCAACGTTGCCATGGTGACCGGCATGATGCCGGTGGTCGGCGTCCCGCTCCCATTGGTGAGTTACGGCGGCTCATCGTTGGCCTCGATGATGTTTGCCATAGGGCTGATAATCAATGTCAGTATGCGCCGATTTATTTTCTGAGCGGGCCGCCAATGATTACAGAGCTTTTTCAATGGCGCTGACCAATCGCGCCTTGGGCACCGCGCCGAGAATTTGCTCTTTTACTGCCCCGCCCTTGAGAATAATCAGATTAGGAATGCCCTTAATGCCGTAACGTGACGCGGTAGCCGGATGGTCATCGACGTTGAGTTTCGCCACCTTTAGTTTACCTTCGTATTCACCCGCGATCTCCTCCACAATCGGCGCGATCGATTTGCAGGGTCCGCACCAGGGCGCCCAAAAATCCACAAGCACCGGAAGATTCGATTTCAAAACCTCGTCTTCAAAATTATGGTCGCCCACCTCGGTGATTTTACCCATCTTGACCTCCTTATAAGCTTGAGAGAAATTTTAACAGCGTGCGTACACCGAATCCCGTTCCTCCCTTGGGAGAAAGGCCGGTATCGCTCTCCGCGAAAGCCGGACCGGCAATATCCAGATGAGCCCACGGAAGGTCCGCGACGAATTCCTGGAGGATTAAAGCCGCCGTGATGGCGCCGCCGTGTGCTCCGCCGACGTTCTTCATGTCCGCAACGCTGCTCCTAATCAATTCACGATATTCCTTAATCAACGGAAGTTGCCAGACTTTTTCTCCGCTCTCCTGCGCGCAGCGAATGAGCTGGTCGGCGAGAGGTTGATGATTGCTGAAAAGACCCGCTACTTCAGGCCCCAACGCGACTACGCATGCGCCGGTCAAGGTCGCCAGGTTGATCATGTAGTCAGGTTTTTGTTTCGCCGCCAAAGCCAACGCGTCGGCCAAGATGAGCCGGCCTTCGGCGTCCGTGTTGAGCACTTCAATGGTCTTGCCGTTTAGATAACGGATCACGTCTCCCGGCTTCTGCGCGTTTGCGCCGGGAAGATTATCCGTTGCCGGAACATATCCGGCGACCTCGATATCCAAATCGAGGTGCGGTAGCCGGCTCATCGTTGCAATGACCGCCGCGCCGCCGGCCATATCGAGTTTCATCGTCTCCATAGACTTGGCCGGCTTTAAAGAGAGCCCTCCCGAATCGAAGGTGATCCCTTTCCCGATCAACGCCACTCGTTTGCGCGGTTTACCACGGGGCCTGTAATGCATGAAGATAAACCTGGGCTCTT
Source organism: Binatia bacterium (assembly GCA_041484845.1). Classification (GTDB taxonomy): domain Bacteria; phylum Desulfobacterota; class Binatia; order UBA9968; family UBA9968; genus JBGPIK01. The sequence goes on along the minus strand of JBGPIK010000248.1, from coordinate 6,378 downwards.
CCTGGCTGCCGCGGTTGACCGCTAATAACCCCGCCAAGCTCATGGCCTCGATCTTGTTTTTTTTCCAAACTTCAACCGATAAGCCGCGTCCGCGACAGTGGCGCTGCGCCTGCTCTGCAAGAAAACGAGCGGTCGTGTTTGACGGCGTTTCATTGATCAGATCGCGTGCCAAGAAAACACCCGGGATGATTTTTTCCACTGTTTGTATCGATTTTTCTGCCGCCGGGCTGCGCCGCAGCCCGGGACTGAAGAGCGTCAGATTTTTTATTGCCGCCGGCGCTTGGGAATTCGAGCGATACTTGTTGAATTGATACGAGGCGAGTAACATCCCCTCGACAATAGCTCCGGCCGCACCTTCTGGGTTTCTATCCGGAGCGAAAAAAAATGCCGCCGCCTCAGCGCCGATTCCGGAGGCTTCTTTGGCGACCCGCGCGCCGGCCTTTCGCCAGATGTCGGTCGCCCTGTCCGCTTCTTTACCGATGCCGAGCAAAAATAGTTGCGCCGCCGGAAGCAGCCCGGCCGTGGAATAAAGCAAACCGCTTCCATCCACTGCGCTGAATTTGCTCTTGTGGATGCGCTCTCGAAGATTTCCTTTCAGGCGCCGATCGAGCGTCCGGATCGCCGGTTCGTCCAATCTTTTTTCCCAGACAGGCAAAACGAGGAGATCCGCCTTGATGAGTTCCGGAGCGGTATCGCGAAATTTCGTTTCCATTCAATCCTCGATCAATTTTTTTGCCGGATCAAAGTCATAAACTCATTCCGGGTCTCTTGGCGCGTGCGAAAGGCGCCGAGCAGGCTGCTGGTGATGACGTAGGAATTCTGCTTTTCCACCCCGCGCATGCGCATGCAAAGATGCTCGGCTTCGATCACCACCGCCACGCCCAAGGCGTCCAATTTCTCCATGATGATGGTCGCGATCTGGTTCGTAAGGCGTTCCTGAACTTGCAGCCGGCGCGCATAAACATCAACCAGGCGCGCAAGTTTGGATATCCCGACGATCTTGTGATGCGGGATATAGGCCACATGGGCCTTGCCAAAGAACGGCAGCAAATGATGCTCGCAGAGTGAAAAGAAATCAATGTCCTTCTGCACAATCATTTCTTCATATTCTTCGGTAAAGAGGGCGTCATTGATGACCTTTTCCGGATCCATCCGGTATCCTTGCGTCAAAAATTTTAATGCCCGGGCGACGCGGTGGGGGGTCTTGAGCAGCCCCTCGCGCTCCGGGTTTTCTCCTAGCGATCGTAAGAGTCGACGAATCTGTTCTTCCATGGTTGCTCCATCACCACGCGGCGGATCTGCGCAGGCAACTTGCCGCGAAGATTAATCCGGGAAAATTAACATTTACCTACGGAGCGGTCAAACTTTTGGCGCGGCGGTTCAAAAGAGTCGATTGATTGCGTCACATCCCGTAACACTTGAGTTCATGGTTTCACACCCTTGCCACGAACCGAATGCGATCATTCGAATTCAAATCGTTAACCGTGGGTCGCGAGTCCTTTTCAGGAATTGCAGCATGGCTCTATGCAATCTCGGATACACTCAAGCCACTCGCTCAGACACCGGTTCGAGTTAACACGCGCCGCGCCCATTAGACCATACATTCGTTCGTTGATGCCAGACCGTGAACTCGATTAAAGACGTTTGATGAGCCAGCTTGGGGTGAGCCGCAGCACGTATGTGTTGAGGGAGGTCATGTAATCCGTCATCAAGAGGATTCCCACGATCACCAGCAAAATACCACTCGCAATATGAAAAGCCTGAATGTAGCGGCGAAATGCCCGTGAGAACTGAAAAAAAGAGTTAATAGCCAGCGCACTCAAGAAAAAAGGCAAAGCCAATCCCGCCGCGTATGTCGCGAGCAGTAGACTGCCGCGGCCAACGTCGGCCGAGGTGCTGGCAATCGCCAGAATGGCTCCTAAAATCGGTCCCACGCATGGAGTCCATGCAACCGCGAACGTAATTCCGACGAGCGCCGATCCGAGATAACCTGCCGGTTTGTCCTTAAGATTGAATTGGAGATAACGCTCCAGTGTGGGAATTTTGAAAATTCCGATGAGATAAAGCCCGACCAAGAGAATGAACACGCCGCCAAAAAGACGAATCGAATTTCGATAGCCCAAAAAAAAGCTTCCGAGAAAACTGGCGGAAGCTCCGAGAGAAACAAAGACTAAAGAAAAGCCGATGATAAAAGCAATGGAATTGAACACAAGTCGGGAACGGATTTGCGTCAGGGCTTGGTTGCTGCGCATCTCATCCACCGAGACACCGGAAACAAATGAAAGGTACGATGGAATCAAGGGCAAGACGCAGGGCGATAAAAAAGAAAAAACCCCAGCGGCAAAGGCGACGAACACATTGATGTCAGTCATCGCTTTCCATCGACAAGTTCTTTGATGAGGTTTCGTGCGGCGGGACTGTACCATTCGGCGGGGCCCCAGGCGCGCGCTAGTCCTTCCCCCTTTGGACCGATGAGATAGGTGGTTGGCAAACCCCACGCGCCATATAAAAGACCGACTTGACCATCGGGATCCAAGACCACGGGGTAGCTCAGTTTGAGATCTTTTACAAAATCTATCGCATCTTGCTTACGGTCCTTGACGCTCACGGCCAAGACAACAAAATTCTTGTTTCTGAACTCCTGGTAAAGCCGCTCCATGGCCGGCATTTCTTCGCGGCAAGGCTCGCACCAACTCGCCCAAAAATTGAGGAAAACGATCTTGCCGCGAAAGTCTTTGAGCGAAACCTTTTTGCCGTCGGGGCTGACTACGCTGAAGTCCGGCGTCAAAACATTTTCTTTCATCGGCTCGAGGTTCGGAATCATTTTGTAATTGAGTTTCGATTGTCCTCGAGCGACCGTGCCGTTCGGGGAAAGCGCCGCCGAAAATACGATCAAGAAAAAAGCTAAATGAATCCTTCGGCGCATGCTCATAGAGATTTAATCTAACTAACGCGTCGGCTGTGCGCAAGAACGGGGATCACCAAAAACACAAAGCCCTCCGGGTTACTTCACCGGAGGGCTTTGTGTTTTTGGTAGCTAGAACAGCTACCTTGTCGCCTGAGATTTAGGAGGGTTTACTGCATCACCACAACCCAACATCCCAAACTTACTTTTTCTTTTTGGCTTTCTTTTTGGCCTTTTTCTTAGCTGCCATAGGCACCTCCTTTTGAAATTCCCTGGGTGGGTTTCTTGTCAAGAGGGTAAAGCGCGACTCAGGCGAAGATAAGTTTTTCGATAAGAACCCTCCCATATTTTGTGGGTGAGGCGATTATAGCGACACAATGAATTGTATGTCAAGAAAAAAATACCATTTTAGAAATTTTTTTTAAAAAAAATGTGGATCGATCGGTTAGGTGACTCGAACGTTATTACCAGCGCAATGCACGGCAGTTAGCGATTTTGGACATTATGTAACGGGGTGTTTTATTGAATATCACACGGCAAAGGCGCAGGCGTGGCATTATTTAGCTGTCGTCTCCATCGACTGCCGCCTAAAAGGGCGGCACATTTCAGATGCGGTTTTTTCCCACGGTATTACAGTGAGCGTCTTTTTCGCCACGGAGAGTCTGGAGCGTAGAACTTGCGGTGATCAGCAAATCGGCGATTTTGTTGAAGGGGCTCCGGGTTACGACGAAAGGTCCATGTGGTCGTTTTTTGCAGCGGCGGGTCACGTGATTCCGAGAGCTTTGATTAATTTAATCAGGTGGGTTCTGTACAATCCGAGCGCTTTGGCCGCCGATGATTCGCAGGTCGACGTTCAAACTCTGGTTCCCGCCGACCCGCTCAAACTCTCTTTACTGAAGAAAACACAAAAGTTTACTCGGCAACTCCTGAGCAATGTCGCCGATCTCGTCGAGAAAAACTGTGCCTCCGTCCCCTAGTTCGAGCTTGCCTTTCTTGAGCTGGTGAGCGCCGGTGAACGCGCCCTTCTCATGTCCGAACAGCTCACATCAACCCCAGGTAGCGCCAGTAGGGGATTGCCGCCATTAAGGCCACAATGTATGCGAGCGCGTAAATGGGATTGACGCGGTACATAAGCGAATAGCTGAATCCCTTTCCTTCGGTGCAACCGTAGGCCATGGTATGCCAATCCACTTGGAACGGAAAAAACCAGACTTCCGAGGCGATGAGAATAATCATGGCCACCACCCAAGGATTGAGGCCCATTTGAGACGCGAGCGGCAACAAAGCGACGGTTAATGTTACGACGGTGAGAAAACTGGTGAACACCAGCTTGGTGGCATAGGTGATGAGCGCAATCACGATAAAGGAAAGCACGGGCTTTGCGGCGAATGGCTGTATTACGGGTGCAATAAGGTCGACAAGCCAGTGGTCGATTTTCGCGTGAGTCAATACCGGCGGGATGCTTAAGGTTATGCCCATGTAAAGGAGCAACTCCCAGTCAATTGCCTTTTTCAGCATGCCCAAGCCCAGGACTCCCGTGTTTGCTAGAACGCACAAGGCCAGGAGAGCGATCCAAGCGCCATCAATGCCATGGTAACTCGACGTCAACCAGCCCCCGACCGTCGCCCCGAGCACACCAAGGGTAATCCATTCGCTGCGCGAAAGCGGTCCGAGCACGCCGAGCTGATTCTGCACCATTCTGTATGAGACCTGGGCTTGCGTCTCCGGCTGATAAAGAAATCTCACCGCCACTAGTACCAGCGCGACAACGACTAACGTCGGGGGTAACGCGGCAATGAACCAGTAACCCCAGGTGAACTGAAGGCGCACTGCCGGCGGCAGCAGTCCCCAAGCCATAAGACTCGTCGTCGATCCGGTGAGGAAGAGAAATCCGAGTTGCCCCAAGCCCAGAAAGCTCGCGGCAAAGAGGCCCGTCGAAGCCTTGGACGGATTCTTATAGCCGAGGCTCTCCGAAAGATTTAAAAGCATCTGACTGATGATCGCGGTGCGCGCACTCTGCTGGGGAATCAGCGCCATAACGACGATACCCATGAAGCCCAAAGCCAAGACTTGCGAATTGTAGTTGAGAGGAAAGAAACGGACCAGTTGCAGGGATAGGCGGTAAAACAGTCCAGAACTGGTAATTGCCGCTCCCAAGCCAAGCACCCCCAGAGTCATAAACCACGTGGTGCTGGCGAACCCGCCAAGAATCACCTGGGACGTGCCCAAGCCCGATAGGATCATTCCTAAAGCAAAAATCAGCGCGACTCCGTATTCGGGGAAGACCTGGAAAACCCAAAAAATTAAAGTGAGACAAAGAAAGGCTAATTGTCTAATGGCGGCACTGCTGAGGTCGATGTCCGGGGGAAAAAACCACAAGACGATGAAAGCGGCAACGCCCAAGATGCCACCTATCCACCTGCGTAAAGATAAACGTTGCGTCGGTGCGGAAAACAATCCGCTCAATCCGGTCCACACCCAATGCCATCGTGACAATGCGAAATCCTGCGATCGACCCGAGGCGGGCGTGTTAGCGTTACGCGGGTCGAATTTTAAACCCCCAGCCTCGTTCCGCGTGTCCTGTTCCGCGGTTTCGATAGCGCCCCGCAGCAAACTCAGCGCGTGGCCATAATCTCCCTTGCGCAACAACGCATCCGCCATTCCCATGTAGCGAGAAAATGCATCCGCGCTCGCCCCGGCTTTCAATTCGCGTGAAAGGGCTTCTTGATAAATCTTGACGGCAGCCGCGACGTCGCCGAGCCGCGCGCACGCAGCGGCTTTGAGGTGAACCAGGCGAAGATCGGAAACAAATTGATCTTGAGGAATGCGTTCAATCCCGCTTCGTAGCAATGCGGGAGACTCATTGAGCAACTCTTCTTTTCTGCTGGTGAGAAGCCTCGCCGCCGAGGGCCAGTCGCGTGCTTCGAGCCAATGGGGCAGAGCCTGCTCCCAATTTTCCGCCTTCTCGTACTGGGCTGCGATTTCTCGGTGCAATTGACGAACGGTTTCCTCGTCTTCACATTCGCCGAGTTTCTGCATGAGATATTTTTTTAAGAATGGGTGAAACGCGTACGTGTCGCCATCGACCGCGCTAAGGAAGGGAAACTGTTTATTTTCTAGATCCGCCAGCCATGCTCGGGCGAGCGGGGCGCGAAGAAGCTCGCCTACAATTGGCGCGTCGATTCGGGTTAGCAGGGCCGCCCGGCGCAGAAACTGCTGCTGCTCCGGAGCTTTGGATTCGTACAGTTCATTGGCCAGCGATTCGAAAGCTGTCCAACCCTGCAGCGATTGCCGGTCGGCGTTAGCTAATTTTTTGCTCAGTGTTGCGCAAAACTGGAGCAGCCAGGTGGGGTGCTTTTGAATCAGTTCATTCCAGGCCTCACATGACAGCTTCCACAAGGCGGTCTCTTTAACCGCGACGATCGTGGCTGAACGAGGCTCGCCGGAAAGAAGCGCCATTTCGCCGAAGCAGT
>JBGPIK010000247.1:0-10152 GCA_041484845.1 Binatia bacterium | reverse complement strand
CGCGGGGGCCGCAAAATTGACAAAGCACCGATGCTGGGATAAAAAGTTAGTGATGCGGGTGTAGCTCAGTTGGCTAGAGCGTATGCTTGCCAAGCATAAGGTCGGGAGTTCGACCCTCCTCACCCGCTCCACTTAAAAGGCCCTGAGAAATCGGGGCCTTTTTTATTGCTTGGCGTCCCACTTCCTGCCCTGATCCTCTCTCGCTTTTGGCGTATTTAGCCTCACTTTGGGTTATGGACCTCTCAACTATCTCCCGGGTGAAGTCAGCTTCTGAAATGTACTTTGCATAGTGATCTTCGATGGTTTTTATCGTGTCTCCAATCTGAGCGGAAAGCCGAGCGAGGGGCATACCGATCGACACCATGAAGCTCGCATAGCTGTGCCGGGTGCTGTAGAACGGCCGCGGCCGGATATTCAGCCGGCGCAGCATCGGCAGCCACTCCCGCTTGTAGAAGTTCTCCTCATCGATTGGCGCCCCATCCAGGGTCATAAAGACGTAGCTGTCCGGATCCACGTGAAGAGGCGGAATGGACTGCTCGACTCCGCTTCGCCTGTGAGCCTTCAGGACCTCGAGCAGGTTCTCGTGGATCACAACCTCGCGGTTGCTTCGCTTCGTCTTTGTGCCGGCTTCGTGGCCCTGGACACGCGATCGCTGAACTTTGAAGCGGGAGTAGAGGAGATCTACCTGTCCCCAGCGTAGCGCCGCGGTCTCGCTCGGCCGCGAGCCCGACCAGAACTGATGGAATACGAACGCATGATAGTGCCGGCGCTTCTCCTTGAAGCCCTGCAGAATCGCTTCGCGCTCCTCCGGCGTATACGGGTCGATGCTGGAATCGGTATCGGTCGCCGGCAGCGGCTTGAAGAAAGCGCGATCGTAGAGATCGGCGGTCAAGAGTCCCTCGCCGCGGGCGTCGCGGAGTAGGGCGCGCAGCGAGCCGTGGACGACGGCGTTCACGCTCGCCGCTTTGAGTCCTTTCGCTGTCAGCGCGGACTGAAGGTCCTTTAGGCGCTCTATTGTGAGACCTTGCAGAGGAAGATTTCCGAAGTTTACGTTCCCAGTTTTCGTGTCCAGAATGTGTTTTCGAAACTGACTTTCGTAATCTTTGATCCTGTGGGGTCTGACGCGCGTGATCTGTTTTTTGATCCATAGCTCTTTGAAGGCTCGCACTGTGATCGCGGCTTTCGGCTTTGGAACGTCCGGCCGAAAGAGGTACGCCTTGTTGCCGTTTGGAAAATGCGCCAGGTAATCGAAAGCGCCTTGAGTCATCTCGTGTGAGATGAGTAAGGCTTTGGCTTCGGCCAGGGCTCGATTTTCCGGCGTGTCGAGAAGTTCCGTTCCCTCCCAGCTCGTGATGCCGTTGAAGTAGAGTAAGAAGGCAAGCTTCCTTAGGCCGCCGTCTTTCCGCTTCGCACCGAGTTTGACGATACAGCTCATGGGTTCTGTTTTTTGGTTCCCGCGGCGATTCTTTTAATCAATCGTGCTATGGGTTCCCTGATCCGCATTTCATCGCGCTCCCACCTGGCGACGGAGTTCGTGGCGACGCCGGCTTCCTTGGCCATTTGCGCCTGTGTCCAGCCCAAGCGCTTCCGGATCGTTCGAAGTTCGCTCCCTTTCATAATATACGCTCCGTATATATCCAAAGCCGAAAACTGTCAATAGCTATTTTCAGAGTGCTCTTTCTAGCTGTGATACCCTCTCGACATCGGAATGAGTCGAAGAGTAGGGGAGGGCGCTCTTTCTTCTTGCTTCGGTGAAACTGAGTCAGGAAATTCAGCGTGGTCCGCGGCGGCGATCGGTCTGCTTTCCTGCCATGCTACGATCGCGCTCCATTTGAACCGTGCTTCAACACGCCATGGCTTTCCGGCTTTGTCTATAACTTCCGGGCAAAAGTAGTGAACGCCTCTTTGATAGATTCCGCCGGCCATCCTGTTTCTGACCGTTTTGGGTGAGATCTTCAAGCGCTGCGCGACCTCGGCCACGGTCAAATATTCTTGTTCCAAATTTACTACCTGCCGGAGAACGTGCGGGTAAAATTAGTGGAGCGCATTCGCTCGTTTTTCACGTCGCCTACTGCGCCTTCCCGGGCTCTTTTTTCCGAATCTCGAAGCGCGCGCAGGATCTCTGTGCTGACTCCGCGCTGGGCCCCGGGCGCATAAATGTTGTAAGTGATGCCGCCGAAACCGCCGCCGCTCATTCTGGAAAGTGGAATGATCGCCTCCGGGCCCGCCTCGCCGATGAGCGACATTGTGGGCCGAGTAACGATTCCACCGGCGGCGCCGGCAAAAGTGGGAATCCCTCCCCCAAACGCTCCAGCAGCGAAAGCGAGGCCAGTACTTGGTGCGGGTGTCGGGAGAAAGAACGCCCCTATAGCTTTGAAAACCATTCCGAAGATATTGCTGAGCCAGTCATTGACGGGTTGCAACGCTATCTTCAGCATCGTGTTGGAGATGTCCTGGGCGATTTTCAGGAAGAGGTTATGCATCGCTGCGCCGAAGGTCTGCGTGCCTTGCATGATGCCGTTCAGTGTCGTTTGGAAATCCCCCTCGATAGAACCGGCGAGGCTACGAAATGAATTCTCGATGTTGCCGAGCGTGGCCAGGCTGTCGAATTGCACCTTTAAACTTTGAATGCGCAGATCCGCCGGATCGAGTCCCTGATTGATCAGTTCGATCATGGCCCCTTTGACCTTGTCGATGCGCGCGGCCGTGTCATCGAAACTGATGCCAAAAACTTGGGCCTGAGCGCTGATATCATTCATGCTCTTTCCCAGGTCCTCGAAAGTCTTGTTGATCTCCTGGTTTTGTAGCGCGGCGATCTTGTCCGAGATTTCCGGCGTCTTGGCAGTCGCGCCCGGAACACTGAGCATGTTTTTAATCGCCGTTTTGAGCGCCTCGATTTTCTTTGTGGCCTCGTCGAAGGAAGGTCCGAACGCCTCGGCCTGTGCTGCGATGCCTTCCATCTCCTTGTTGAGGGCGCGCAACGCCGGATCGAGACTTACAGACTCTTCGATCATTTTGCCTAACTCACGCCACGCCTCGGCGCTTCGATTCAGCGTCTCATCGCCCGCGCCGAAAGACGCAAAGAATGCGTTCTGCGCCAATTTGGCGCGCTCATCTGCGATCGATAGACCGACTAGTTTGTTGATGAGATTTTGGATTTCCGGCGGCAGTTTTTTGACTCCAAGCTCATCCAAAGCCTGCATCGATAGACGAAAACGAAGTCCGGCCGCGTCTCCTTGAGTCAAGGCAATTTGCTGCGCCTGTAGCGCGGCGATCTGTTTGTTCAGAGCCTCGGTGATGCTCTGAATCTTTTGAGGATCACCGCCGAGAATGATATCGGCCTTGCCCCCTTTACCGACGGCGGCCGCGGTCATCTTTTCAAGGACCACTTGCAGGCCGGTCAATCGGGCCTGAGCAGCTTTCATGTCCGGATTGTCCTCGAAGGCGTCCCCCATCAAGTTTTTCATTTTGACGAGATATGCGCTCAGAGTCTCGATTTGCTGCTGAAAACTTTTTATTGTTGTGTCATCGAACGAACCTGCGATTTTGCCGCTAACGGCAGCCCAGAAATTGTAGGTCTCAGCTGTGATTCGGATCAGCTGGTCTTTGAGATCCCCCAGGGCTTTGTAACCCCGCGCGATTTCGCTGCTCATACGCGGCAGACCCTCATTTGCGATTCGAAGCAAGACGGGTGTCAATTCGGCGCCCGCTTTGCCGAGTATCTGGGTCGCGAGGGCCGCGCGTTTATTTTGATCGTCGACGGTGGCCAGGCCTTTGGCGAAGCGCTCGAGGAATTCGTCGGGCGAGGCGGCGAGCATCTGCCCGATATTCAGCCCGAGAGTTTTCAGCGCCTGCGCTGCTGGATCGGCCTCGCTATGGATGCCTCCGAGATTTTTCTGCGCTCTTAAAATTCCGAGGGCGAACTGATCAATTGAAATGCCGGTCTGATCAACCATCGGTTTCAAGCCACCGATAACTTCGATAGAGAGGCCGGTCTCATCGTGGAGGTTGGAAAACTTATGGCCGAGATCGACAAGTGATTTACCGAAGCCGATGATCGCGCCGACGCCGAGCGACGCGACGAGGGTATTGCCAAGGTTTGCCGCGGCGCTCTTGATTTGGTTAAAACCGTTCTGGAAGGTAGATTGCATCTCCTTCACGTCGAGCTTGAGGCCGCCGAGCTCGGCCCTCATTTGGACTAACAAATTCCCGACACGACGATCATTGGGCATTTTATCGAGCCTCCTTTTGTGGTGACCGCTTCGCCATTTTACCCGTCTCTCTTCATTGAAGATTTCTCACGGGGCTTCTGACCGTTACCAACCAGGCGACATTATCTTTAGGGAAGGAGGCGGTAGGTTTTTCCTCTCCGGTATTGGAAACGATCACGTGTCCGCCTATGGGTTTCGCGTCGACCTCGCGGCGAGCTCGAATAAAAATATATCCCTCCGATTCCGCCAACTCCCTGAAATCAGCTTCAATGTCTTCCTGAGTTACCGATGGTGAGACCCAAGTTTGCAATGTGTGGCAGTCGGGTTCGACATTGTAACGCCCTTCCGTGCAGTACGGTGTGCATTCGTGCTCTTCAATCACGGTTTCACTCCCGTGGCCTCGAGGATACGGTGCCACTCCCTCGGCTCGAGCCGGAAGAGAAGTTTGGCCGCCTTCGCCAGGATCCAAGCGTCGAGCCGGCATCTATCGCAGCAGAACTTTTTCGACTTCCGAGCGCCGGGTGTCAGCTCATTGTTGCAAAGCGGGTTCTGACACCTCTTAAACATGGGCTGGTTATCCGTTAACGGCGCAAAATGACACGATCCTCGTTCATCTGACCCAAACCCTTACTGGTGAAGGATGTTGGCCGCGGCGGTCAAAGACATGGGCTTTTCAAGATTCATCCGACCGGCGGCGTCAAGCCGAAAGCCAAAACCTAAAGCGCACCCGCCACAGAACCTTCGCGAGCGCTTCTGTATAGATCGAAAGATTCGAATCTTCGCTTTATCGGTTGGATCGCAATGTGAGAGCTCTTTGGTCGTTTCCACGAAATCACCGTAGGAGGAACAGTACATTTCCAAAGAGATGGAGCTGAGTAGGTCCAGACGAGCCATCGAAAAAAGCTTCGGCGCAACGCGATCCCATTCCTCACGAGCTGCGACTGAAAAAAACTTCCGAGGCTTCGGCATCGTCTGGATCTTGGATAATTTCAACACGTCGGCGCGCCTGGTCATCTCGGTATCTCCTTTGCGTTTTTATAAACCGTACTTCTCTTTCAACGCGTCCTCACCCTCAGGAATATTCGCCCCAACTCGCGTGCGGCTGGACGGGCCAATACCGAATTCGCCCAGGATCGCGCGGCATTCCGCGAGCGCCAGCTTCGCGATCGCTGACTCCGGTTTTGTGATGCGCCCATTCGACTCGCTCGATTGAGTGAGCCCGGCCTTAAGTTCCCGGGCCGCGCGGCGATAGGTTGACCACCGCTCGGCCGCGGCGGCCAAAAGATCATGATCCAGAACACTCAAGAGGCCGAGGCGAGCGAGCTCGGAAGCATGCCGCTTCCAAAATTCTCGCCCGAACGCATCAAGCCAGTACGGCGCACGGTGATTCGCCAGCGCTGCAGGCTTCGGATTTTTTTTCATCGGCCTCTTCCCGCGGTTGCCTTCGATCAGCCTCAAATTGAAAGGTTTCGGCTTTCTTCCAGGTCTCATAAAAAAGTTTCAATCCCCGCGCCCGAAGGGGGTATGCCGCATTTCGCGGACATGCGCGCGTGCTTAACCGGACGGTCTAGGGCAGAGTCGCTCTAGAGATTTACCCCCCCTACCTCATTCGGGCGAAGCACCGGTGGGGAGGGTGCCCCGCCGGTGCCATTCCCCGCGTCGCGTGACCAAACCGCGTCGCCCATGGGAAAACTCTTTTAAACTCGCGGGACCCAATGTATCTCACCCGAGTCAATCCACTTGCCGCCGACTTTGATCTTTGTCCGAATTGCCTGATACGGCGCCGCCTGCTCTTTGGCATCCCGCACTATCTTTGCAGCATGTCCGCTGAGCCGCGCGAGCTCGCGCTCAAATGACTGTCGGCGCCGCTGTGCTGCAAGTTCCTTCTGATACTCGCTGTTGTTCGCCGCATAGCGCGTTGCCGTGGCCGACGGCGATTCCCAGCCGGCGTCAATCTTCTCCAGCTCTGCGTTCAACTTGACCAAGGCATAGGCGCGCTCTTTCAGCTCCCGCGCGGTCCTCGGCATGTACGGCGCTAGCATATCGGCCAACGCGCCGGCGGTCTTTGGGAGATCTGCGCCAAGCGCGGCCTCTGCGCCGTCATGGCAAAGCTGGGCAAACAGTTCATTGTAATCGCCCTTCCCCGTTTCGGTTGCCGCAAAAAATTCCGCCGCTCCCTCGTTGCATTCCGTCGATATCGGCCTGTTGCCTTCAAGATAGCCTTTGAAAATTCGAAGGTGATAGACCTCGTGAAACACGGTTGAGACGAGCCGCTCAGGTGTCTGGTCGACGTTGAGCATCACCCATACATCGCCGCGTGCATCGGGTCCCGTCTGTCCCCGAATGCGCCGGGCGGTTTCAATCGTAGCCTGCGGATCTTCCTCCTGAACTTCCTGGATGTATTGGAAGTCTGGCGGCCCGATCTCCAACTTCATGCTGGCAACGCTGCCGGCGACGCCGCAGAGTCTGCGAATCTTTTCCGTCGCCGCCACGATTTTGTAGTGAAACATTTCCACCACCTCTCAGGACAGGGCGCTAGCGAGACCTGGAGTGACGTCGATCTGCTCGGTTTCTCCGTCGAACAACGGCACCGCCGCCCGAATTTTTTCCAACGCGGCGTCAAGGTCTTCCGTGGGGGAAACCGCCAGCGCTTTCGCATCATCGATCGCGGCGTTCAGCGCCGCGACGTGCGCGTGAACCTTCGGCGCGTTGGTAATGAGGCGGCCGACAGGATGGTCCACGCGATCGCGCTCGATGATTCCCTTCACGGACAATTCGCGCGAGACGCGCGATTTCTCGTTTTCCGCCCAGTTCAGGAACGCGCGAATCTTTTTACCGACCGAGGTCCAGAGCTCCGCGTCTACCTCCGCCAATTCTCTTCGCGCGGCTGTGGTCGCCTCTCGTTGACGCTCTTCTAAAATCTTTATGTCTCGTTGGATCTCGAGCGCGCGCAGCCAGGCTTTGTAGCACGCATCGTCTTTAAGCAGCTCAAGCGCGGCGGCGAATTCCGCGGCGGCGCGCTCGTGCTCTGCTTGGATCTGGCTCTTCTTGTCGAAGAGCGCCGCGCGTTTGCTTTTGAAAATATTGAGCATGATGGTCTGTCCTCTCCGTTTTGTTTTACTTCTCCTGCGCTAAATCAGCGCGGAGCTGCTTCAGTTGGGCGAGCCCCTCCCCAAAAATGCTCGCCAATTTATCGCTGCCCGCGTATCTTTTTTCTACCTCAATCGCGATTTCATCCTTCGGCAGGCATTCCAGAATCGCGTCGATGCGTTTTAAAATTTCAGCGGTTTTCATGCAGCGGCCCTCCCATTTTGTTTGGTTTCAGTTCTGCCTGATAGTTGCCATAAACGAAGCGCGCGCAGATGTTGCTGAACCCGGACCGGATCCAGATCGAGATCTAAGATCCGCCGCCAGGCGCTGGTAATTTCTTTCGCCTCGCCGGCGGATGTCCTGAGAAGGATTTTAATCCCCAGGATCCATGCACGCCGGCGAGGTATTGTTGGACGTCGGGATGAAGAGCTGGGCACCCAGTCGCCCATGGGTAAAGAAAGTTCAACCCCCGCGGCTGTAGACGAATGGCGAATCATATAGATTTCGCTCCAGCGGCTTGTACCCATGGCTCGGCGTGGCCAATCCCTTCGTTTTTGAATTTTGAAGCTTCATTCTGCAGCCTGTTGGTTCTGCGCTTAGCGATAAATTTTTCACCCTCGGCGCCAGTTTCAAGCCAACCCCAGAAGCTGTGTGTCTTGCCGTACTTCTTTTCGTACTCCTCCAACTCACGGAGTCGCCCCGCGATATCCGGAGGATCGAAGCCTTCATCCTCTTTGGCCTTTACCCACTGCACGATGCGAGGCAAAAATCGCCCGGGATCTGAAAGTATTAAGCGATCGACGACGGACTTTACCGCCGGATCCATCTTTCTTTTCCAATCGCTTTTTAAGCGGCCCGCCGGAGGCGTGGGTCTCTTCATTGAATCTCTTCTCTGATTCTCTTTGGTCGCCATATGTGGCGACTCCCGGAGTGGACAGATGTGTCTACTGCGAGTGGACACATGTGGCGAGTCGCTTAAGTCCTCTATCTGAATAAAACGATAGAGATTTGTTTCCCGGTCACCGCGGCGCGTAACATGGATGAGAGCGGAGTCTTCAAGCTCGGTAATGTATCGATCGACCTGGCGCGCACTGATCCCCAGTTCTGCCGACAACGTTTTCCGTGCCGGCCAGGCAATGCCTGACTTTTTGTCGGCGTATTGAGCGAGCCGGGCGTAGGCCAACTTTGCCCCGGGAGAAATTCCGCGACGGCGCTGCAGCCAGTTCGGGATGAAGCTACCGACGAAGTGTCTATATGGGTTAAAGAACCGCGGGACCATCGGATACTTTTACCTCGCTGCGCTCGCTGGCTCTTGCGACGGTGCACTCTCCTGGTGCCCAATGAGAAATTGCTTCACCGCCGTTCGCACGATTTCACTCGCTGAGACGCCACGATCGACAGCCAAATATTTCACATTGCGTACATCGCGCGAATCGACCAACACTGTCAGACGCACTATTTTAATTTTGTTCCTCATTGTGATCCTCCTGAATGGAACAAGTGTGACCTACACAATGATGACTTGGCAAGAAAAAACCGGGCAGGAGGCTAAACTTTTGTCTCAAAGTGAGACTTTTACCTATGAGAAACCGCCTCACAGGCTGCCGTCATTGACACGTCAATGACGCGTTGAAACGGCATTGCAACGGATGAATTTAAATCCAACGAAAGGCAAAAAGAGGGATGAATTCAAAAAACACCGCTCCTGAAGATCCTACGTGCTATTATATTTGGCGTGATTTCAGAAGCGGAACAGGGGATTTGGCGCGCTGTCTTGGTTCGAGCGTTGCGCGACTGCGCCGGCATAGACCTGGGGATCACCCCGTTAGAGCGACCCCATTTGCAACGCCGGGCCCGAGCATGGTTTTCCTCGGATGAACTCGCCATTGGAAGTTTCGGATGGATTTGCGAGGCCCTCGGCCTGGATGCCGGGTACCTACGCGCGCGGGTGTTGTCGCTGCCGGCGCCGGAGTTCAAAGCCAGAGTCAAAACCATCGCGCCGATCGGCGGTCACCGGCATGGCCGCCGGCACCGGCGTCCTGCCTTCGAGGTCTCTATGCCGCCTGGCGGCGCTCGATCTCATCTCTCAAACTTCTCGCCGCGGCCGTCGATTCCTTGAGCCGCCCTTTTGTGGCGAGGTCAAGAAACCTTCGAAATTGAGGCCGCAGGTCTGGGTAATTCCGGAGCAGTTGCGCAACGCGGTGGATAATCAGCCGGTCCACCATATCCAGCTTTGCCGTCCTTTTCTTTTTCATCGGGTATCCTCCTGTTATCGAGATCTCTTCAAATGTCCCTGAACTTCTCTTTTAAGCTTCGCGTATTTTTGCAGTAAGGTCAGGCTTCGATAAAGAACGTCTTCAATCTTGGGATCTCCGCTGCGGAGCACGGTGTAGAAATCTCGCCGGAGCTTCGCTTTCCGTTTTTCTCGCGTTGCCGTACTCTTCTTTTTCATGTGATTGTCCCTCCATTTTGGTTTGATCGTTTCTTTTCTTCTGACTCCTACCCATCTCGCATGCTCACGAGGCGAAATATTTTGGGTCGCGAGGGGATTACGTGGGATAGCCAGGGCTACCATGGGCAATTTCCTGCTATTTTGCTCGGCGGACCCTACGTTTGCTATCTTTGCCAAGCATAAGGTCGGGAGTTCGACCCTCCTCACCCGCTCCATCTTCAAGGCCTCGGGAAACCGGGGCCTTTTTATTTCCGTGAGAGTGGCAAATTCTTCCGGCAAGACGCGCCGCAGCCGCCCGGCCACGAAACACCACAGGCTCCCTTTTCGTACACATTAGTCCTTTTCTTTCCCATTTTGTCACTTCTTTCGCCGGGCCGTAGCAAGTTCTGCAAGGCAGGT
>JBGPIK010000246.1:0-10154 GCA_041484845.1 Binatia bacterium | reverse complement strand
ATCCCAAAGCGCGACCAGCGCCTTTTGTTCGTTTTTGTCGAAGCCGAGGCCGTTCAAATAGCGGTAGGCGACATATAAGTACGACCGGGCATACGTTGGCTGCAGAACGCCGAGGCTCCCCACGGCGTAATCGGCTAAGGGAAAATCGGGATGGAGTTTGTGTGTGAAAACAGCTTGCGGAAAAAACGGGCCGCACGCGTAGGAATATTGAGTTGTTAGCCAGACGACAGCAACGATTATGGCAAGTGCTCGCACAGCGACTTTTTTCTTGGTGATTATCATTGTCTGTTCTCCGCCAGCATCGTTCGAACCGTAGATTCTGACCAGGGTTTGGGATTGAAAACATAAATCCGCCTGTGCGCCGGAAGTTTTATTACCGGCTCATCAAGCGAAACCCCAACGCTTGTTTGGCATAGTTTCGCGGCGAATCGTCTATGGCGATCCAGGAAGAGCCGTACATTTCTATCATCGACCCCCATGCGGAAGAGCATTGGTACCGCTTCATCGACGGGCAGTTCGGTAAGCCAGTTGTCGTACATGCACCAGGAAGCCAGCGCAGTAATGCTCAGCGGAATCGATGCGTCAAGGTTGTTTCGGACATCGTGCAGTAATTCACTGTAGAGTTTTCGCTCGGATTGGCGCGCGTCGAAGTCGATCTGGAGGGCTCGAATGTTTGGAAGTGAGATTAGCTCGGCAACGGCATTGACCGTTTTCTGTCTCTGACTTTGAGACCAGTCAATCGGTTTAGAGGTATCCGTCTCGATGCGCACGACCGCCAGCAGAGAAGTACGGGGCGGCACTCGCAGCGGTTGTAGCCGCGGTCGCACAATGACCTCCGAGCCGCGCAAGTAAATAGTTCGCGCGAGAAAGGCGACACCTACGTTTGCCGGATCGATGAATGTCAGATTTTCCGGTCGTTCCCATGCCCACAAGATCGTCTGGGGGAAATTTTCCAGCCGATCACTGGAGGGAACTCTATTGAGCAGAGATGCGGCGCTTCGTGTCGAAATGTAGGTGATTCTAGCGACCACAAAGAAAGACAGCAGGGAGAGTAGAACCAGTATCCGATACCTGCTGTGAGTGGAGGCTGGGCGCCCCATCGATCTCCTTACCGCCCGTTAGTCCCGTGCTCGTTTTGAAAGCAGCGCGTGTGCGAATGTGCGCTATCATACCGGCGGTTTATGAATCTCACAATCAAAAACGTTGCCGGTAAAGTCCTTTCAACAAACTAGTCGGCCTTGCTAATAGACAACGAACCCGCTAAGGTTGACATCTGTATATATGATCGGATATATATACCCATATGAAGACTACCATAGAGATATCTGACTCTCTTTTGGATGAGGCCAAAAAGCTCGCGGCGAAGGAGGGAACGACCGTTAGGGCGTTTGTCGAGCAGGGATTGAGGCGAGTTCTTTCGGAAAGGAAAAAGCGTGGCGTGTTTCGTTTGCGCAAGGTTTCCTTCAAGGGTAAAGGACTGCAACCCGGTGTCGCATCAGGATCTTGGGATCAGATTAGAGATGCCATATACGAGGGTAGGGGAGGATGATCGCCGTCGACACCAATATTCTGGTATACGCGCACCGTGAAGACTCGCCCTGGCACGATGCCGCGAGCAAGACCATTGTGGAACTGGCAGAAGGACGTTCGCCGTGGGCCATTCCTTGGCCTTGTATTCATGAGTTTCTTGCTGTGGTAACGCATCCGCGGATTTATTCTCCCGCGACTCCGCTCGGAACTGTCATAGATCAAGTTGAAGCGTGGCTTGAATCGCCAAGTTTAGTTTTGTTATCGGAGACCCAAGGATATTGGGCGGAATTGCGCTCAGCGCTCGAACACGGCCGGGTCGCTGGGCCGCAGGTTCATGACGCTCGCGTCGCAGCTATATGCCGTGACCATGGTGTGCGAGAGTTGTGGACGGCCGATCGAGACTTTGGCCGATTTCCTGCACTAGCTGTCAGAAATCCACTGGTGGGCTGATTTTATTTGCCGGAGCGGGCGCCGAGAGTCGGCCATCCTCATTCGCGTCTTTAAGCTATTTCATTCCCTTCAAAATCCGGGTCTGGGCATGATCGGAGAGGTCGGGTCAATTCTCGCCGGAATTATTTTCAATCGCTGCGGGTTTGATTCCCCGCAGTTTGCTGCGTAATGAGCTATTCCAGACCTCTTAGAGTCCGTCATTCCCGAAAGCTTCTATCGGGAATCCAGGCGAGACCGAACCTGGACCCCCGATTCAAACATTCGGGGGTGACGTCGTTGGGATAAAATCTCACCGCTATGTACTGATACCCCGTCAGCTTGCTGCGGGGTAGTTCAATCCGCTGAGCGAGTCATCTCTGTTACCGGATGGCGCATTCACCCTGTAGGAATGTGGTTTATCATCCGATCGTTAATTTGATCGCTGGACATGAAAATACTCGAAAGCGACAGCGCCCACCCACGATCCGAACCCTATCAGCAGAGCATCCGTGACCGACGGCGTTCGAGAGCGCAGCGCGATTTGGCTCGTTTCGAGGACCACACCGATCATTGAGCCGAGAAGGGTCGCGCGGTAAAGCCTAACTTTTGGCAATGAAACTTGCGCCGCCAAAACGAACCCCAAAGGGATCGATACATAGAGTTTCTTACCCATGTCGAAGGCGGCGAACAGCGGATCGAAAAAGAAATAGGTTTTGAAGGGCAACCATTCAATTGACGCAATCTTGGCGGGAAGTTCACTCGCGTAGATCCAATCGAGCGGCATTAGCTCGGAGTAGCTGATTAGCCCGATAGCCAGAAGCACTAAAATTTCCTTAGTATAACGCTCGACGATTTTAAGCGAGGCCAAACTGGGAATAACAAGCGCGCCCAGAAGAGCACCTGCCGAACTGAGCACCAGGTGATCAATTTCGAAAGCGCGCCCTGCGACGAAAAGTTTAGCCATTTCGAAACAAACGGCGAGCGCGCTGCCGATAAGGCACGTTACTCCTACGGCGCCGATGAGGCTGAATGTCTTAAGGGTTCGTCTGACGACAAAACCGATGGCCCCGAAAAAGAGCAACCTTTCGACCAAGAGTTCCAGCCAGGGTTCATGAAATCCGCCGCTGAAGGGGATGAGTGAAGACTGTTTTACCTTGGCCCAGACTGCCCCAATATTCAGCGAGATATGATAGGGGAACAGCGCGTCAGCCAGCGGCGCCAAGACAAGAAAAACTAACAAGATGATCCATGGGCGTTCGCGCATGAATCGAAACGAGATGGCCCCTGGAGATCCAGAATAATCGCGCAAGACAAGTTGAGCGGCGATGGCGCCCAAGAAGGCGCCGAGTCCGTTACACAACACATCCAACATGGATGCGTCCCGATAGGGCGAAGTGGTCTGAGCCAACTCGATGGCAAAGCCGAATAATAAACCAATCGCGCCGACGCGCAGCACGGCTCCGATAGCGGACCGTGCCCGCCTGCGTTCAAAGACGGCTAAGCAGAGAAAGCCAAAAAGGGCAAACAGCAAAATATTACAGACCGCATCGGTCGTGGAAAAATGGCGCAGGCCGCGCCCAAGGGATTTAGTCAGAAACCGGCCCAATCGCCACTTCAGAAAAACCGGATCGAAATTAAAGTAAAAAGGAATGAAGGAGCCGTAAACGATCAAGGCGGAGTAGAGGAGCAGCAACCGGCGCAGGAAACGACGGCCGGAAAAAGGAGGTTGGTTCCGGGTGCTCATAGTGATTGCGCGATCCGAGCATACTCTGTCGCTTAAGAATAGCAACGTGATCCGGTTTAGACGTAGATCGCATATGGTAAGATACGACATGGACTCCGTTATCGAGCAGGCGAAGCGAAAAGTTCGCGTGTGGTGCGAGGCGCACAAACAGGCCGTGCTTTATGATGAAGAAAATTCGACGGTGCTGGACGTCGCGTCGGGAAAAAGTACGCGACTCTCCTGGCGCAACTTGACCGCGTTCGAGGAGAAGATTCATCCGGAGACCAAGCATAGCTACCTGGTTTTCCTTTGGGAGAACGGCAACCAAATCGCGCTGGTCGATCCCGGAGGCGTCGCCTTTGCTCCCTCAAGCGAAAATTCCGATGCGCTGCGGGATCTGCCGCCGGTTGTATGTCTCAAAGACTATTTCACCCTCAAGGGTCGCGTCGACCACTATCTTTATGATCATCCGGACGAGCCGCCGCCGAAAGAATGTCTGGACCTGGTGATGATCTGTATAACGACCCTGGACGGCGCCCGCGCCGTGGGGTTTGACGTCGGCGATCTGGAGCGGGACTTGGAAAAATCCCTCGCCGAAATTGAACGGAGGACAGCTTAACTATGGGTCGTCTGAAGTCACTGCGCTGCCCGAAGTGCGGTAGCGAACCGGCCTTGACCACGGCCTTTCGTTGCCCGGCGTGCAAGAGCATCCTTGAAGTAAACGTTGAGATCAGTCATTTACTGCGATCCGATCTACGCGCCATGCGTCAAAGCCGCGATTCGACCATTTGGCGCTGGTTTGATTTTTTCCCGGTCGAGAGCCGGGCCTGCGTCGTTTCGTTGGGCGAGGGAGGCACACCGCTCTTGCATGCGCGCCGTCTTGGCGCCCGTCTCGACATTCCAAATCTATATTTGAAAAACGACACGGTGTTGCCCACGGGCTCACTTAAAGACCGGAGTAATAGCGTCGGGCTTTCCAAAGCCAAGGAGCTCGGCTTCACCACGACGACTGTGATGTCAACCGGGAATGCCGCCGCCTCGGTCGCCGCCTATTCCGCGGCGGCCGGAATGAAAAGCGTCGTCATGGTGCCCGCGGGCACGGCGCCCGCGAAGATTGTTCAGGCGCGCGCCTACGGCGCTACCGTAATTGTGGTTGAAGGAAGCTTCGACGATGAAGTCGCACAACTCTATAAGGCGGCGGTGAAAGAGTTCGGCTGGTACGATTGTCTCTCGTCGAATCCGTATCGCGACGAGGGCAAGAAGTCTTACGCCTATGAGCTGGTGGATCAACTCGAAAAGCAAATTCCCGATTGGGTCATTCATCCGACGGCGGGCGGGACAGGTATTTACGCCATGTGGAAAGGATTTAGGGAGTTTTTTTCGTTGGGATGGATTAATCGCATGCCGAGGCTCGTCGCGTCTCAAAGCGCTGCGGCGGCGCCGATCGTGGCTGCTTTCGAAAAAGGGCTGAGTGAGGTGGAGCCGGTGACTGCGCGCGAGACAATTGCTGAAAGTATTCAAGTCGGAAATCCGGCATCGCTCGGTTGGCGGGCGTTGGCCGCATTGCGCGAATCGGGTGGGGCGGCGATTGCGCTTACGGACGAAGAGATTCTCGAAGCTCAAGCGTTCACCGGCAGTCTCGCCGGTATTTTCGCCGAACCGGCGGCGGCGACTTCGGTTGCCGCGGCAAAAAAACTGCGTGCTGGCGGCGTGATCGGTCAGGATGAGTTGGTCGTTTGCAATCTCACCGGTCACGGTTTGAAGCAGCCGGAAGCGATTCGAGTGCCGGAAGAGGAATTACGGCCGATTGCGCCAACGTTAGAAGCTCTTCGCGAGCAGGTGAAGAAGATAGCTAATTTTGACTAGCGGGAATTATTCATGCGTGCGGGCGATCGAGAGGCGAGCACTCCAGAGCGAGGCAATGGGTCTGTGCCTTGGCGCGGCCCTTCGGCTGCGCTCAGAACATGCCTGCAAACTGAGTTTCTGGAGGGAACGCCTGAGAAAACACGCGAGCGATGATCCGAGCACCAAAGACGGCATTGAAACTATTCGTCTCTGTGCCTCGCTCTTCCGATCTCACCTCTCGATCGACACAGTGTCATCGTTTTTCCTCTAACCGTGAATAATGCGGGATGGGTGGCTTGCGGGGTGGCCCTCGAGGCGGTGTCCTAGTGCCCACGGCTGTAGGGCTCACCGCCTTCGCGGGTTCAAAATAATGTCGGATTAAGGTTAGCTTCTGCTGATGCCCGCCTGACGGAAAGCTCTTCGGGCAGCACGGAAAAACCCTTCGTTCCTCCTCGGAACTGCCATTATTTCACGGGTCGTGATAGTTCAACTCGTTGTGTTGAATGGTGTTGATGAAGAAGAGGGCCAGAGGGCGGCCCGCATTCTTTGCCAGCTCAAGCAGACGAGAAGCAGCGTTGCTTCTTTGAAAAAAGGTACGATAACCGACTTTCTCGTATGCGGTTATTTCCGGCAGGCTCTCCCCGTAGATGATCGCAGCGTGGTTGCCGATTAAGTTTTGCGGTAGGGTCTGAGCGAGCGGAAACCCTTGGCCTGCATTGTTTCCGATGAGCACATAATCCACGGAGTCATCCAGCTCTTGCAACGCGCGCATGATGCCCGGCAACGAAACCTCGTCCCAGTTTTTCATCTCGATCTTCGTTTGCTGCGCTGTCAAAAGAAGCGGATATCCTTCAGTCATTTGGTAGATCGCATGGCGCTGAGTGATGCGAGTCCAGGGGAGCGGGGGACTTGTGACAAAATGGCCAAGCGTCACTTCGTTATCTAAGATTAAGGCTACGAACTGATTAGCCAATAATTGGGAAAGCTCTGTGCGAAGAGTCATAAAGCTCCGTTCTTCAGGCCGAACTCAAGATCCGAGAATCAACCCCGATCTCCCTCAGGAACATTGTCCTATGCTTGACGCCGGTTTTGGTAGTAACCCATTTTGAATCGGGATTTTTTTGAAAACCCCTTGTGTCTGCTAAATGACATTATAGGGTGCAAGTAGCAAAACTCGAATCGTGGAAATGACACATAAGGGGTTGACGATCACGAGCATGCTGTTTCCTGCGGCCGAAGGCAATCCGTTTTCGCCTTACCACTCATGCCTGACGACTAACGATTCGTGCTATTTGCAGGTTTGTGCCTTTGCCTTTCTCTGATGTCTGATCTCGCGACCTGTGCTGCGAGTGCCGCCAGTGATAGCCACGGTTCTATTCATTTATGCAAGCGTGAACCAGTATTTTCCCCCCATCTCGAGCGCGCGTCGAAACGCCGGCGATCTCGGCCTCAATCCAACTTTGGCAGATCCTTTGCGCATGCTTAAATAGAAAGGCATGGCATCGCGGTGAATGAACAAGAAAGAAGAGGGAGATAAACGATGCGAATGAAATATTTTGTGACAGGGCTATTGTTCAGTGTCTTGCTCTCTGCCTGCGCGACGTTCCAGGGCGCAGGCTATATTGCCCAAGGAAGACAAGCGCTGTTTGCAGGCAATGATCAAACCGCACTCGGCTATTTTCAAAGCGCCGAGCAAATACACCCGAATTACGTGTACGGCACAGCGTTACAGGCGGGTGTCTTGAGCTACCTGGGGAGAGCTCAATACCTCACCGGTAACTATGCGCAAGCACGCCAGACCTTGGAAAAGGCGCTTTCTCAACACGAAGACGACAATGTCGCACGGCTATACCTTGGCTTGACGATGTATCGTCTTGGAGACCGCCAGAGCGCGCTGAAGAATATCGAATCCGGTATGAGCGGAATTGACAGTTTCCTGAACGACATAAGCCGGACTTTTTCCTTGAGTTTTGGACAATACTGGGACCCGAGCGGGGAAATCCGGTCTGGCATTAAGAGCGATCTTGCCATGATATCCACCAGCGCTATCGACTGGGTGAAACTCATCGCCGATGGAGAGTCGCTTGGGATGACGATCGAACGAGAGCGAGACCTTGCTTTGGAGGAAGAACAACAACAGCACGGGGGCTCGGATTCCGGGATGTGATTTAGCAGTCAAAGGACATGCGCGCCCGAGATCGCATATCATCAACCCGGTACTTCTCCGATCACGAACACGGCGCTTCTTGGGATTGCCCGTTAGCGCTTTGCGGCCGACGGTCATTTTGATGTTTTGAGAATTATCAAAACGTGAAAGTGAACGCTTTAAGCTCTTCACTCCTAACGCCTTGCGCCTAACGAGTGTTGTCCGCTGATCTCTGACGCCGGCCTCTGGGTTCCCTTTGGAGGGTGACCAATGGTTCGAAATGTGAATCGATCTTGCCGTGCGCGGCGTTCCGGGGATTAGCGCTTAACTGGAACTAAAAAGATTTGGTGGTTGTCTTTTTGAGTAGATCCCCTGCCTGTTACCGGACAGGTGACACTCATGCGGGAAAGTGGGGCTAGGCTTTCTGGAAGATCTCTATCTTTGTACGCGTGCCCGATGCTTTGCTTCTCAATGGGGCCGTCTTTCAAGATAACGGAAACCTTCGCGTCATGTGTGCCGCCGCATTTATTGCAAAGGGCAAAGATACTGTACTGAGTTGCTGAATTTTTCGTAGTAGGCGGCATTGCCGAGTTTTAGCCGCATGGTGGTCCCATGTTGCTTTGGCGATTCCATCAAGATATTTAATTTTTCTACGCCAGTTGCTTACATTACGGAGAGTTTCCGCCATCCTTCCATATCAATCGGGTTTAGCCGGAGACCGCATTTCTCTTGGGTTAGCAACGTCTCGGCCGCCCGCCACTCGTCTTCCTGCCGATTCAATGCAAGCTATGACCGCCTCGGTGATAGAGCAGTCGCGAGGGGTCTGGTGCAACACATCCTCCGTCAGTTCCGCCGCAATCCCAATCGAGAGCAGAACGGTCTTCCACCGCAGGTCATCTCCGGGCAACGCGGTAAGTATTTGGTAGAGCAAGGCTTTGCGGGTGTCGTCGCTCAGCGGAACGTCGCCGCCCGCAAGGATGTAAACCGGCACATTCGGGGGAGCGTCCGTAAGGAAGTTGTTGGTGCTGTCCAGGTAGAGATCTTCGCTCAGCTCAATCACGTATGACGTCTTTGCGGACATGCGAGCCTCCTTGTGACTCTCGTGGCGCGGTTCGTCTGGTGTGTGAATCATAAGCGGTCGGCGAGAGATTGCTGTCCAATATTAGACAGGTTTTGAAGATTATTGGGGAGCAGCGGGATCAAAGATTTGCGGGGTGTTCAAATCTGGAGTTAGACATTTTGGGCCGTTCGAATGGTTCCAAACAGCGCATCGAGAAAGGAGAACAACATGATTCAGGAAATCGTCATCCAACACGTCGCGCCGGAGCAACGCGACGAATACATCAAAGTCTTCGGCGGCATGCTGTTAAAAAACAACTACGCCGGTTCCCATGGTACTAAGTTCTTTACCCGCATCGAAGATTCCAGCCAGGTGATCTTGATGATCGAGTGGAACAATATGGCTTGTGGAATTTTGGGCGGTCGGGAGTGTTTTGGGTCTTGACGTCCTGGCGAGGAAACGAAAAAGCGTCAGGCTCGTTTAACCTGTCGGCGGTCAGCGCGCCGGATTATTCAATCTGCTAGCCCGAATTATTCATGCGTGCGGGCGATCGAGAGGCGATCTCTGCAGAGCAAGGCAATGGGCCTGTGCCTTGGAGCGGCCCTTCGGCTGCGCTCAGGGCAGGCCTGCAAACTGCGTTTCTGGAGCGGACGCCTGAGAAAAAAGCGAGCGACGATCCGAGCACCAAAGACGGCATTGAAACTGTTCGTCTCCGTGCCTCGCTCTTCCGATCTCACCTCTCGATCGACACAGTCTCATCTTTTTTCCTCTAACCGTGAATAATGCGGGCTATCAACGCGGATTTATTCTTCGACATGAAAGACTAGCGGACGAACGCTACACTTTAAATCCGTGCTCCCGGTACCACTTCTCCGCGCCGGGATGGAGCGGCACGTCTCTCGGGGTCGCATCCGTATCCTGTCCGAGTTGGCCGATGCCCGCGAAAGATTCCTCCCAGTAAATCTCGTCTTTGCGCGCCAGTATTGCATCGCAAATCCTGTATGCATCTTCCTCCGACAATGAGGCGCGGGTGTAAAGCGGCCAGCCGCTGTAGTCGATACAAGTGTGCTCCACCTTAAGATTTTTGAAACGACCGGGCTTAATCGTGTACTTGCGCCATCCGAGGTCGTCGACCAAGAATTTGAACGCAAAATCATCCAGCGTCACCGGCTCCATGCCGGCAGCCAGCGCGCTGTCGAGCCAAAGCGGCAAACCCTCGTCAAAAACCGCGTCAACGGTGCCGGCCTGCAGGGCGTCTAGGCGCCGCTGGTCGCCGGGCCCGCCGTTCAACTGAAAGCTGCCGCCCCAGGATTCAATATCTTTTAGGCTCATGCCGTAGGCGGCCAATGTTTGATCCACCAGTACGCGGGTCGAATGCGTAGCGTCTTCGCGGATGGAAAGGCGCAGAGGATATTTCTTCT
>JBGPIK010000245.1:0-10161 GCA_041484845.1 Binatia bacterium | reverse complement strand
CTGAGGAAGATTCTTGACGCCGAGAACTTCAATTTCGCGCACGACCGCGGCTTCCGGCGCGTTTTGCTCCGGAAGGATCAGCCCTTTAACCTTCTCCTTTTTCGCCGCCATCGCGATGGGCAGAGCGCCGCGCACAGGTTTAACCGAGCCGTCGAGGGACAATTCGCCGATCAGCAAGTAATCCTTGATCAGCGTTTTGTCGATAAGCCCTTCAGCGGCAAGAATGCCGACCGCCATGGGCAGATCATAAGCCGAACCTTCTTTCTTTATATCTGCGGGAGCGAGATTGATGGTGATGCGCTTGGCGGGAAAGGTGTAACCGCAGTTCTTGACCGCGGCGCGGATGCGATCTTTGCTTTCCCTGACTGCGCCTTCGGGCAATCCGACGGTGGCAAGTTGGGGCAGTCCGGAGGCGAGATCGATTTCCACCTCGACCCGAAGCGCATCGATGCCGTAGAGTGCAGCGCTGTTGACCTTCGCAAGCATAAACAATTGTGCGCCGCCGTACGCTAGCAGAGGCAAGACGCGATGACAAATGAAAAAGAAGTCTTTACCCCGTATTAAACCGCCTCACCGGTAAGCGCGCTTGATGACGGATGGCAATCGTGCCAACGTGCGACAGTCAAAACACCGCCTTCACAAATCCCGAAAAAGTCAGGATCTTGTCTTTACCACATTCGAGTAAGATGTCGGCTGCGCAAGGAGCAGAAAGCCGCCGAGCAAGAGGCTTCAATCTCCGCGAAAGCCAAGTCCGTGTACGCCGCGCGCGGCGATGTGAATTCTGCGTAGATTGGCTAGAGCTGCCGCTTGCGGGCGTCCGCAGGGGACCATGGTGCTTATTCTTGCCGGCGGCCTTTGCGGATATTGATATCGCTGCCCGCTCCCGTTCGCGGATGATCGTCTCGATGTTCTGGCGGTCGCCCCTGAATGAACGGCGCCAGACCCCTCACCCACCATGCGCTGCACCACGTCTGTTTTTCTACCGATGTTGAAGTCGGTTCAAATCTTGTTGGATCTGGTTTTTTCGCAGCTGGTCGCGCAATAGGTCTATCTGTTGCTGGCGCTGGAGATCCCTTATCTGTTCCTGCTGGCGCGACGGGTTTTGCTCGCGCTGGATGCGGTCGAGTTGTTGTTCCCTCTGAATCCGCTCGATCTGCTGGTCGTTCTTGAGCCTATCTAATTGTTGCTGCGTCTGATTAAGCTGCGGCTGTGTTTGCAGCTGCGGCTCGTCCATCCTATTTTGCTTTAGCTGATCCAGTTGTTGCTGCGCTTGATTGACATCTTGCTCGCGCTGGAGATTTCGTATTTGCTCTTCGTGGTGCAACTGCTTAATTTGCTCCTCCTGACGCGATTCCGTTTGCTCTCTGCGAATGTCTTCAGTCTGGTCGGCCGCGGCGTTAGCCATCGCCTTAGGCGGCAAATGAATCGCCGCCAGAGCGGTAAGCAAAATAGCAGCAGTCCAATTGAGATACTTCATTCGACATAACCGTCGGGTCTGCGTTCTGTACCTTTCACCCTTAGACAGAGCAACACGAGTGCCCGAATGTTTCGAGAATGATTTCGTTAGTTTTTGTCAGTACCAATTCGGCATCTTCGCATAGATGCCAGAAATCAGGTCAAGTTATTTGCACCTCTGCATATTCGTACCCGTGCACTTCGATGGGGCGTAGACAAAAAGACCTGCGTTTCCGGGGTGAGTGTGAAGCCCAGGGGTTTCGATTCAGGAGGTGCGACCGCTATGCGCTTGGCGCTTTTGCCTGGCCTCCTGCCGGGCTCGCGAGGCCCTTCTCGCTCCTGAGAATCCTATGAACCGGGTTTTTCACCTATGCAAACTCTGGTGGTATGCCGGCTAAAAAGTACGACTCTGCCGGCGGCATCTCGTTTGCACGTGAGATCGTTACAGATGGATAGGCCGATCAGCGTTTCTCGCCTTCGACGGGGGGAGTCTCGCTTAATAGTGAGGCTTCATGGGAGTTCTTGATCGATCATCATTCTTGCGCTGCGAGAAAGGGGACTATATGAAAAGGATTCTTTTTCTTCTTTTCATTCTCTGCTCTCTTTTTGTTTTACCTATGGCAGCGGCTGCTGCGAGCCAAACATGGAAGGTACGACCCGGCGACAATCTTGACATCATTGCGACGACTCTCGAAATTCCGAAAGAAGAAATTAAAAAACACAATCCCGGGGTTTTGGACAGCAATCTCCAAATCGGCCAGCAGCTGAAACTGCCGCTTCGCTCATATGTAGAGAGTAAGACGCTGGAAGAAGAACTGGGCAAAAAAGATGCGCGGATTGGAAAGCTTGAAAGAAAAAGCAGTGATTTGGAGAAAAACCTCGCTAGCGCAGAATCGCAGTTGCGCTGGCATCCCATTTGGCTTTGGGGATTCTGGATTTCTTTCGGCATTATTGCATTTATAGTTTCTGGCGCATATTGGATGTTTCGCCAAACGCACCCGCGGGTTTTTAAGCAATCGCGGGACCGGTCCATCAGAGACTTGAGAGAAAGCCAAATACGAGCGCGGTCATCATTTCCGTACGACGAAGAAAGCGCAAGCAGCCCCAGAGGCCAATGGCAGCCGTCACTGAAACGCGTCGCGGCACACCGTTAGCCGCGAATAATTCAGGCCTCTTCTTCCGTCTGCTGTTCATAATGCTTGAGCACTCGACGTACTTTTTGCTCGTCCCAACCCGGTGGAAATTTGCTCTGTTTCAGTTCTTTCCTTTCTTACGTACGCGTCTTCGATAGGCGAACAATGGCTTTCCGCGCAACTCGTACGCTGTGATCACAAATACGCTCTCCGGTTCCGGATCTGGAACATAAATCACGCGCAGATAGCGCCCTGTTCGCCCGGCGCGACGAGGCACGGAGCACGCTGCAGTCGGCAGAGCCGGGTCTATACGTCTGAAGGGCTAAGCCTTGTAGTGGTCTTAATACACTCTTGTATGCCAACGTCAGAGGTCACCCGCCGCGACGAGGACGTGACCTGGCACGTTTTCCGGAACCGCGGCGTGGCCGGGGTCGGGTGGAACGACTTGTTGGTCGTTTGCCCCCTCGCGGTGGCACGAACGCATCACTGATTTCCACCAGCGGCTCCCCACGCTGTAAGAGTTCAAGTGCGGACGGCAAACTTTTGGCCAAAATCTGACAGAGCCGCGCGTTCGAGGTGTTTCCACACGTCACCCATAGACCTGCGGCGGTGGCCCTAGTCGCTCGACGAGCAAACGAAAGTCTTCGTCCTTACTCATAACTACCGCCTTGGCCTCGCGCGCCGCCTGGAAGATGACAGGATCTTTTGCGTTCCGCAGGCCCACATCACGCACCGCCTGCGTTTCAATGTCGAACGTCTCACGAATCCAGCGCGCCAGCGCCGGGGACAGTTGCGCATCAATCCAGAGAATCACGCTGCAACCACGGGGTGAGCGAGTTGCCGACTCGCGAAGCGCAGGCACGCGGCAATATCTTCAGGCTCCAAGTCTGGTAGTTCTTCCAGCACCTGCTCCGGCGTTAGTCCATTGGCAAGTAAGTCCAGTACATCGATGACACGAATCCGCATCCCGCGAATGCAAGGCCGTCCCCCGCATTGTTCCGGGTCAACTGTGATTCGCTCTGCTAGCTTGGCCATTGATCTGCACCTCTTTGGATCAAAACTTAACACCCTTGAGCAAGATTAACCAGATCATCATCATTGAGAGACTTTATCGTCTAGTAATATACAGACCGGCGTTTCTCGATATTAATATCCACAAGGGCCGCCAGGCAAGAACATGGACAAGATGTCGGCTGTGCAAGGAGCAAAAAGCCGCCGAGGAAGAGGCTTCGATCTGCGTGCTATCGAAAGCTAAGTCCGAGCACGCCGCGCGCGGCGACGTGAACTCGTGCGGCGACTGGTTAGCGCTGGCGTTCAAAGAGGTTTTCCGCACCGAGGACGGCAGCTTCGATTGGACGGCGTTTAAGACTTGCCTGAAGGAAAACGACAGTGAACCGCCAAAGGTCGATATGGAGCGTCACGGCGCTATCGGTCGCTTCCGCATGTGCGCGGGCTTGATGCTCCGTCGCCATGCGGTAAAGCTTGGCTTTGTGGTGATCGGCGGAAAGCAAATTCAGGCGCCCGGGGCGAAAAAACGTGGGCGCGAAGCGAAGGCGGCAGAGGCGAAGTCATAGATTTTTCTCTCATGTAAAAATCGCGTAAAACTTATATAGTTGCTTGTGCGAAGGAGCGTAAAAAGCCAAAATAGATGAGGTGGACAGTATGCCGATCAACGAGACCTACGGAGACTATCGAATTCAAATAGTGTTAGTCGAGGACTTGGTAAAACCTCGAAATAAACCTACTGGTCCCTGGCTACCCGAAGTTCGAATTTTCTGGAAAGAAGGTGGCAAAGATAAAGTGGAGCGATTTCGAGTGGACCATTCTTTCAAGCGCGAACGGGATGCTGAGCGGGCTGGCATCGCAAGGGGAAAACTCTGGATCGACGAGCGGGAAGCTAAGAAGCCGAAACCGTAGCTTGCTTTGTCAAGTATAACGCAGAGTCACTTTTAGCCCATCGCTTTTCGGCAGCAACTTCCGTGCGGCCATGATGCGCTTCCCCACTTGGCCGAGATAAGCAACAGCTTCGTCATCCGCAGTCGCGCCGATTGCGGATGAGACGATCAAACCAAATGCCACTAAGGTTACGAAACTAATCCGGTTGTGGTCCGAGAACCGTTTCAACGTATCGTCTCCGTCGTAAAGTGCGGCGTTTGGGTAGCGCCGTCTCGGCTGACTCCCTTGACTTGCGGTCGCTTTAAGTCGGCCTTTGAGGCCCTCGTATTTTTGGATTCTCCTTCCACTTTATCCCAATCCTCCTTAAGGCACTTTTGAGTAGCGACAGTAGTCTGGTCCGGAGTTTGTTTTCCTTGAGATCCCCATATTTGGATTCTTCTTTCACTTTGTCCCACTCTTCTTTAAGGAGTTTTTGAGTAGCGACAGTAATCTGCTCTATTGTTTGTTTCAGTTCACCCCTCTTTGTAACGTGTGTGAATTGAGGAATTCGCTGAATCAATTCTTCAATCTCCTGGTCGTGCGTGCCTGAAGGATTGAGTCGGAGCCGTATTAAGTGGCGGAGGCGATCGATCTCCTTCAGGATTGCCGCTTCCTCGGGTTTACCTTCGAGTTCTGAGAAGCACCACGTATGCGTTAAGCCGGAGAACGCGGATATGTCCTGCCTTAACTGTTCGATCCACTTGATTCTCTGCGCCGTCACGGTGTTGATGAAAGAAGTTCGGCGGCTCGCTCGGTAGTTACTGAGCAGGTTCCATCCTCCCAGAGCAAATGTGAGCAGGATACCGAGCCCGTAGATTATGTCCTTCACTTCCATCGCGTAGATTATCATCCAGTCTACGGCAACGCTTAACTACAATTGCGCGGCACTCTTTTAGAACAGCATCTTTAGAACCAAAAGAATCAAACCTGCAAGAACGCTGATAATGATTCCGGTAATGATATTTCCCAGCCGTTCGTACCACACTTTTTTCGGAAGTGATTCATTTTTCACCGGACCTTGTACTTGTGATCGATGGAGTAAGACCGAATACAAAGAACAGTCACTGTAATGCAACGGCGTTACGGAAGCCCAACGCCAACGCCAATCTCCCCGTTTGGCACCTTCCTTAGATAAGCTTTTATGTACGACTTCCGTATCAAGTTTGTCGGCATAATTGCAGAGGTCGGATGCGAAATGTCCAAACCTATCGAAAGCCACCTCTGGACAAAATAGTGAAAAGTGCTTTGGGTCGCCAGCAGGGCCAGAAATTGAAGTGGCGTATTCGCCAGTTTTGGGCCATAAATCACTTTTCTTCCACTTTTTGACTAATCGTTTGTCTTCATCCGGATCGATTTGGGTAGTGCCGGCGCTCCCTAGAAGGGACAGGCTCTGAAAGAAACGTGGACACGCATCTGCCGTAGCAAAGGGGCAGCGAGTCTGCAGCTGTTTTTTCCGGCTGATTGAGGCGTACCAGTCCAGATCAGGGGTTACGACTGTCATCAAAGCCACCACGCAGCGGTTTAGTTCCAACTAGTAAAATGTCGCCCCGCTTTTGTCGATTTTAATCTTTGTAAGGGTCGTCTGACAAGAAAAAGGTCAGTGCTTCCGGGTACGCCTGGCGTCCCTTCCTTAAAAATTTAAAATTTGGTAACCGGAATATTTCCCTTACGCATAGTCTCCGCATCTTCGTCGTAGGGTTGAATCGAGAGCGTGCTCTCATCAAAATCGACTCCTGTCAACCTCAGCCTTCGCGCAACGGCTTCTCGACTCGGCATATCATCGGCCTCAAAATACTTGGTCTGCTTAAAGTGTGAATGGACATCCTTAGCATAATCAACTTCTTGATAACTCACTTCCACTACCATGTTTCATTCTCCTTTATTTTCCAAGCCGATCAGCAGCCATCGTCGCCGTCATGTTTGACTAAAAACTCTGCGTAAGTGGAGAAGGCTTTGTAGCCCTTCCCCTTGTTGATTCGAGCTTGGCGCGTCTTAGCGATTCGAGCTTGAAGGTATGTGAAGACCGCGTTCGCCTTTCCGAGCGGCAGTAAGCGCCATTCCGAACCGAAATTGCTTTCTATGTTTCGTGAAATTGCACCGTAATTGAAGGGCGTCCTTCGCGTGTGATCAGAACCGGCGAACTTGTTATATCGTTTGATGAGGTGCTGCACGTATCGACTGGCGTTTGGATCGGCGCCGATTGTCCCTGGTGCAGGGTTGACTGATATTTTCCTCGTTGTGGACTGTAAGTTGATCGTTTGCGCCTGCATCGCGCCCGGACTGTTGATGGCGACATTTCCAGAATTGTCGTTGACCGAAATGTTTCTAAGATCATTGAGCAGCATTTTTGCGAATAAGCCGTCTTGCTCCGATTCGAGACGGCGAGCAGCGTTTTCGTGGAGCGACTTCATTTCCGTCAAAACTTCTACGCTGTAAATTGCCGGTTCAGAGTCGATTATTTTGTGATGATGACGGCACAGCAGAATGAGATTACTAAGGGCGTGTCGATCTTTATCAGACTGCTCGCGATCGAATCGGGGTCCACCCTCGTTTTTTGCTTTAATATGACAGATCTCCCCGGTGATGATGCCAGAACG
Source organism: Binatia bacterium (assembly GCA_041484845.1). GTDB lineage: Bacteria > Desulfobacterota > Binatia > UBA9968 > UBA9968 > JBGPIK01. The sequence goes on along the minus strand of JBGPIK010000245.1, from coordinate 3,041 downwards.
TTCAATGATTGGAAGTTGGCACTCAGGAAATGCACAAAGATTCCCGGACAACGCAAAGAGTTGCTTGATCGTTCTTTCAGTAGGTTCAGCCACGACGACTCCGCAGGCGCGTTGTCTAGTCGCTCTCTTATACATCAAGCGATCCTCGCCGGGCAAATTCGATGCGGCGCTATCGGTTCGGTTCACCCGCTTTGCGTAGTCTGTGCGTAGTCTGGAGAATCGTAAGTGTTTTCGTTCTCCCTCGTAAAATGGGCTTGTGTACGGTGGCGAGTTGGGGCAGGCCGGAAGCGAGATCGATTTCTACTTCGACCCGGAGAGCATCGATGCCGTAGAGTGCAGCGCTGTTGACCTTCGCAAGCATAAACCCGTGTGCGCCGCCGTAAGCTAGTGTAGTGTCTCTTAAATCGGGAGACTTATTTGCTCGTCATTCCGGCCAAGCTGGCGATAGCTAGCGCGAGCCGGAATCCAGAAAAGCGAAGAAAACCTGGATTCCCGCTTCCACGGGAATGACGACTAAGGCCGTCTTGGATAAAGTACAAACAGCGTGAGACACACCACTAGCAAAGGCAGGGCTCGATGACAAACGAAAAGGTTGCGGCGGCAGGACAACGTCAAAGTCAGTTTTTCCTGTCGAGGATTTAATTTCGTCTGTCCAAAAATCCCCCTTTCCCCCTCGAGACTGTGTTGTAATACACGAAATACGCTGATTCGATCTCTTTGTCATTTCGAACGTAGTGAGAAATCTAAGATCTCTCGCATTCGCTCGAGATGACAAGCAATACGACTTTGACGAGAGCCTGGCTGGCGCACGCGCTCGCTTGATGACAGGTGAAGATCGTGGCAACGTGCGCAGAGTCAAATAGGCGAGGGAGTGGCGCACTATTAACGGCCGACGGAGCAGGAGAGAATAATTTTATGACGATGGGATTCCAGGAAACAAAAAAGTCTGGAGAGGCGGTAAGGGGCTATGCTGATTTCCAGGATCATGTTCGGTCTTTGGACGCGGCCGGCCTGCTGATAACGATAGACGCGCCGATCAACAAAGACACGGAGATGCACCCGCTGGTTCGGTGGCAGTTTCGCGGCGGCATCCCTGAGCCGGAGCGCAAGGCCTTTCTCTTCACCAACGTAACGGATTCCCGTGGCCGCAGGTACGACATTCCCGTCGTGATCGGCGCATTGGCGGCGAACGCAGCGATCTACAGCATCGGCATGGGCGTCGACACCGCGGCCATAGGCAAAACCTGGAGCCGCGCAATTCAAAATCCGATCCCGCCGCGCACCGTCGAGACCGGACCCTGTCAAGAACGGGTGATAACGGGCAAAGAGCTGGAAGGAGAAGGCAATGGGCTCGACGCGCTCCCGGTTCCTATCTCTACTCCCGGTTATGACTGCGCGCCTTACCTCACCGCCGCCAACTGTGTGACGCGCGACCCTGAGACCGGGACGCAGAACATGGGAATGTATCGGGCCGGACTAAAGTCGCCAAACCGGCTCGCGGTGCGCATGGTTGCCAGAGCCGGAGGAGCGGAGGGTTATCTCCATTGGCAGAAATACAAATCCCGCGGCGAGCGCATGCCCTGCGCGTTCGTCCTCGGCGGTCCACCGGCGGTTGCGTACGTTGGACCACAGAAACTCCGCATCGGCGTGGAAGAAATGGCGGTGGCGGGTGGCATCGTCGGCGCAGCGCTCAAGCAGGTAAGGGCCAAGACGGTGGACTTAATGGTGCCGGCAGAAGCGGAGATCGTCATTGAAGGTTGGATCGACACCGAGTACCTCGAGCCTGAAGCGCCGTTTGCGGAATCGCACGGTCATGTGGCGCTCGAAGACTACAACATGATCATGAACGTCACCGCGATCACGCGCAGGCGCAATGCGCTGTTTCCCTCGATCATTTCGCAAGTAACGCCGAGCGAGTCAAGCGTCATCAAGCGCGTGGCCTACGAGCCTTTGTTCCTCGCGCATTTGCGCGACGCTCTCGGAATCAAAGGGGTGATTCGCGTCTCGATGCACGAAGCGCTGACGAACTTGCGGCGGGTGATGTTCATTCAGATGGAGCGGGGCACGCCGCAAACCGAGGTTTGGCGCGCACTCTACGGCGCCACCTCGTTGCAGGCTCTATGCGGCAAATACGTGATTGCGATCAACGACGATATCGATCCCGAAAACGGGGACGCGATCTGGTGGGCTTTGGCCTATCGCGCGAATCCGGCGCTGGATATTCAAACGCTCCAGCATCGCAGCGTCTATGGCCCGCGCGTCGAGCGCGGCGGCGGTCAGGATTCGACGCTCCTGGTGGATGCGACCCTGAAAGGCAAGCTGCCCCCGGTCGCGCTGCCGAAAGCGGAATATATGGAGCATGCAAAGGAGCTGTGGGAGAGAATGGGGCTGCCGCGCCTCAAGCCCGAAGCGCCATGGCACGGTTATTCGCTGGGCGACTGGACCGAGGAGTGGGACCAAGCGGCCCTGCGTGCGGTGGAGGGCAAATACTTGGAGAACGGCGAGCGCACGGCCCAGCACCGCCGCAATGATGTCAAGCCGAACACATCTGTGCGCAAGGTGTCTCGGAAAGCTGAGGAAGATGAGTGAGAGCCGAAAGCAAAAAGAAAAGAGATTTCACCGCTGAGGCACGGAGGGCGCAGAGGGTTTTAATGTACTACCCCGCGGCAAGCTGCGGGGTATTGGAAGGACGCTATGAGAGTCATTCCTAAGGCGTCACACCCGAATGTTCAAATCGGGGGTCCAGCTCTGATTTCGCCTGGATTCCCGCTTAAAACATGCGGGAATGACGGTCTTGGGCAAGGAAGATCAATTTTACGCAGCAAGCCGCGGGGAATTAACCCGCAGCGATTAAATATTTTCTCTGCGTGCTCGGCGGTCGTGAGAAAAAATTCAAAAACCATCAAAATTACAAATTTGGCCTCAATGAAATCAAATACTTGCAACGCTCATTTTTGCGAAAAAGGGGTTTTTTCTCACGACCGGCGTCTCTGCGGTGAAGAATGATTCGTTCACCGGATTACAAGCGCGGCGCTGTAGCG
>JBGPIK010000244.1:0-10192 GCA_041484845.1 Binatia bacterium | reverse complement strand
GCCGACGACCTCTCCATGTTTGATCTCGAAGGACACGTCTTTGAGGGCCCAAATATAGCCATCCGGACTGGAGACGGGCGACTGAAGGTCGGGGCTACCGTTTCCTGTGGTCTTTCTCCTGTCTATTTGTCTCAACCGCCGCAACGGAGCCGTAAACCCTTTGGCAATGCTGTCGCGCAACATACGGTAACGCCTTCGCTCCCGGATGCGGTAGAGTTTGCTCAAACCTTCAGCTTGAATTGCGATATCAGACATATCTCAATGCACGTCGGCGAAAGTCTTCTCCATGCGCCTGAAATAATACAGCCCACCGATCAAGAGGAATAAAGTGATGACCGCAGGACACCGCAACCAGCGGGCCGGGCGCCTGAGACTTGCCCAGCAGAGCCCAGCGGAAGCCTTCGACGACGCCCGCAATGGGATTGAGACCGTAGAGGGAGCGCCACCTTTCAGGCGCGAGGCTGCTCGGGTAAGCGACTGGGCTCACAAAGAACCAGAGCTGGGTAATAAACGCGATTGTGTACCTCACGTCTCTGTATTGTACGTTGACGGCAGATAACCATAGACCTACGGCCAAAGCTGAAACTACAGCCAGGAGAACGAAAATCGGAATGGTCCATAATGCGTTCGTCGGCGATATCCCGTAATGAATCATCAAGGTGAGAAGAATAATGAAAGCGATCAGAAAATCGACCAATCCTGATAGAACAGCGGAGAGAGGAATCACGAGGCGAGGAAAACAAACCTTGGTGATCAGCCGATCATTCGCTACAAGACTGTTACTCGCCTGAGTCAAAGCCTGAGCAAAGAGTTGCCACGGAATCAAAGCCCAAAAAGTAAATACGGGATAGGGTAACCCATCCGAGGGCACCTTGGCCAAGCGGCCCAAAAAAATACTAAAAGCTAGCATCAGCATCAAAGGTTGCAGAACGGCCCACAGCACTCCTAAGAGGGTCTGTTTATAGCGGACCTTAATATCCCGCCAAACTAGAAAATAGAGCAGCTCACGGCGTACCCAGAGAGCATCCAAACGAATCGGCATCCAACCGTGACTTGGCTTAATGATCTTTATCAGCGGCTGTGTAACTGTCCCATCAACTTCATCGATACCTATTTTGAGCATTTCGTGACGTAGCTCCGTTGTTGAGCGGAAAACGGTTTAGTATACCATATTGGAATGGATCAGCATTATCTTTTTTACACCAAGTGCGGTTTGGCGAGTGCGCGCCATTTCCGAGCTACCGTCAGTGGAAATAACAACGCTATTCAGATTCGTGGGATTTACTCACAAGCGCGGCGAATTGAAATGGATTTTTGGGCAAACTAATGATCTGTGATAATAGTTAACAATGACCACTGCTATCGTTATCCCCACTTTCAACCGCCGCGCTACTGCTATCTTAGCGCTCCGTAGCATCTTCGAGAATCTATCACTCAACCACCTGGTTATAGTTGTTGATGCAGGTTCCTCTGACGGGACGGCGGAAGCGATCACGCACGGTTTTCCCCAGACGATTTTGCTTCAGGGGAATTCCTCCATGTGGTGGGCCGCCGCGATGAATTTTGGCATCCGAAAATCACAAGAGCTCGGGTGTGATTATGTCCTTACTTACAACGATGACAATGTCGCAACACCTGGACTCTTCAGCGGCTTGGCTTCGGCGGCACGTAGCGATCCTAATTGCATCATCTCCGCAGTTTGCTGCTATCTCACGAGGCCTGATACGGTATTTTTTGCTGGACGGATGCGCGCGAAAAGCAGTGATCGCTTTTACTATTTGGACCACAACACGCCGTTATCCACTCTCGGCAAAGGCCTGCGCCGAGTCGACATGTTGCACGGGATGTGCACGCTATTCCCCATGGCGGTCTTCGATACGGTCGGGCTTTTTAATGAGCAACGCTTTCCCCAAGCGTTTGGCGACGACGATCTACTGCTAAGAGCGAGTCGAGCGGGTTTTTCACTGCAAGTCGCGCTGGAAACCGTGGTGTTGAACGACCGATCAAAAACCGGCATCAACCCTTATGACCGTCGTCTCGGACCGAGCGGAATACTCCAATTACTAGTTTCGCGCAAATCCACTTTCCAGGTTGCCGCGAGAACCCGCTTTCTGTGGCGTTACCGAAGAAACTTTTTCTTTTTCTGCAAAACATGGATTTTTGATTACCTGCGACTCTTCACGGTGGTGGCGGCACGATGGGTGCTGCCGTATAAAGCGTTTCAATCGGTGGGTGTTCAGTGGGGCCAGCGACTCCGACGTAGATGAAGATCCTCGTTCTCACCAAGCGCCAGTACATGGGAAAAGACTTGCTGGACGATCGATTTGGCAGATTCCGCGAGTTCCCTCTGGAGCTTTCGCGGCTCGGTCATACCGTTGAAGGCATTGCTTTCAGCTACCGCAATAGAGCCGAAGGCTCGTTTGTGGACCCACCGTCACCTGGCGATCCTTCCATAACTTGGCATTCGATGAATCTCCTCAACGGGTTTCGGCCTGGAATCGGCAAATATCTTCGCCGTACGCGCAGGATAGTGCAGGAATCTCGGCCGGACATTATTTGGTCATGCTCAGATGCCTACCACGCTATTTTCGGCTATCGGCTCGCCAAAGAATTCCAAACCAAATGCGTCATCGATTTGTATGACAACTTCGAAGCTTTCACGGCAAGCAAAATTCCGGGCGTTGTGACTCTGTTCAAAAAAGCCGTGCAAAAAGCTGACGGGGTGACATGCTTCAGCGCGCGGCTGGCCGACTACATTATTCGCACGTACCCGCGCTCGCTACCGACTGCGGTGATTGAAAATGGCGTGCGCACGGACCTATTTCACGATCGCGATCGAGCTGACTGCCGGAAGGCTCTGGGACTGCCCGAAAACGCCAAGATCATCGGCACGGCGGGCGCGTTGGATCGCAGTCGCGGCATCGAGACGCTATTTCGGGCGTTTGAGATGCTCGCCGCGGAAGACGACCAAATCCATCTGGCGCTCGCCGGCCCGCGTAAGCGTAGTTTGCGAATTCCGAACAACAGCCGGGTACACGATTTTAAGACACTGGCTCAGGTTGAAGTGGCTTGTTTCATCAACGCCTTGAACTTAGCCGTGGTCTGCTATCGCGACTCGGCACAAGGCCGCTACAGTTTCCCGCAAAAGGCGTACGAAATTTTAGCGTGTGGGGTTCCGATGGTCGCTGCGGCAGTGGGCAGCATGAATGATCTCTTGGTTAAATATCCTGAATGTTTGTTTGAGCCGGAAAATGCCTACAGCTGCGCAGAAGCGATCTGCTTACAGTTGAAGAAGCCGACCGTAATCGACCTTGACGTTCCAAGCTGGTCGGATCTAGCCAAACGATTGGAGGCATTTTTTCTGGGAATTCTGAAAGCAGAAAAATGACCGGGCCACCACTCAAAGTTCTTATGTTAGCTTCCAGCTATCCTCGCAGCAAGGAGGATACGGCCTCTATCTTCCTACGCCATCTTGCCGAGAGCCTGGCTGACCGCGGAATCGATATTCAGGTGTTAGCCCCGGCGGACAGAACGGGAGGAATACGGATAGAGAGGAACGTTCGTGTGCACCGCTTCAGGTACTTCCCAGCGAGATTGCAAAAGTTAGCTTACGGCTCTGGAATATTACCGAATCTCCGCCGGAAACCTTGGCTATGGATCCAAGTTCCTTTCTTCCTCATTTTTATGACTTGGGCCTTGGTATGCCTGATCCGCAAATATCGCCCTGATCTTATCCATGCGCACTGGGTTCTTCCCCAAGGACTAATCGCCGTGCTCGCAAAATATCTTTATAGAATTCCCGTGATTACCACTGCACACGGCGCAGACACCTTTGCGCTCCAAGGAAAAATCGCCAACCGGCTCAAACGGTTTGTCGTAACCAAAAGCGATACCTGGACATCAAATACGCTCACTACCTCTGAGGCCATTGGACATGATACTTCAGTGCCCAAGCCTCACGTGATCCCCATGGGGGTCAACGTAACGTTTTTCTCCGGCGGCGACAGAACGCGCTTGCGCCGCGAACTACGGCAAGACGATCTCCTTGTCCTGTTCGTCGGAAGATTGGTGGAAAAAAAGGGATGTGATGATCTGTTACATGCATACTCACTGCTGTCCCCTAGCCTCCGTGCTAGGACAACCCTATGGATTATCGGCGACGGTGATGAGCGCGTCAGGCTTCAGAAATACGCCGCGCGCATAGGAGCCGGAGCAAAAATTCGCTTTTGGGGAACGATAAGCAACTTTCTGTTACCGGATTTTTACTCGGCGGCAGATCTGTTAGCCGTCCCTTCGATTGAAGCGGAGTCAGGGGACACTGAAGGTCTAGGCGTGGTTTTGTTGGAGGCTTTCGCTGCCAAAACATGCGTGCTGACTACCCGCGTAGGAGGGATCGGAGAAGTAGTGCAAGACGGTATTACCGGCATGCTGGCGGCGCCTCACGATCCGAAGCAGTTGGCCAGTGCCATGGAAAGACTACTGAGCGATGACTCACTTCGCGCAAAACTTGCAAAAAATGCTTTCGCCAGGGTCGGAGACTACGGTTGGGAGAAAATTGCCGAGAGATTCGAGGATCTCTATTGGCAAACTTCGCAACCCAACGAACGGCGCTCTTCCGCATCAGTGCGTTTTTATTAACCCTTGCCGTCTATCGCAAATTTACTTAAAGCTCACTCTTGTTCCTTGTCGGAGCCCCATTGCAGCCCGGACGATCGTTGCTCCATTCTCAACAGAGCGATCTGCTCCGAGACTAACCCGAGCATGAAGACAATGACGGCGGTCGTCAGGAGAAAAACCGCCATATTCGTAAAGCGGTGCTGTGTGAGATAAGTGTAGAGATAATACCCAACGCCGGTAAAGAAGAAGAAAGCGCTTACAGGCAAAAACACGCGAAAAGGGGCGAAGAGCGTAGCGATTTTGCTGATGATCAGTAGAAAGCGAACGCCGTCCGCTAGCAAACTTATTTTACTTTGCCCGCTACGATAAAGCGTCTGAATCGGCACATACTTAACCGTCAAACCGGAACGAAGAAACGCCAGCGTAAGGGTCGTCGGATAGGAGAAAGTGTTGGGCAACAGATCGATAAAGCGCAGCGCATCGGGGCGCGACAGGACGCGAAATCCTGAAGTCAAGTCTTTCACTTTAAACTGCGTTACATAGGTGGCCAGCAGATTGTAGAGCGCATTGGCGGCATAACGGTGCAGGCGCAGTTTCGAACCCTTGGCGCGGGCGCCGATCACCATGTGGTAAGTGCCCGACTCCGCCAGCAATTTGGGAATGTCCTCGGGGCGATGCTGACCGTCCCCGTCCATGAATAGCAGCAGCTTGCCTTTGGCGGCTCTAATGCCGCTTTTGATCGCCGCCCCATTACCGATGTTATAGGGGTGCCGCACCACGTTGGCTCCGGCGGCCATGGCGACATCGGCGCTGCCGTCGGTGGAACCGTCATCGACGACAATAATTTCGGCAGCGGGAAGTTGCAGCGCGAAAATCTGGCGGATCAGGGGCGCGAGATTCTCCGCCTCATTGAAGACGGGGATCACTATCGAGAGTCGATATCGATCACCCATCGAGTTGATAGAGCGCGTAGCCGCGATCGCGAAATCGCGGCCGCAGCCGTTCGGCGACAAAGCCGTTCCATACGCTCTGCTGGCTTCGGTTAAGGTTGTTACTCAGGAAGCGCACTAAAAGATCTTCGCGGACCATCAGGTGGGTGATTCCTTGGTTTTTAAGCGTCTTGCCGATTTCAAATGAATTCTTGGCCGATTGGATCGCGCTCACCAGCAGGCCCGGCAATTCACCGCCATCATGAACATAGTCGCGCTCGCAATAATACGCTCTTCGACCGATAAAGAGAAGGTAAATTTTCGCCGTCGCTGGCAACTCACGATTGATATAATCGAAAACCGGGTATTCAGGGACGACGCGCGTCAGGTAAGTTTCCCGGCTCTCCTGCCCCTCCCAATAGCCCATCGGCCTGACGGCCTCAAAATAGCGCCACAGGTAAACCCCATGCAGCGCCGCAAAGAAAAGCAAAACCGCAAAAAGGTAGGCGGGACGCTTGATGCGCAAATAAATATTGAACACGCCGTAAACCAGCAACGCGACGAGCGGCGGCACGATCGGAAGGATGTAGCGCACCCGCATATCCACCAGAAAAAACGCGTAAGCAAAGTAGAGCAGCGCGAAGCTCGCCAAGATTTTTTTTTCATCGAGCCACTTGCCCTTAAAGGCCCATGGCAGAAACAGGATCAGCATCGGGCTCAATGCGCCGTCGAAATATTGCGGGCTATCATCGCGGCCCGAGAAGAACAACCGCAGGGGTAGCGCGGCTATCTGCCACCAGCTTTCACCATAAAGCAACTCCCGTTTGGCAAAAATACCCACACCGCCGAAACTTACGCCCGCGTTCGCGCCGCCACTGTTTTTTGCCGGGAAGAAACCCGCCAGCAGAGGGAAAAAGGGATTGCCGGTTTGAAACCAGTTCTTAACCAGCCATGGAAGAAACGGCAGGGCCGCCATGACCGCAAAGAAGACGAGACTGCGCGCGATTTGGCCAACCGATTTCTTGGGCTCGCCCGCCAAAGTGAAAACCAGTAGGAAGGACAACATCAAGGCCGCTACCAGGCCATTCGGCTTCGTGGCCGCCATGAACCCCATCGATAGGCCGGCCAGGGCAAGCCAGCTCGTGGCCGCTGGGTCTTCGCGCCAGCGCATCAGACACAAGAGCGATGCCGTTGCGTAAAAGGTGGTGCCCAGATCGACGTAAGCCCAATGGTTCAAGCGCAGCACCGCGGGAATTGATATAAAGAAAAAAAAGCCGAGCAGGCCATAAATAACATTCATCCGACGTGACAGGTACGCGCATAACGCCAGCCCGGTGAGAAAACCGTAAAGGCAGTGAATAAGTTTGGGAACAGAATCATAGCGCCAGTAGACCCAAGGCGTGTAAAGCATCTCGAGAAGCATGGGATAATAGGAATACGGCGCCATCGGAACTTCGATAATGCGCCCGGCGCGCGCGTAGAGCCGCGGAATGGCGAGGTGATGGGTGAGCTCGTCGCGCGCGGTCGGGGGAACCAGACAAAGAAGAATTTCGGCGGCAAGTAAAGCGCCAATCAGCGCTGCCAGCGCTCGACCCAGAGCATTCGCCTCGCGCAGCGTTGCAACGAATAGAACCAGGAAAGCGAGAACCGCGAGAGTAACGCTGGCGGCCGTAATCAGGTTCAGCCAAGCGCTGCCGACGTAGCCCGCCAATCCGAAGAAAAAATAAATCGTCGCCGCAAAGCCCAGCAACGTTCCAATCAGAGCGGTGCGAAAGAGCAGGTCGGAATATCGTTGCTCAAACATCAGTCGCGGCCACCCGACCTGATCGCTTCCCCCATGAGGGGCGGCAGTTCTTGTTGAACCTTCGGGTTGCGCAGATGGGAAATAACCGTTAGTCGCGCGATTTTTAGGATGCGCGGCGATTCGTTCAGGATTTCAACTCCCCCGTTCGCATATTAGCGTCAGGTGTTGCTCATCACCCCGCCGGCAGCGTATGCCGGTATCACTCCGCATTTTCGATGATGGCGACCACTGAGCTGAATTTCACGCTATCTCCGACTTGGGCCCTGATCTCCTTCAGCAGCCCGTCATCGGGCGCTTCGATTTCAACATTCACTTTATCGGTTTCGACTTCCAGTAATCCCTCGCCTTTTTTTACCTGTGCGCCCGGATTTTTTAACCAACGAAGTATCTTGACCTCGTCGCTTTCATCGCTCGATCCCAAACGGGGGATAATCACTTCTTTTTTCATCTGGTTCCTTCACAGCGACTGAGCCGCGAAGCTGTCGGAAAGGGCATTCAGCTTTAAAGTCTGGCGCATATTTTCCATGAACGCATGAACATTCTTGTAGCTCGCCGGTATCTCATACTTGACCGTCGTGTAAAGATAGTGAAGTTCCGAGAAAATAGAAATGTCCGCGATGGTCATAGGCCCGAAAATGAACTTTTTGCCGGTGTACATGTGATCCAAGGTGTTAAAATGAGCCGCCCACTCCGCTTCGGCCTTTTTCCGCGCCTCCGGACTTTCTGCGCGGCGCATGGCGTGGTTCGCGTGAATCAGAACTTCATCCGACCAGTCTTCCAGCGCCAGGCAGAGTCCCTTGTTTGCCGCGCCTTCGGGATAGATGCTGTTGCCCGGATGGTTTTTTTCCAGCAACGCAGCGATAACCGTGGAGTCGATGACGCACTGGCCCTGGTAGTCCATCGACGGGACTTTTCTTTGGCCGGTGAATTCAATGAGCGACTTGCGCTCGTCGGCGCGTACGTCGACTATATCATAGGGAATTTTCTTCAGCGCAAAGACCACCCTCACCTTTTCACAAAACATGGACGTTTGAGATTGAAACAGTCGTATGGCCATCCGTATATCCTCCTCTTTGCTTTCCAGCGTCACAGCGCGCTCGACAGGATTTCGGTCGCGCGCTGTTTAGCCGCCAATGTTTAAAGAACCGTGCAAGATCAAATGAGCGGCCCCGATTCTAAAAGGGTTTTGCCGCGCTTGCAACAAATGACACTACTTTTTCCACAATTCAACTGATCGCCGTGCCGATTGCGCACACCCAACCATCGAGCGCGCGTCGCACCAAACGCCGGTGTCGCGCTTATTGACCTCTTGTCCGTTGGTCAGTATTGTGAAATTCAGTCCGTTTGGGAGGGAACGCGATGAGCCAAACCGTACAGGAGTCGAAGGAACTCAGTGAGTTTTATGAACAAGTCGACCGCAAGCATCTAAAACCCTTGTGGCCGGTCACGGCTCGACTCTTACCGGCTGAACCGCAAACGAAAGTCCTTCCGTACCTTTGGAAATGGTCCGATCTTCGCCCGATGGCCTACCGCGCGGCGGAACTGGTTCCCATCAACCGCGGCGGCGAGCGCCGAGTTTTGGCCTTTATTAATCCCGGCCTGGGCGGCAAATATGCGGCTACCCACACGCTCTGGGGCGCCGTGCAGATCGTTCTTCCCGGCGAAATCGCACCGTGTCACCGCCACACCGCAGCCGCGATCCGATTCATTATCGAGGGCGATCGTTCATTTACCAACGTCAACGGCGACAAATGCATAATGAGTCGCGGCGATTTGATCTTGACTCCCAACTGGACCTGGCACGATCACGGGTGCGAATCCGATCAAGGCATTATCTGGATGGACGGCCTCGATCTGCCGTTGGTGGGCGACTTGGACGCCGTGTTCTTCGAGCCTTATCCGGATCATCGCGCGCCGGTCTCCGGAGTCAACGCTTCGGAAAGAGCGTTTGCCGGGCCCAACTTAAGACCTACATGGGAAAAGGTCGCCCCGAGCACATCACCGTTGTTGAATTACAAGTGGGCGCCGACGTATGAAGCGCTTAAAAGGATCGGCGAGGGACCCGCAAGTCCCTATGATGATATCTGTTTCGAATACACCAACCCCAATACGGGCGGCCCGACGCTTCCGACCCTGAGCTGCCAGATTCAACTCATTCGGCCCGGAGTTCATACCCAGGCGCACCGGCAAGTGAACAGTGCGATCTATCATGTCTTCGAAGGCCGGGGCCACTCGGTGATTAATGGGATCCGCTTCGATTACCAGCGCGGAGACTTTTTTGTCGTTCCGCCATGGGCGTGGCACGAACACGTCAATGAAAGCCAAGAGGAAGTGATTCTGTTTTCCGTGCAGGATACTCCCGTCATGCTGGCCTTGGGACTTTATCGAGAAGAGCCTTACGCGGAAAACAACGGTCGTCAAAAGATCACGAGCACATTCAAAGAATAGCACTTGAGAGGAACAGGATGGCTAAATATTTACAATGCAGCGAGTGCGGTAAATTGGCTTTTTATTACGACGACTATGTCGGCACGGAAAAACCATTTTACAAGCGGTTCATGCGCTACCCCGAAGGTGAAACGAAGTACGAGCCGCCCCGCTGTTTCAATTGCGGCGCAGCGCCGCGGTTAATTCCTGACTTCATCAAAGAAGAGAAAGCCGCCGTTAAACACTAGTCGCCGTCGATCCTCACTTGATGCCGGATAAAAAGGGGTCGGGAGTCTTTTCACCTCTGCTTCGGGCGCCCACGTGGATGCAACGTGGACTCAAGCCCCAGCCGCTTCGCCATGCGGACCACCCACGCTTCACCGCCAAACGGCCGACCACGTTGCGCACTACAGCG
>JBGPIK010000243.1:0-10193 GCA_041484845.1 Binatia bacterium | reverse complement strand
TTTCTGGGCCAAGCTGCGCGCCCTGCACGACGGCGCGGCGATCGCGAGCAAGAAGTTGTGGAGTTGAATTCAAAAGTGCCTGCGCGGGATGGACGAAACGCAAAAAGGTTCGCGTCCGATTTTGTTGTTTCCTCTTTTCTTGTTCACTACAATTTAACGGATTGTCCCTGAGAGGTACTTGAATGGCATCCCACAAGTTGAATCTGCATAGCGCTTGTCCCGAGTGCTTCGCCTACCCTTGGCTTCGCGAGTACGTGACGAATGAGAGCGAGAGTCGTGGAAGGTGCCCGAGTTGCGGCTGTCGAAACCAACCGCTTGTGCCGGTCGAGAGCCTCTATCACCCCTTTGAGAAGTTGCGGTCGTTCTATCAGCCGGCGGAGTGTTCTCTGTTGGAACGTGGCACGCCGATCATCGAACTTGTCCAGAATGACTGGGAGGTGTTCTCGGATCGACTGTGCGGCATTGATAGGGAAGGAAGGCTCCTCGAAGCTATCATGGAATCAGGTTGGGATGACGACAGCGGTCAACCTCGTCTAGGAGCGTCCGACCCTTACGTTCGTAAACAAGACCACTGGAGTCACGACACTCTTGAGGAAATCTGGCAGGAATTTGCCGAGAGGGTAAAATCGGATCCGACTCAACCGTTGGAGTTTCGGGGTGGTGATTTTGACGGCTTTCTCATGGACGAAGAGCTGCCGGGCCGAAGAACGGTCTTATATCCCATCGATACCGTTTTTTACCGCGCCCGGCTCGGTTTTATCCGGCGAAACGACTCCGACCAGCCCTATTCAGGGATAGACATCCAGGCGTCTCCACCGGAGAAAGCCGGTCCCGGACGCGCCAATGCGAAGGGAAAGGTCGTACTTTACTGCGCCGACAAAGAAGAAACGGCCGTGGCGGAGGTTAGACCCGTTCGTGGCGAATACGTTTCGGTCGCTGAGGTTCGCGCGGTCAGAGAACTGAAAATCCTGGACCTCGTCACAGAGGCCGAGCCCCCAAACCCGTTTACCGACGATTCTGTCGACTACTGGGTGGAATTTGGGGGACTCCTCGCGGCGTTGGCGGACGAGCTCAGCAAACCGCTCCGTTCGCGAGACGATCTCACCGACTACATTCCATCGCAGAAGTTGGCAGAGCGGATCGAGGTGACCGGAGTCGATGGAATTCGTTATCCAAGCGCAATTGCGCCGGGCGGCACCAATATCGTGTTGTTCGATCCGTCTGTCGTCAACGTCGGCGCCTCACGTCTTGTAGAAATCGTCCAAAGCAAAGTGGAATATCGTTAGGATGGCGGGGGAAAAGGCCGCAGAAAAAAAGGGTCTTATACCCCCGGCTGCGGGCCATCGCCGTCACCGACTGCGGCCTAGGCGACCGCGTCCATCCGCAAATCGCCTGGGCCAAGCTGCGCATCCTGCGCGACGGCGCGACGATCGCGAGCAAGAGGCTGTGGAGTTGAATTCAAAACTGCTTGTGCGGGATGAACGAAACAAAAAGAAAGAAAGTCTAAAGTAAAAATCTGACCCTTGATTTCCTCCCCATGCAGGAGCGTCCGAGCGTCAAGAAGCTGCTCGCGTACGAAAAAGAAGTGAAAGTCTGGGGCCGCGCTCAGCTCCAGCACATGGAGCAATATCAAAGGTAAAGATTTGACCCTAGGAGGATTCCAACCGCAGGTAAGGCGAGAATCCAAGAGGCCACCACATCCCCAGCGTTCATAACTCCGCTGTATAACGCCTAACAGCCAGGAAAAGCAACTTCAGTCAAGCGAATGGAAGGCGCATTCAAAACCCCCACCAGTTGCCAATGGGCGCTTTGTTGTTCACTTCCCAGGCTGACCGCAACTCGCTCAAACTACTTCTCGTGCTTATGGCGCTACTTCGTCCTTTGCCATCATCTGTCAATGGGCATCTGGCGACTAACACAGAAAGCATGGCTGGAAATACTAAGCCACGGATGATTTAGAAGTCGTGAACAGATAGGAAAATGCGCCACCGATCGAGACAGTCACTACGAAGAAGACAATCTCCTTAAGCCAACCGATAAAGGAGAGACCGAAGAAGGGAATGTTGATAATTCCTCCGACAATCCACGTCAGGACACCAACGATAAAGAGCTGCCGCCAGCGGTTATTTGGGGAGAAGCACGCAATGATCGTAAAGCCAATCGTCGAAAACACAAGTGATAAAAGGTACACGATTGATGCGTATTCAGTCGTGCCCAATTTCCCTGGCATCGCTAATGAAGTAAAGAACCCAGCGATGGCAGTGAGCGCAACGATGATCAGAACATCCCGAGCCACTGCTTTGCCTGAAAGATCTTTGACACCGATCATTTTTCCCACTAACTCGCCCTCGTGTGGTGTCCACCACTTCCTTTGAACTCATCGAGGACGCGTATCAATTCACTCACACGCCCTGCCGCTGCAGTTTATTAGATCATGTAGGCCTTTGTCATGCTGAGAACCTATGCTCCATAAATTAGCGCCAGTGCCCTCAACACGTGCAAACCAGTAATAAGTCTCCTTCGTATGCCCCGATGGGGTGACAACTTCAAACAGGACGGCGAATTCCGGGGTCTGGCTGTAGTCTTGCCGTTTCAACTTAATTTCCCGAAGCGAAGCCTCTCCTGGCTTCAAAATGAACGGACCGATTCCCCGTCCCCACACGTCGAAAACGTCAGGCCTACGTCCACTATTTGTTCGTAGCGTTTTCGACGCGAGAAATTGCACGTTTAGAATTACTTCATTTTGATTACCACGGTTAACTAGCAAAACTTGAAAATGTAAACTTGCATCGCCCCCGGCGAGTTCAGATGAGGACCGATCGATAACAGAAGCCTTCAGGTCGTGCGATTGCCAGAAATATTGAAAGTACAGCGATATGACAAGGGACGTCAGTGATATTAGTAAAGCTAAAGATGAAAGCGTAACCGTAAGAACATCTTTCCGCGGCAGTTGTTTCCGTTTGTTTAATCTAACGGGGGTGCCAGGATCAACCGGCATCGCATTCTCTGCGCTCACTTGTTTTGATGCTCCTGTAGGCCCGTGGTGAGAAATTTAAAGCGTGCTTAAATGGCAATGCTCGCTATTCGTTAGGCGCTCGTCCTTTTTGCGGTGGTACAGTTTTGTCGTTCTTCGGTGCCTCGTGCGCGCGATTGCAGTGCGCGCTTTCGTTTGCGCTGCGGTTCGTGGGGTCCTTTAAGCAACCAGCACCCGTATATCGTCACTGATTGCGAGCTGTCAACCGGGATTATCAAGTCGCTGATCCGCGCACTGGTCTCACCGGGAAAGTAGTCGTACCGGCCACACATAATGTGGCGATGTATAGCGCCACTGGCAGTGGACCGTCAACAGCAGTGGGTTATCATGTGCAGTGCGTTATCGACGAGGGCGGTTGAAAGTTCGAGTGCCAGCGCGATAGCGAATACATCGCGCCGGTCCGACCCGGTTCTGCGTGAGGGAATCTCCTGCGGTCGCACGAGGATTCAGATGCGGCGTGAGGGGAAAGGAGCGTTCATGCACGGATTAATTAGAATTGCACCCCTGGAATTTCTACGGACGAATTATTGACCGAAAAGATCACCTATCTGCGGTTCATCGTCCTGGGGAGCTTGCCCAGGCGGGGGCGGTATCTCACCACGCTGAGTCCCGAGTATAATCCAGCTTGCCCACTGGCGGAGAGAGTTCCCAGTTCTGCGAAGGGTAGCCGGAGTCCAGTCTCGGTCATAGGAATCCGCAACGGCTTTACCTATGGAGACTGAAGAAGCCGTTGGCTTTGTTTGAAGAAACCCGATTACTTCCTTCAGGGTGTCTTCATCCTTCGCCTTTCTCCACACGGCTTCTAATGGCGTTTCCGTATTAGAAGCGTATTCCGACAGCTGGTAGTTGTGTTCTGTGGATAAAGCAACAAGCCCGAACCGAAAGAGCACAGCGCAAGCATTCCGGTAACCAAGGGATTTCATTTTTAATACGCTCTGTGGACTGTTACGTCTAATATACTCTAACGCTTCCACGACTCGACCTGGGGGCGCGTCGCCAAGAAAAACGATCCTCCGTCTTTTTGCTGCTTTTCCGGAGAGCGAGCCTGAGTATGTGTCTTGAATTTCACCTGTGTCGTCAAATAACCAACAGCTTTCCATCTGCCTTACATAGCCGGTAATTGTTAGCCAAAGTGCCATTCGATTTGCGTACGTCAACCATGTTCGGCTGTGATGTTTTGCCGTTGGGTTTAATCGCCTAAGAAACTGGATGAGCACGTCTTGCGTAACCGGAGTCCCTTTTGGGAGCTGCCGCAGAACGGCTGTTAGAGCGTGTCGCCTTAGCACCAACCTTATGTGGGCTAGAATTCCAGGGGTGGAGCCATCACTGATGTGATTATCGAGATAAACCAGCGCACCCTCGATCGACGCAATTCCAAACTGAGCGAGATCATGAACTATATTATTAACGGTGTTAGCTGAATATCCACACAATGCTCCAATCTCAGCAATAGACCTACCCTCGCCAGGATCAAGTTGTGAAGCGACGTTTAAAAGGGCGTTAATCGATGGTGACTGTGGAACGTGTGTGAAGGGAATATGTGGGATTGATCGGTTTAGAACATACTCCCGAAAAATGTCCCAATAAAGGTTAAGTTTATCGCCCCGCCGGATTATTAGCCTCTTATCTTGCAGGGAACGAACAACGTCATTGCCAGCCGTCTCTAAAACCTCATACCAATCAATCGGTGCGTTCTTGGCAATCAGTTTTACACACGCGTCTTCCCCGGGTGTCAGTGTGCTGAGGTCTCTATCAAACAGTTGCGCAATGTCGAGCGACCGGTCAGCAAGCTCTGTTTGACTCGCCCCGCCTTTAAGTTGCTCGTAGAGATGAATGCATAATTTTTTTATTAGCCAGGGATAACCTTGGCTCTGCGCGATAACGTATTGACGAAGTTCCGCCCGTAGTCTGGCACCAAGTTCTTTCTCGAATAGATGTAGAGAGTTTTCTGCATCCGCGCGAGTGAAGGGCGATAGTGTGACTTCAAACCTATGATCTGCAAGCTGGTGCCACATATAATACGCAGGATGATCCTGAGGTACCGTACTATCGGTTTTCCACGAGAAGCCAAGCGCAAAGTTTGTTGCCGCCGAGACTGCAGAAAACATAAGACGACGTGCTTCTTCAAACACACCGAACAGCTCTGGCTTGGAATACAGCTCCTCAAACTGATCAAACACCAGTACGATCAATTGTTTTCGTCGTTCACATTCGCGAAGAAACGACGCGATGGTTTCGCTTTGGAGGGGATCGGAAACATCAGTTAGTTTAAGTAGTTCTGGATCACGTGTTCCGAACCCAAGCGCAGCGGCGCGTCGAAGAGCCGTGATTAGAGATTCGTGGACATAGGCCGTGGTGTTCGCGGCGCGAACATCGACCGCGAACATCAAAACTCCGCTAGGTTTCTTGCTAGTATTAGCTCGATGGCGTAGCTTCGCAATCAAGGAACTCTTCCCGATGCCAGAATCCCCCTTTATTGCAAACACACGCGTATCTGTTCGACGCATCTTCACGGCTGTTAAGAAACGAATAACATCTCTTTGGATCTTTGTGCGACCTACGAAGTGTTCCGGGCGCGCGGGCCGATAATCAGTCCAAGACTCTCCAAACTCCACTTCTACTACTGCGCTCTCAGGCCTGATTTCGGAAACTGGGTGTTTCTCTCTCAGCACGTAATCAAAAGCTAGGGCAGCCAGCGATGTGTCGCTGGCCTTAAGCCGAGCCAAGAGATCGCGATTGCGCACTAGCTGTCCAGTTTTAGAATCAAAAATTATCGCACCGATAGGTATACCTTGTTCAAGACAAAGGCATGCCCAATAGTTACCCCATGGACTGATCAAAAGCGTCCAGTCACCAATTGTTGTTCCTTCATTGATCGTCTCACGAACTTCAGATTCTGGTGGCGCTTTGATCCGAGCAGTATTTATCAGGGATTCAATTACTCGCTCGGGGGTATAAATCGAAAGTTTGGAACGTTGAACCTGCGGTTTCTTCTCCCACTCGACAAGGAATCCTTTCGCGTCTTTTCCCAGCGGACCAGAGGATATTAGCCACCCTTCCTCGTAGTCTTTGAGTGTTACAGTTCCGAGCAAGTTTGTGAAACAATTTGCCGAGAGACTCTCGCGATGAGCCTTACACTCAACGTAAATCGATTTTCCCGATACGCTATGCTCACAGAGTAGATCAAGTTCTGCCGCCGTTACGCGCACCTGTTTTATAACGCGGTAAGACTGCGCCGTAAGTAAATCACCCGCAAGCGCTTCGAGAAGGTCGCCTTTTTCCTTCGCTGTCACGTCGGGCGTTGATACGACTTCAATTTTCATTGTGCTTTTATTCTAGCGTAATAGGGCTACGACTAGGGCCTCTATATAACTTTCTTATCAATCTTCGAGTGCGAAGCCAAATTAGTCACCAGAATCGCCGGGGGAGTTGGGGTCCGGCATAACAATTTGCGTATCCAGATGAATTGCTGTCGTGATCGATAGGGTGACTCTGATGAGGGAAGTCCCACTCCGCCTTAGGCGGATAGCTTGTGGCGGCTGAGACGGAAGTTGATCCAGATAGTGATGCAGGACGTAAGTGCGATCATATATTCTACTCAGTTCCGCCGAACACACCGAAGGATCGTGTCCAGATCTTTCGCCGGCTGGGAAAAGGGGACGCGAACCTTTTCCTTGACTCCGACTGCGGCCTGGGCGGCCGCTTCCATCCGCAAATCGCCTGGGCCAAGGTGCGCGCCCTGCGCGACGGCGCAGCGATCGCGAGCAAGAAGTTGTGGAGTTGAATTCAAAAGTGCCTGTGCGGGCTGAACGAAACAAAAAGCAAGAAAGTCTAAAAGTAAAAGTCGGACCCTTGATTTCCTCAGTTTCTTTTTTGGGATACCGAGAGAATGCGCCTTTTCTCTTTTCTACAACAATCGACGCCCCGCTACAAAGGTCACTGTCTGTAAAGACTGATTGGTTGGTTCCTTCGGTCACGCCACATCATTACAATCGAGGATATTGTCCCAACAAGGATACCCACTAAGATAGCGAGTATTATAGAGAAATAGGTATATGTAGTGTGACCGGCTTTTGTAACTTCAAAGGATACGCCTTCTCCTTTCGCATACGCATTAAGAGTCAATTGTTCCGAGGTTAGTAGTGTTATTACATCTTCGTCGCCTGGATTTAAAAGTTGGTAGACAAACCGCGGACTACTGGGATTGGAAACGTCATCCTTAATCTCCCCAAACTCCATTGCCGGATTGGTTTTATGCTTTAGCGCGATAAATTGAAACTTGTCGCTAGGATGTTCTAATACGAGACGGACTGGTAAATCACGAATGGAGGCGGTTCCTGTATTCCTGATTGTCACCCTGTAGAGCTGGAGATCGTTAATATCTGCGATTTTCATACTCAATGACATACTACTAGGGGAGGCCGGTGGTGCTTTTGTGGCCGATTTTTCCCCCTGGATCGGTGAAGTCCCTTTCGTTTCTAATTTTGAGGTAGACTCGTTTTGCGGAGTCTCTTTTTTGCTGCCAAATTCAAATTGTATAGATATTTGCGCTTTATCAAATAATTCGTGAATTTGTGCGAATGCGAATGGACCTTCAATCACCGCAGTAACTTTGCGTGTTGTTTTGTACCGCTCAAGAACAAATTGCGCCACGATAAGCAACAACCCTACGACAAGCGGAAACACCACGAGCTTTGCCAAATCCTTCGTCATAGAAGCTCCTTAGGAATTTAGGGCGAGAAAGGGGACGCGAACCTTTTTCTTGACGCCCGAGCACGTGGCCACTAACACGCCCGAAAATTGGGTCGATTGGGTAAACCGAGCTCAAACTGACGCGAGATCGAAGCGCTGCGGAGATGCGTAAACCCCGGTACGCCATATGGTTCGGACAATTGGAGGACTCAGATCGCGGCTGTGCTCGGATTGAAATATACACTTCAGCCACGCGGCAGGCCTAGAAAGCTCATGGGGTTAACGCAAACGTAAAAAAGGTTCGCGTCGTCTTTCCCCCTCTCCGGATCTATGAACGAGTAAGAGAAAGCCATGGTGTCAGGCTTTGTTACTTTGATATTTGCGACGCCTTCCCTGCCGAAGCCGGATGCAGAGCCGCTCCATCTGCATTCGCCGAACGCTGTCCGCTGCAAGCTCTTCCTCCAGCCGCTTGAGCGCTAACGACATGGTGCTCAAATCCCGTCCCAGATATTTCGCTGCCACCGTTAGACTGATCCCGCCCACCTCGCGCCCGACATAGCCCGCCTCCGCTCTCAGTCGACTCTCCACCCGTCCTCGTCCCTTCCCCAGCAGCACTTTGACCGCTTTCCCAGCCTCTTTAGCAATCTCCGTCAGAATCTCTTCCATGGTGATCTTTACCGGCCCGGCGGGCTCCTGCTCGTCGACCTTTCGACACACGGCCTCGACAAAATTATCATCACCTAAATATCGCTGGTCCTTGACCTCGTAATACTCCTCTTGATGTCCCGACCCAAGTCCGTCCCGTATAAACTGTTGGTACGCGTTGATTGCCTGACCACGCTGACCGCCCCAAAGCTTCAGACCCTCTTCCACGGCTATGCCATTCGTCGTTTTCCCACGCACATACGCTTCGTGGCTGCTCCACCGATAGCCCCTAGGATCGCTCACCATGCCCGCACGCACCGGGTTTAAGTGTAGATAGCGAATGATCTCCATCAAATAGTTATCTCGATCGCACACAATCCCAGAGCTTGGGGTCAGGCCTTGCAATCCAACATTACTAACTGCATCGCTCTAATTTCTTGAGTTTCCGGCTCACCGTGGCGTAATGGATTCCAAGTGCGGCGCGATCTCTTGCAGCCGATACCGATGCTCTCGATATGCCTGGGTGATCCCGGTTTCCTCAACGTTCGCAAACATTCGCTCCAACGGCGGCTTGATAGTCTTTAGCTGCGAAGCGGGGCTTAGCTACAGTCCTTCAGCGCCGTCGAGTTTGGAGAGATTTCGGTCGAACGTTCCCAACGGAAGGTGGCCAGCTTTCCGCGCTGTTTCGAGGATCAAACAGTCGGAGAACCCCAACGCCGGACGGTTGCGATACTGCTCGAGTGCTGCGGCCACGCTATCGGACTCTTGAACGGTAAGATCTCGATGATGCAAAAGCATGTCGATGGCCGTCGCGATTTCCGCGTGAGTTAGGTCGTACACAGCAGTAAAAACCCATGTCGCTTCCATGAGAACCAGCGTGGACACCCATGCCCCTTTACTCACGAATGATTCCGCGGCAGCAACCTGCTTCCGGTCGTCGCGCGTGACCAGACGGACCAAGACGTTGGTGTCAACGGCGCGCATGTTTTTTCTTCATATAGCGCCGCACGCCTTTATCGAACTCTTCTACCTTCTTCGAAGCCGGTGTTCCTTGCGGAAAGATTGCCCGATGAATGTCTTCCGATGTATACCGGCCGGCTTTGCGTACGACCACGGCGTCGCCTTCCTCGTCCCATTCCAGCACCGAGCCCGGGCCGATACCGAGTTTTCGTCGCACTTCCACCGGAACGGAAATTTGCCCTTGAGCCGTAACTTTGGATTGCGCCAATGCCATGATCTTAAATTACCATGGTAATGGATTAATGGTCAAACCGAGCGACCCGTGCTCGTTAAAGGATTTTAAGAGCCGGCGTCGGGTCAAATCTTAGCCCGCACCGCCATCCAGCCGGCGAGCAGTGCTGCAGTCACTGCGGCAATGTGCACCGCCGCCATCGGCACCCAGGTCCCGTCCGCGAGCATCCCAGTGAGCTGCTGCAGCGCGGCCGGCCAGAAGAACTGCGAGAACACCACCGCGCCCGACGCCGAACCGGCAAGCTCGGGGTCGACGGCCATCGCCCAGGCCTATCGAGAGCATGGGTATCGGCTGCAAGAGATCGCGGCTCACCTGGGAGTCCATTACGCGACGGTGAGCCGGAAACTCAAGAAAATAGAGCGCCGGATATGATTGTCGGATTGCAAGACCCCGTCGCCTGGACTTGACCGCATCTGCTTCAGTCGCAGTTCTTAAGCTTAGACTCCTGACAGCGCCGTGCCATCTCCTGCGCGGTTGCAATCTGCTCGGCTGTCATTTTTGAGGCAATTCTATCTCGATTCTTTGTCGCCGTATCTCCGGAATCGCCGCTCGATGCTGCGGCAGCGAGGG
>JBGPIK010000242.1:0-10254 GCA_041484845.1 Binatia bacterium | reverse complement strand
ACGAGCTGGCTGAATTGATTGATGCTGTCATTGGAGAGAACGATCACCGGCCGGGTCTTTTTGATCTCGACGCCGATGGTGGGGTCGAGGTTGGCGATTACCACATCACCCCGCTTTACGGCGACCACTTGCTTCCTCCTTTTCAAGGATGGCCCAGGCCTCCTCGTCACTCAATTTCCACTCGCTCAGCACATCGCGCTCCTCTTGCGCCTCACGGTCCGAGCGTTGGGTATAGTACGCAGTATACTCGCGCTCCAGTTGTTTCCGTGCAATGGAGTCAAGAAAGGCCGTGAGCATATTGGCAATGATACGGCTGCGCCGCGTTTTGGGAATGAGGGCATTGGCCCTCCTCACCAAGTTTCGTGGGAGCGACACGCTTACGACCTCGTACTGTTCTCGACCCGTGGACATGGCATTTTCTCCTGCCTTCTATGGACTATGGTTAATAACAGTATTCTATAGCGATGTTACTGTCAATCTGAAAACGGCGAAACAGACCGGCGCAACCACTCCACAGTCGATGCTATACCGGGCGGACAAGGTAATTAAATGAGGGCCTTCAGGCTTCCGTGTGAAGCAGGGCTCGGAGATTGCACCGCCGAGGCGCGGAGGGGCGCGGAGCGAAGAGGTTTTGATTAAAAAATACTCCGAACTCTGCGAACTCCGTGTCTCAGTGGTAAAATCTGTTTTTTCTTTTTGGTTGCGGCTCAACCGCGTTGGGTCTTTGTGGTGAATCCTTCTTCACAGGAAACCCTGAATAGCCTCAAATGAAGCTATTTCGAATTTTTGATATCGAATATCGGAATTGAGGCAAAAACAGAAATGAACATTTCATCTCAGGATTGCAGCCGCGGAAATCAGAAATCCGCAACCTGTACTGAGCCAAGTCGAAGTATTCGCAATCCGAAATTTCTTCTTCTCTTCGCGCTTGGCTTTCTTGGCGCTTTGCTCTTTGCGCTTTGCGCTTCCGCCGAAGCGCAGCAGCCGGCGAAGGTACCTAAGATTGGGTGGCTCTCCGCCCGTCCCGCTACAAACAGCGGGCAAGAGGCAATTGGGCGTATGCTCCGTAATCTCGGTTATGTTGACGGCAAGAACATAGCTTTCGAGTATCGATATGCGAATAATAAGGTCGACCAGTTCCCCGCCCTAGCGGATGAGCTGGTCCGTCTCAAGGTTGACGTACTCCTCACGCCCGGGACTGCTGGTGCCCTAGCTCTCAAGAACGCTACCAGGACCATCCCTATCATTTTTACAGACGTGACTGATCCCGTCGCGGCTGGGCTGGTCGACAGCCTGGCGCGGCCTGGGGGGAATATCACGGGGTTCAGCAGCGTTGAGGCGGTGTTGGCCGGCAAACGATTGGAGTTACTCAAGGAAACCGTTCCAAAGCTCTCCCGCGTTGCGGTGCTGTGGAATCCACAAAATCCAAGCTCTGCGCAAGAATGGAAAGAAAGCCAACCGGCGGCACGAGGACTGGCGCTGCAACTTCATTCCATGGAGGTCAGCAGCGCCGACAAATACGAGAGCGCGTTCAAAGAAGCAATTAAGGCACGGAGTGCCGCTCTCGCCGTTTTGTCGAACGCGTTGGCCTTTTCTAATCAAGAACGGATCACGGACTTGGCGATAAAAACTCTGCTGCCGGCGATATATGTGCAGAGAAATTTTGTCGTGAATGGTGGCTTGATCTCCTACGGACCCGACCAAGCCGAACGCTACAGGCGCGTCGCAGTCTACGTGGATAGGATCCTGAAGGGAACGAAGCCCGCCGATCTGCCCGTCGAGCAACCGACCAAGTTCGAGCTGGTGATCAATCTGAAGGCCGCGAAGCAGATCGGCCTGAAGATTCCGCCGAACGTGCTCGCCCGGGCGGATAAGGTGATCAAATGACAAAGGTCAGAAGTCAGAGATCAGAGGTCAGCAAAAGCACTGCACTTAGCTGTTTTTTCTTTGCGCTTGGCGCTTTGCTCTTTGCGCTTAGCGTTCCTGTGGGCGCGCAACAGACAAAATACCGCATTGGCGTTCTCTTTCCGGGTGGGCCGCTGTCTGAAACGGTGGACGGGTTGCGCGCGGGGCTGAGAGAACTGGGAATGGATGACGGGAAACAAATTACACTTGCCATCGTTGACACAAAGGGAGATGCGAAGGTTGCGGAAGCGGCGGCGAGAAATTTCGAGCGCGAGAAAGTTCAAATGATCTATGCCGTTGGCAGCACGGTCATTATCGCGGTAAAGACGGCAACGACAAACGTTCCGATCGTCTTCTCCATTGGCAGCGATCCAGTGCCTTTGGGACTCATCAAAGATTTCGTCAAACCGGGCGGCCGGCTCACGGGGGTTCACTATTTGGTGAAGGAGCTGACGGCCAAACGTCTGGAACTCTTAAAGGAGATTCTGCCTAAGCTCGGAAGCGTGCTAACGTTCTATGATCCGGGCAATAGAGTTGCTGTAGAAGCAGCCGCATTGGCGCGCGGGGAAGCGAAACGGCTTGGTCTTAGGTTAATCGAACGGCAAGTGAGGTCCGCCGATGAATTGCGAGCCGGCCTCCAAGGGCTCAAAACAGGAGAGGCGGAAGCATTCTTTTATTTACCGGACACGATGATTGTCAGCCAAGCAGAATTGATCCTCGAGATGGCTAAAGCAAAAAGGCTGGCGACCATGTTCCAGGACGAAAGCGTTGTTGCCAGGGGGGCGCTTGCCAGTTACGGCCAAAGCTATTATGAGATCGGTCGGCTCTCCGCCAAATACGTGCGGCGAATCTTAGGCGGCACGCCACCGGGCGAGCTTCGTGTCGAAACGGTTGACAATGTCAATTTGGCGATCAACCTTCAGACTGCTAAACAGCTTGGGGTAACGATTCCGGCGCAAGTATTGGCGCGCGCCAACAAGGTAATTAAATGACAATGACAGAAGTGCTGAGGACCGAGTAACGAGGACTGTGTTGGAGCGGGAGGACTCAGCACTCATCGCTCAGCACTCAGTCCTAAAAAGGTGATTAAATGAAAGAAGCCAGACGCCAGAAGTCAGCGATCAGCCGAACACACCTACACTTGCTAAAGAGAACGGTCGTGGTCGGTCGTCCGTGGTCCGTGGTCACCCTGGGCGTTGCGCTAAGCGCTATGCTCTTTGCACTTTGCTTTCCCGTCAAGGCACAGCAACCGCCGAAAATTTGGAAAGTCGGCGTGTTGGCGTCGACTTCGTCATCCTCCAATGCGGTCCGAGACGAAGCCCTGCGCCAAGGCTTGCGCGATCTCGGTTACGTCGAGGGCAAGAACATAGTCATTGAGTACAAATACGCCGAAGGGAAGACCGATCGGTTGCCGCAGCTCGCGCGCGAGCTGGTCAATCAAAAAGTTGATGTTATCGTCGTGGGCGGGACCGCCGTAGCCGTCGCCGCCAAGAACGCCACAACTACAATTCCGATCGTTGTGGCCGGCGCGGGCGATCTAGTCGAAGCCGGACTGATTAAAAGCTTTATGTACCCCGGCGGCAACGTCACCGGCGTGGCGCGAGTGTCACCCGATTTTTTTGGCGCGCGGCTAAAGCTCATTAAAGAAACTCTCCCCAAAGCAACTCAAGTCACGGCTCTTGCGAATCCAAAAAATCCCGGACACGAGCGCAGCTTGAAAGATGCCGAACTTGGCGCGCAAGCTATGGGACTGACGTTTCAATCTGTAGCAGCTCAAACCTCGGCTGAGTTGGATACCCGCATCAGCGCCGCCGCCAAAGGCGGCGCGAATGCGCTCTTTATCATGACGGACGCCTTCTTCAACAGTCAGATTTCCCGTATTGCGCAGTCCGCCATAAAGAACCGACTTCCCGCCGTGTACGACCGCAGCGATTTCGTTGACGCGGGAGGATTGATGAGCTACGGAGTTAATTTAGCCGATTTGTCTAAGCGCGCGGCCGAATACGTGGACCAGATTCTAAAAGGCGCTAAACCCGGTGATCTGACGTTGGTGCAGCCGACCAAATTCGATCTGTCGATCAACCTCAGAACGGCCAAGCAGATCGGCGTCACCATTCCACCCGAAGTGCTGCAGCGGGCGGTGAAGGTGATTAAGTGACAGAGGTCAGAGATCAGAGGTCAGCAAGAAACAAGGGCAGTTATGAGAACTAAGCAATGAAAACTGAGTCAAGAAGACGGAAAAGCCCAGCCTCTGTCCCGACAAGAGGTGACCAGATGACAGTTGTCCGTAGTCCGTGGTCAATAGTCTGCAAAGCAATTCTTTGTCTTGCGCTATGCGCCATGCTCTTTGCGCTTTGCTTTCCCTGCGATTGGCAGCAGGGCGGTGATTAAACAATTCAACCCATGAGCAACTGGATTTCTATATTCCGCCGTCTGCCGTTGCTAAGAAATTTTGGCGCGCACCGCCGCGAGCGGTTGGTGCGAGATTATTTTTTTATTTCAGTTTTATTTATCGGCGGCGGATTGATCACCAGCGGCCTCATCGAAATTTATTTCCGCTACCAGGAAGACCAGGAACAACTGGCCCTGTTACAAAAAGAGATAGCGGCCGGGGCCGCTTTCAAGATCGAGCATTTCGTTCAAGAAATTCACAACACCTTGAAGGGGGCCACGAGAAGCCGCGAGATTGCGCCCAAAGGGCTCACGCCTGAATTTCGCTTTGAGCTGGAAAAACTTCTCTTGATTGCGCCGGCGGTCACCGAGGCCGTGGCCCTTGATGATAAAGGGGTTATCCAGGTGAAGGCCTCGCGCTTGCGCACCGTCTTACCGGATACGAAAAAGGACCTCGTCACGGCAGCCTCGTTCCAACAGGCCATGCAAGGAAAATCGTATTTCGGCCCCGTTTATTTCGTGAGGGGTTCGGAGCCCTACATGACGATCGCGGTTCCGATCGAGCGTTTCGCCGGCGATGTGATCGGAGTTCTTCAAGCCGAAGTCAATCTGAAATACATTGGCGACGTCGTCTCTAACATCACGGTTGGAAAGGCAGGTTATGCTTATGCCGCGAGCCGCAGCGGCGAGTTGATCGCTCATCCGGATATCAGTCTTGTTTTGCAGCGGCGCAATGTGGCGCAACTCGAACAGATCAAGGCGGCTTTTGATGACCGACCGGCGCCGTCACGAACGAACGTCATCGTCGCGCCGAATCTTCAAGGCAAAAAGGTTTTTAGCTCTTTCGCCTTGATCTCGATGCTCGATTGGGCGGTCATCATTGACCGCCCTGTAGGGGAGGTGTTCGAGGCCGTTTATCCCTCGATGCTGCGGACCTCAGCCCTCTTCCTTATCGGACTCGGCATGGCCTTGTTTGCCAGCTATTTCCTTGCGCGACGGGTCGTGGGGCCCGTGCGCATCCTGCGGGAAGGCGTGGAGCGAATCGGCAGTGGCGATTTGGGATATCGTTTTCAATTAAAGACCGGCGACGAGATGGAGATACTGGCAGACGAATTCAACCGGATGACCACTCAACTCCAGGAGTCGTATGCTAACCTCGAGCAAAAGGTCGATGAACGAACTCGCGAACTCACTGAATCTTTAGATCAGCAAACCGCTACCAGTGAAGTGCTCAAGGTCATCAGCCGGTCGGCTTTTGATCTGCAGCCGGTTCTGGAAACGCTGATCGAAAACGCCACCAAGCTTTGCGGCGCCGACAGAGGTTACATTCACAGACTTGAAGGAGATGTTTACACCGTGGCCGTGAGCTACGGGGCCACAAATGAATTTAAGAATTTTATGGAAGAGCACCCCATCCGCGCCTCTAGCCGAGAAACACTTATTGGGAGGGTCGTGCTCGAGCGCCGGCCGGTTCATATCCCCGACGTGTTGGCTGACCCCGAGTATAAATGGAGCGACGCCCAGCAAGCGGGCGGATTTCGAACTCTGTTGGGTGTCCCCATGCTTAGAGAAGGGATACCCATAGGAGTGATCGTGATCTGGCGAGAAAGAGTCCAGACTTTCACCGACAAACAAATTGCGCTCGTTACCACCTTCGCCGACCAAGCCGTGATCGCCATCGAGAATGTGCGCCTGTTCCAGGAAATCCAGGAAAAAAACGAGCTGCTCGAAAGCGCCAATCGCCACAAATCCCAATTCCTCGCCAACGTCAGCCATGAGCTGCGCACGCCGCTGAATTCGATCATCGGCTTTACGCGTTTGGTGCTGCGCAAGACCGAAGGACAGATCGAAAAGCTGCAAAAAGATAATCTTCAAAAGGTCCTGATCAGCTCGGAGCATTTGCTCAACCTGATCAACGGCATTCTCGACCTCTCTAAGATCGAGGCGGGACGGATGGAGGTCTACGCCGAGACCTTCCACCTGAGCGACGTGGTCCGAATGGCGGCATCGACTGTAGAACCGCTGTTGAAGGATGGCCGCGTTCGTTTGGTTACCGAGATCGCGCCCGACATTCCTGCGGTAAAAACCGACCGCGACAAGCTCAAACAGGTGGTTCTCAATCTGTTAAGTAATGCCGTGAAGTTCACCGAGAAGGGCGAAATTAAAGTATCCGCGTGGCGCGACCATGGCTCCGTGACATTAACGGTCGCCGATACGGGCATCGGCATGAGCAGAGAGGTCCTCGATTACATTTTTGATGAATTCCGGCAGGCGGATATGTCGACCACAAGAAAGTATGGCGGCACGGGACTTGGACTTGCTATTGTTAAAAAATTCGTCCATCTCATGGGCGGCGAAATCGCTGTCGAGAGCGAAGTGGACAAGGGATCAAAATTTACGATCCGGCTGCCGATCACCTATACATAGCGTAACCGTCTAGGGAGAAATGGTATGACGCAGAAAAAAGTCTTGGTGGTTGATGACACCGAGTGGAATCGCGACTTGATCGTCCAACTGTTGCAAGATGAATACAGCATGTTGCAGGCGGTCGATGGAGAAGACGGCGTAAAGAAAGCGGAACAAGAGAGACCCGATCTGATTCTCATGGATCTGGGTATGCCCGTTATGGATGGATGGGAAGCGACGCGTAGAATAAAGGCGAACCCAGAGTTAAAGCACATACCGATCATTGCCGTGACTTCGCATGCGATGGTCGGCGACGAAATTGAGGCACGCAAGGCCGGCTGCGATGATTATCTGCCCAAGCCGATTGATGAAGAAGCACTCATCGAGAAGATCAAGAAATTTCTCCAGTAAACTGGGTCGGAGTTGCCGGAGGCAATCTACCCCGGCGGTCCTTAAATGAATTTTCTCTTATCAACAACGTATCGAACAGGGACGCAAATATGATAGGCCATTTGCACGGGGCGGTGGCTTGAATGGCAATTAAAATCCTAATGTGAAAAGTAATTAGACTATGCCGAACAAAATCCTGATTGTCGATGATGAGCCGTTTAATCTCGATCTTCTGGAACAAGAGCTGGCAGACCACGATTACACGATCGAGCGTGCCGGTGACGGCGCCGAGGCCTTGGAGAAACTTTCTGCCTTTTTACCGGACGTTATCCTGCTCGACTATATGATGCCAAAGATGAATGGATTGGAGGTTCTAAAGTGCCTGAGGGCGGACGAACGGCACAAGAGCATTCCGGTGATCCTGCTAACGGCGAAGGCGACCCAGGAGGACAAGGTTCGGGGCCTCGACGCCGGCGCGGACGATTATGTGATCAAGCCGTTTGATTCCTTCGAACTGTTGGCCCGCGTCCGTGCGATGATGCGGATCAAACAAATGCATGACGCTCTGGAAGAATGGAATCGCACGCTTGCCGAAAAGGTGAATCAGCAGGTCGAAGAATTGCAACGCATGAATCGGCTTAAGCGTTATCTTTCGCCGCAGATTGCCGAGACGGTGTTAGGAGAAGACGAAAGTCTATTTAAGAGCCACCGGCGGGAAATTACGGTCGTCTTCCTCGACCTTCGCGGCTTCACGGCGTTTTCCGATAGCGCCGAGCCCGAAGAAGTCATGGAAGTGTTGCGCGGTTATCACGCGGAGATGGGCAAATTGATATTTGAATTTGAAGGGACCTTGGAGCGCTTTGCCGGTGACGGCATCATGATCTTTTTTAATGATCCTGTTCCCTGCGCCGCGCACACCAAGCGAGCGGTGGAGATGGCGCTTGCGATGCATGCGCGGGTACAGGAGTTGCGCAAAAATTGGTACCGGAAAGGTTACGATTTGGATTTGGGCATTGGTCTAGCTTCCGGATACGCGACCTTGGGTAACATAGGCTTTGAGGGTCGCATGGATTACGGCGCTGTCGGAAACGTGACGAATCTGGCCGCGCGGCTTTGCTCAGAAGCAAAGGGCGGCCAAATTCTTGTCGATCAAAAAACCTTGAGCAAGATCGAAGACCAGGTCCAATTCGAGCCTTTCGAGGAGTTCCGTTTGAAAGGTTTTACTCGGCCTGTAGTGGGGTTTAACGTCATCGGGCTAAAATAAATCACTCATGATGACAAGAGTCAGCAAGCCAGCTTCTTTCCGGGTGCGGTTTTGGGGCGTGCGGGGAAGTTACCCGACCTCGGAACGTAATACGTTGGCCTTCGGCGGCCATACTTCCTGCGTTGAGGTCCACGTCGCCGGTCATCATCTGATCTTCGACGCGGGAACCGGCATCATTCCCCTGGGTGAAAAGCTGGCAAACGATGGAATGAAGTCGCGAAACTTGCACCTGTTCTTAAGCCACACGCATCATGATCACCTTCTCGGCATCTACTTTTTTCAACCCCTCTTTCGGTCCGGCTCTCGTGTTTCCATTTTCGGTCCGGGTTTTTCCGGCAGATCGCTCAGGAGCACATTGCAGACCGTCATGGAGCCGCGTTTTTTTCCGGTCGAACTGAGCGCTGTCACAGCGCAAACAAAGATTTACTCGCTGCGAGGCGGCGAGCGCGTTCGGTTGCGCGGCGTTGCGACACTTCCTCGCGTCGACCGGCAAGCTCATGCTCCATCAGCAGAAGAAGTCAGTGTCTTGGTGCGCAAAAGCCTCGCCCATCCCCACGGCGTTTTGCTCTACCGCGTTTGTTATGGCCAGAAGAGTGTGGTTTACGCCACGGATATCGAACAGGAAGAAAATGGCCATCCCGAGGCTGTCGAGTTTTTTCGCGGCGCCGATCTGCTCATTCACGATGCGCAATATCTCGAAGCCGAATACTTATCACGCTCTAACTCCCGCCGAGGCTGGGGTCATAGCACGGCCGAGCGCGCCGTGAGGGTTGCGCGCAAAGCGGGCGTCAAACGACTGATTTTGTTTCATCATGATCCAGATCACGACGACCGGACTCTCAAGCGCATCGAGCGGCTAAGCAAACGGCTTCTGCCGTCGACGCGGGTCGCTTATGAGGGACTCGAAATCAAGTTGTAAGTTGGCAGCGTTAACCACGTTGACACCGGCAAAAGCGATACAGCACACGAGAGCTTTGTTAGACTCGCTCCCATCATGACTGCACTAGCCGATGCCATAAGAAATATTCCACTCTTTTCCGGGCTGTCGCGCGAAGACATCGCCAAGGTACTCGGAAAATTCGAAGAAATTTCTTTTGGCGCCGGAACGATTATTTTCGCTCAAGGCGATCCGGGAGATGCCTTCTACGTCATCGAATCGGGCGGAGTTCAAGTGCTATTGGGCGCCGGCGGAGAAAGGTCGGAAATCATCGGGGCGCTCGGGCCGCTCGACTGCTTCGGCGAAATGGCGCTTCTTTCCGGCGAGCCTCGTTCAGCCACGATCGTCGCGGTTAAAGAGACCGCCTTGTGGAAGCTGTCATGTGAGGCCTGGAATGAACTGATTCAAAAGCACCCCACTTGGCTGCTCCAGTTTTGCGCAACACTGAGCAAAAAATTAGCTAACGCCGACCGGCAATCGCTGCAGGGTTGGACGGCTTTCGAATCGCTGGCCAATGAATTGTACGAAGCCAAAACTCCGGAGCAGCAGCAGTTTCTGCGCCGGGCGGCCCTGCTGACCCGAATCGACGCGCCAATTGTAGGCGAGCTTCTTCGCGCCCCGCTTGCCCGAGCATGGCTGGCGGATCTAGAAAATAAACAGTTTCCCTTCCTTAGCGCGGTCGATGGCGACACGTACGCGTTTCACCCATTCTTAAAAAAATATCTCATGCAGAAACTCGGCCAATGTGAAGACGAGGAAACCGTTCGCCAATTGCACCGAGAAATCGCAGCCCAGTACGAGAAGGCGGAAAATTGGGAGCAGGCTCTGCCCTATTGGATCGAAGCACGCGACTGGCCCTCGGCGGCGAGGCTTCTCACCAGCAGAAAAGAAGAGTTGCTCAATGAGTCTCCCGCATTGCTACGAAGCGGGATTGAACGCATTCCTCAAGATCAATTTGTTT
>JBGPIK010000241.1:0-10352 GCA_041484845.1 Binatia bacterium | reverse complement strand
GTTGCGGCTCAGCCGCGCTGGGGCCTCCGTGGTAAACACAGGCTGTGGCCTGACTAAGTAAGACATTCGAACCAGCGGCGCGCTGTTGCCGGTGCCCGCTCCGTTGTGATACGAGCAGCTAATCCGACCGCACGTCTCGGTAGGTTCAAACGAGCAGGGTCGGTCGTATCTCACCAGGCTTGGTCAGGGCGTTCATCGATCAACTCTACACGGCTAAGTGAAGGAGGGTTTGTGCCTCGACTTATCCACGTTTTATGCGTGAGCTTGCTGGTGTTCGCGTTGTTTCTGTCGGCTGAACAGTGCGCAAGGGCGCAAGCGCGGCCCATCGCGATTGTTGGCGCCACGCTGATCGACGGCACCGGTCGCGCGCCGATCGCCGACTCTGCCGTCGTGATGCAGAATGGCAGGTTCATCGCGGCTGGCACACGGGCTCAAGTCTCGGTGCCGGAAGGCGCGGAATTAATCGACGCAAAAGGCGAGACCCTTTTGCCGGGGCTCATCGACGGCCACTGCCATTTGCGCGACTGGATGGGAGAGCTTTATCTCCATTTTGGCATCACGGTCTGTCCGACGATTTCCAATAACCCTGTGGACTGGGTCATAGCCCAACGAGAGGGCGTCAGAAACGGAACCATTCGGGGCCCGCGCGTCTGGGCGTCCGGCAATGTTATCGACGGCCCTCCGCCTGCGGGGATGGGCGCGGTCCGGCGACAGCGCACCAGCATTATCGTTAACAACGAGGAAGAGGCGCGCAAGGCCGTTCGAATGTTGGCGGAAAAGGGCGTGGACGGCTATAAGCTCTTCGAGCGGCTCACGCCCAATGTCGCTAAGGCGGCCGCGGAAGAGGCGCACCGGTTGGGCAAACCGGTGATGGCTCATTCGTTGGATATTTTCGCGGCGGCGGATGCCGGTTACCAGTCGGTCGAGCATTCGTGGTCGGTCGCGTACACTTCAATTCAGGATGCGCAGAAGAAAGCGGAGTTAGATCTAGCGCGCATCAACCAAAAAATTACCACCGCGGAAGTCCATACGCAGATGGAGCCGCAGATGTTTGACCGGATCATCAGGGCGATGGTTGCGAAAAATGTCCATTGGAGCCCGACCTGGGGCACGACATTTCGCGCGCTTTCGCCGCGCGCAGCCCAAATGAAGGAGCAAGAGTTGGCGCTGCTCAAAGATCCGAACTTGCGTTATCTTCTTGCCTATATTCGCAAGGAGAGCGAGGCGCACTTTTCGTATTTCGACAATGCATCGTCAGAGAAACGCGCTCAATTGCTGTCCGGGCTTAAGATGGTCCAGGATTTCGCCCGGCGCTTTGTCGCCGCAGGCGGCAAGATGCATTTGGGCTCCGATCCCGATAACATACTCGCGGGTTACGGCGTCCACGCCGAGCTTGCGCTTATGATCGACGCGGGATTCAACCCCCTTCAGGCGATTCAATCCGCGAGTCTCAATGTGGCTCAGGCCTGGGGCAAAGACAAAGATTACGGCAGCGTCGAAAAAGGCAAGACCGCCGATCTCGTGATCATCCGCGGCGATCCGATGAAAGATATTTTTGCCACCCAGGACGTGGAAAAGCTGTTTATGGACGGCAAGGCCATCGACACATCGTTTCACCCGGATTATCGCAACGCCGTTCCCCGGCCGATAGCGGATCGTCCTTGAGCTCGGATTCCGCGGTTGGAAGTAGCGTAGTGCGCGAGGCGTAAGCCCTACACAGCGAAGATAATAGACCGCTGCCCCTTAGCGGCCACTCGGCTTCGGTGCATAAGGTAATCTCTGGAGGCAAAACGTAGCGGCGGGCCAAGCACCAAAGAAGACCTTGAAACTATTCGTTTCCCTGTCTTCGCCGCTCCGGGTTTACGTCTCGCACGGACTTCGCTCTCAATCTCAACTGCGGAATCCGGGCTGAGTAAAAGTTGGGTTAGCCAAAATGAAGAACGCAGGCCGCTTTATTTTTTTTGGATCAATTCCCCGCAGCTTGTTGCCCAAAAGCTATTCCCAGACCTCTAAGAGTCTGTCATTCCCGAATGCTTCTATCGGGAATCCAGATGAAACTGTGACCCGTTCGACCTGCGCTCAGGGTCATAGTACGCAATGTCGGACCATGACTGGACCCCCGATAAAAACGTTCGGGGGTGACGATTTTGGGATAAAGTCTCATAAATTGTTTTTGATACCCCGTAAGCTTGTTGCCGGCAAATTCATTCTCATATTAGTTGTTTTGATTCTTGGGAGCGCTCTTGCCGCGGAAGCTAGCATTGCTGCCGAGACCGCAACCGTGACGGTTGTCTCCTATCCCGCTCGACCGCCGAAGTTGCCGCTGTGGCTGGCGCGCGATGCGGGGTTGTTTGAAAAAAACGGCCTAAACATTACGCTCAAAGAACTCAACTCCAGCGAAGAGCTGATGCGGTCGCTGCAAAAACGCGAAGGACAAATTTATGCCGCGACGGCAAACTGGCTCGTCTCCGGCATCGGCGACGGCTTTGACCTGGTTTTCGTCGCCAACACCGGCTACAGCGTTGTGAAACTACTTGCCCAGCCGTCGATTACCCGACCGGAGCAATTGAAAGGAAAAAAGGTTGCAACCGGGGAGATCAACAGCAGCCAGGACCGCATCACGCGGGAAGCCTTGCAGCGTCTCGGCTTAAATCCTGAAAGAGACGTGACGCTCGTGCCTATGGGTGGCCGGAGCGTCACCCGGCTGAACGCGCTTCTAAGAGGTGAGATCGACGCAACGACGAGCAACGAGGACAATCTCTTCGATTTAGAGAGAAGAGGTGAAATGGGTAAAGTGCGCGTTCTTGCCGATAACGAGAGCCTGAAGCTGTTTATCGGCGGAGGGGTCGATTTCGCCGTGGCGCGCCCGCTGCTTATCAAGGCACGTCCCATGGTGAAAGGATTTATTCGAGCCCTATGCGAAGCGATCGCATTGGCGCGGCAGGACCGCGCGCAGGCTGATCGCATCTATGGCCGCTATCTGAACGTGAAGGATCCAGCGCTACTCGATTTCATGTACCGTACTTATGTGCAGATAGCGATCCCACAACGTCCGTTTCCGAAGCTGGAGAACGTCGCGCTCGGAGTGGATGAATTCGCGGCGAAACAAGAACTAAAGGGAAAAAGCGCAAAGGACCTTGTGGATGCAACTATTATCCAAGAGATCGAGAACGACGGCTTTTTCGAGCGTCTCTACCAAAAGCCAAGGGAGCACGGCGAGTAAGTTGAGACTAAGGACACTTTGCGCGTTCCAAACCGTGGTTTCTTCCCAGTTTGAGAGACTGTTTCGAAATGCCGAAATGCCCCACACATTGATTTGTCATCCCGAGAGCGCGAGGATTTAAGATTTCTCGCGGAGCCGAAGGGCTCGAAATGATACGGAATTGAGGTGAAGTCATGAAGCAAAATCTATGGCCGCTCTTTATTCTTGGCCTCCTCCTGTCACTGCCGCTGCAGGCCGGTGCGATCACGCCGGAAAAACCGGAATTCAGAAAATTGGCCGACGATGTTTATGCGTACGTCGGGAAACTCAATGACGCCAACGCGCTTATTGTCGTTACTTCGCAGGGCGTGGTTGTTGTCGACACCGGCAACAATCAGCCGGAGACGCATAATATTCTCAAAAACATTCAAGACGTCACCAAGCAGCCTGTGCGTTATGTCGTCATCACGCAAAACCACGGCGACCACATCGGCGGCACGCCGCTTTTCTCCCCGCCCGCGACGGTGATCATGCACGAGAGAGTGGCCAAAGAGTGGAAGAGCTGGAAACCCAATCTCGTGAAGGCCTGGCGGAAGAGATTCCCGGAGCGGCAGGAGGCGCTGAAAGACTTTAATCCGCTCGATACCGTCCTGAGTTTCAATGACCATATGACGCTCAACCTCGGCGGCAAACTGATCGAGCTCATCTATGTCGATGACAAGTACAATCCGGGAGACATCGGAGTATGGCTGCCTCAGAGCGGCGTGCTGCACGCCGGATTCGTCGGCTATAAAGAGCGTCATCCGGACATCCGGCCTGACTACAGCCACGGCACGACATGGGGGATGCTCAAGCAGCTAGAGGCCTTTATTCCGCTCAAGCCGAAGTTCGTTATTCCCGGACACGGGCCGATCAGCGACACTAAAGATCTGCAAGCGATGATCGATTATCTGACCATCGCGCGCCAGCGAGTGCGCGGCATGATGGATAAAGGAATGACGCTGGAACAAATCCGCAAACAATTTCACATGAACGAATACAAAGATTGGGATCGCACGCAGCATCTCCCGGTAACGGCGGCGGCGATTTATCGCGAGCTACAGGGCGAAGGTCCGGAGATCACGCCCTCGGTCGAGAAGACGGTCAAAGGAACGATCACGAAGATTCAAGAGGAGGGGCGCTATCTCACCGTCGCGACAGATGCCGGTCAGCCGCTCGCGTTGAGAATCTCGAACGCGAGCGACATCGAGGGGATTGCCGACCGCTCGTTTTTTAAACCGGGCATGAAGTTTACCGCGCTTTACGAAGAGCAGCAGCAGTGGAATGAGGTGTTGGAGATGAAAGTGGCGCCGTGAAGTGTGTCCGGCTCGTTGCGCGCGGCCGTCATAAGGCAAAGGAAAAAATAAAAATAGGTTTCGCACCGCGCCACAACTGTCAATGGCAACCGAAATGCGCCGGTTTTTCAATAGCACGACGATAAGTTTTCTTTTGCTGACCGCGCTTGTGACGGTCGGACTCATGTCACGGCGCGCGGTAGCCCAGGAAACAGATACAGGTTCTCCGCTCGGGCAACCGCCTGAAATTCAAGTTGTTCAGACCAAGGAAGTCACGGTGATTACTTTGGCCGGCGTCGGACCGCAGGACAAAGACGGCAAGCTGGTGGCGCCGGGAGATTTTGCCGCGCAATTCAAGCAGACGTGGGAGAATTTGCGGCGACTACTGGTGAGCGCCGGCACTCCGCTGAAAAGTATCGCAACGATTACGGTGTACACGACCGATGCAAAATGGCAGGACACCTTTAAGGCGCTACAGCAGGAAAGCTTTAACGACTGGAGGCCGGCGACGAGCTTTGCCGTGGTGCAACAGCTGAGAACGCCCGGAGCGCTATTGGAGGTTCATGCCGTGGCGGTGATCGAGAACCGCAAGCCCACTCGGCGCTGATTTAGTGAGAAAACCAAGCGATCCGGTTTTGATACGCGCGCCCTAACTCCACGAGCCCGCGCGCCACTTGAA
Organism: Binatia bacterium; assembly: GCA_041484845.1. Lineage (GTDB taxonomy): Bacteria > Desulfobacterota > Binatia > UBA9968 > UBA9968 > JBGPIK01. The sequence continues at coordinate 5,137 of JBGPIK010000241.1, read as the reverse complement.
GCCCATTCTCCAAGGTGTTAATGACAATAGCCTGGATAGGGTCGCATAGCTCAGTTGGTTAGAGCGCTCGCTTCACATGCGAGAGGTCGCAGGTTCGAGTCCTGCTGCGACCACCATCCCTTGCCGTACAACGCCCCGGATTTTCGAGCAGCAAACCATTTTTTTCCCCGCCGATAATCGGGTGAATCACCTTTTTTGAGAGCATAGGGTGTCGCGCGTTGCGATGGCGGGGGATAGTCACGAACTCTGTTTATCTTCTCCAAAGTCCCGACTCAACTTGGCGCTGTTAAAAGTGATTTATGAGAATGTTCAGCCTTGACAAAGGCCACCACCGGCCATAAGGAATCCACCATTAGCGCAACTCCCATACCCTTGATGATTATTGAACGCGTGAGACCAGGTAAAACAGGTAGGATAAAATGCTCGATCCGCCAAGAAGAAACAAAATGAAGCTTGGAACGATCCGCGGAAGGCTGGCCGCGGGGCTTGTGTTTGTCAATATATGGTTTTTAGCCATCCCGGTGTGGGGACAGACGGCGCGGCAAGCGAGGCTGGTTGAGGAAGCCAAAAAAGAAGGCGCTCTGGTTTGGTATACCGCGATGGCGATTGATACCGCAAAACCCCTGGTCGATGCCTTTGAGAAAAAATACCCCTTTATCAAGGTCACGTACATTCGCGTTGGAACCGCGCAAATGATCAATCGCGTCATAACGGAAACGTTAGCCGGAAAGTGGGACTTTGACGCGGTCACCGTTCTAGGAATGGACGTCTTGGTCAAGAGAAATATTTTCGCTCCTTATAACTCGCCTGAAAGGGAGGCTTTTGAGGATGATTTCAAAGATCCCAAGAGCTTGTGGACCGCAGTTTATCACAACCACGTTGTCATCGCCTATAATACTAAACTGGTTGCAGCGAAGGACGCGCCGAAGGACTATCCCGACCTTCTGGATCCCAAGTGGAAGGGAAAGATCATGATGGATGAACGGGACTACACCTGGTACGGGACTTTGGTAAACGCCTGGGGCAAGGAGAAAGCCGGCCGCTACATGAAACAGTTGGCGCAACAGGAGCCGCAATTCCGCACGGGGCATGCCCTGATCGCGCAGTACGTAGTCGCGGGAGAGATGCCCCTGGGATGGGTTTATTCTTTCCGCATCGAAACAATGAAAAAACAGGGTGCGCCCATAGAGTGGGTCGATACGTTTAATCCCATTGTCGCCGAGGTGGGCGGGATTGGCCTCGGTGCCAAAGCGAAGAACCCCAATGCAGCAAAGCTCTTCATTGATTATGTCCTCTCGAAAGAAGGCCAGCGCGTTGTGCGTGCGGCTCAGCGAAACCCGTCAAGGAAAGATGTGGAACCGCTCGCGGCCAAACTGGATCCATCAAGGCTCAAACTCAAACCCGTTCCAGACGAGGTCGAGAATAACCTGAAGCAGTTTGCTACCGAGTATCGAGAAATCTTCCGGATAAAATAAACGCGTATTCCGGTTCATAAGAGCCAGTCCCTTCCATCCCGGTCAGAATGGAAAAGTCCGCCGCGTGAATGGCTTGCCTAAATCGGGAACGTACGTAACCAAGGAGTAAGAAATGAGCAAAGCAGCCCCCGTCGTTGAAAAACCCAGAGCCGAGTGGGGGTCCGATGTCATCGTGGACATGCTCAAGGCTTTCGCGATCGAATATATAGCCCTGAATCCGGGCTCTTCGTTTCGCGGTCTTCATGATTCGCTGATCAATTACGGCGGCAACCATATGCCGGAGACGATCCTTTGCCCGCACGAAGAGATCGCTGTAGGCGTGGCTCACGGCTACGCCAGGGCGAAAGGAAAACCGATGGCGGCCGCGGTCCATAACGTTGTCGGACTGCAGCATTCTTCCATGGCCATTTACAACGCCTGGTGCGACCGTCTCCCCGTTATCGTTGTTGGGGGAACGGGGCCGACCGACGCCGCGCACCGGCGACCCAGGATCGACTGGGTTCATACCGCGGTAGTGCAAGGGAATTTGGTGAGGGATTTCGTTAAGTGGGACGACCAACCGGCCAGCGTCGAGGCGATACCGGAATCTTTTATTCGCGCGTATCGGCTGGCGACGACGGACCCCATGGGTCCCGTTTACATTTGCTATGATATCGATGTCCAGGAAAAAAAACTCACCGGAGAAACTCAAATTCCGTCCCTGCTTCGTTACCCGGCGCCTCTTCCCATGCAGGCGCCCGAGGAAGGGCTGGCGCAAACGGTTCGCTGGCTGCTCGAGGCCAAGAGGCCGGTGATTGTCGCGGATTGGGTGGGGAGGAATGAAGCGGGATTCAAAAGCCTGAAGGAACTCGCGGAGCTACTTGCCATCCCCGTTTTTGACCAGAACGGCCGGTTCAATTTTCCTTGCCAGCATCCACTTAACTTGATGGATATGGAGCGCGAGGCGTTGCCGCAGGCCGATCTTGTGCTCGCGTTGGATGTGCCGGATCTCGAAGGCGCCGTGTCGAGACGCGTTCAGGAGAAGGGCAAGCGTGGAATCATCAATTTGCTGCCGTCTTCGGCTAAGGTGATTAACGTCGCTCTCGACGATCTTTTGGTGCGTTCATGGTCCCACGAGTTCAACAGGCTGCGCCAAGCGGATCTTTCCATGCTCGCGGACACATCCATCTATTTACCTGAGCTGGTGCGACGCTTGCGGGATGAAAAGGGAACCCTCGTGAAGATCGCCGCGGAAATAGAACAAAGAAGAAACGAATGGGTAAAGATTCATCAGCAACGCGATCGAGTCCGGGACGCGAAAACCAAGGCGAATTGGGACAACAAGCCGATCGCCCTGAGCCGGTTGTTTACCGAACTTAACACGGTGCTCAAAGACGAAAACTGGGTCTACACCAACAGCACTCGCTACGGCGCAGAGAGCTTGTATCTGGACGCTGCCAAATTCAACCAGATGCTGGGCAAGTTTAAAGGGGGCGGCCTCGGTTACGGGCTTCCTGCTTCACTGGGCGCCGCCCTGGCCTTGAAAGAGACGGGAAAAATTTGCGTGGATTTTCAACCGGACGGAGACTTTCTCTTCACCCTCAGCGGACTGTGGACCGCCTCTCATTATCGCGTCCCTCTGCTCATCGTCGTATTCAGTAACCGCTCTTATTATAACGACGAAGAACACCAAGAACGGATGGCCCAACTCAGGGGCAGGCCGGTAGAGAACAAGATCTACGGGATAAGACTACAAGAACCTGAAGTGGACTTCGCGACGACGGCGCGATCCTTTGGGATTTGGAGCACGGGTCCCGTCACGGAACCGGGGGAACTATCCAAAGTGTTGCGCGAGGCGCTTAAGGTGGTTAAGGACGGAAAGCCGGCGTTAGTGGACGTTGTCTGCGAGATGCGTCCTTAACGACAAAGAGTTCGGAGCCTCTAAAAGAAGGCGGTTGCCTGCTCGGTTGCCGCGGTAGCGCTGCACACGGTAGGCAGGTGCGTTTAAAGGTCAATAACCATGGGGGCAAGGGAGCAATCTACGGGACGTTGTTGACTAGCTTGACAAGCGCTGCCCTTCGGCTGAGAACCCTCGACACACCCGAGGTGGATATCCCTTCCTGACGCGCGATCTCGGCTAGTGGTAATCCGTGTCGCTTCACCAAACTTTCAATGAGATCGGCCCGCGCCTGGGACGTCCTCTCATGGCGGCTCCCTGAACGCAACTCCTGCACCGTTACGCTGAGCTTCTGGCACATAGCTGCACAGAGGGATACGTGTTCCTACATCAGATCTTGACAGGAAAATTATAGGTTGTCCCTTAATAACCGGATGGCAGACGCCATTGTCCCCGACATTACAGCGAGATCCTTCGGCTGCCGTCTCAGGATGACATTACGACACAGTCTCTGATGGGAGAGGAATGATGTCAGGGTGACTGAGCTTTGCCGCGCCCCTCCCTCACCCTTGCCCGCGAGGGGAGAGAGAACTTTCGGTTAACGGATCGTTCAAGAAACGAAATGTTTTGTCGGATCAGTGTCCGTTCATCTGCAGCAAAATTATTGTTGGTTTAAGGCTAAGGGAGGGCGCTCGGCCGTCTTTTTAGCTGCATTGCAGGGTCTCGACATTTATTGTTCAGATCATCGCGTGCGGAGAGAGAAAGGCAATGGCGAAGACCTGTCAACATCTTTCCCTTAACACAAGGCGACCGAGCGTGCAGAAGCTTACTTCCTACTACCAACCGCCACTCCACTTTTGCTTCTGCGTATCCCCTGATGCTTTACTGAGCAATGACTGTGCCGGTTTACAACTAAGCGAGTAGTGGAGATTTACGAGGGTTCGGATCGTCATTTGTGAAAAAAATATCAGTCCAGCGTTCGCAGATATGCCAACGCTATTAGGCAACGGCTGCTGCTAACGGCTCGTTCACCAACTACCTACGAGTTCCCGAAGGCGATCCTTGGCAGAATGTAGAATCGGATCTCCGTCGCCGACCAGGAGGGTATCGAAGTCGAGGGCAAGGAGTCCACGCACGCTCTCGCGCAGGAGCGCGGGATCGTCCACGACTTTGTCCGGCAAAAGCTTGCATCGCCCCGGGGGGTGGCCGACCACGGCATCTCCGACGAGCAAAATCTTCCGATCGGGCCAGTGCAGGACGACTTCTCCCGGCGATTTTCCCGGCGCGCCAACCACGACGAATGGACCAATTTTGGCGCCCAAATTCAATTCATCATCCAGCACGGCCCCTTCTTTGCGCGCATGGGGCGCGTCCGCCGGATGGATCGCTGTGCGGGCGCCGGTGCGCGCACGGATGGTATTGGCGGCGCGCCCATGGTTGCGATTGGTAATCAGAATATACGCTACGCCGCGCCGCACCATCTCCCCCAGATCCTCTTCGGTGGGCTCAACAGGGTCAATGCAGAGATTTCCACCAGTGTGGCAAATAAAGTGGCCATTAAAATTGTAACCGTGCGGTTCGGAAAACCACGGCCAGCTGAAGATATCTGTCAGGATCTCGCGCATTTTATCTCCTTATCATACAGCTCAAGACTACCGTGTTCTTGGTTAACCTGCCAGGCGGAACCCTTCAGCCCTGTTTAGATCGAGACGGTCACGCAGGAATTTTCTCAACAAGTGGCCTGGACCGGAAGCGATGAGAAAATCCGGGAGTGAATTTCGGAGAG
>JBGPIK010000240.1:0-10358 GCA_041484845.1 Binatia bacterium | reverse complement strand
TGCGCGACCGACACGATGCTGGTGGTTCTGAACAAGAAGAAGCCTCACCGAGCACGAAGGTCAAACACTTCCCGCTCCCGGAGATCCTCACGATCGATGAGGTGGCACGCGCGACCATCGACGGAATCGACAGCAAGCGGGTGCTCAGCGAAATGGCAGATGTGGGCCCGGAGGCACGGCTTTTTCTCTACCGCCCGGAGGGAAAAATAGTTCGGTATGAGGTTTTTGAAGATCCGCGCATCTGCTTCGATCTCCCTCGCGGTGCAGTAATCGAAAACCTGAAAGAAAAACCGAAAGACGTAAGCGGCTGGCGTACACACGACTTTTTCATTGATCTTAAAGGATGCCTCGGTGATGAGTGCGGTCGATGCGCCATTGTCTGTCCCGAGAGCGCCATTCATCTGAGGGGCACGGGGAAAGGGAGTTTTCACGAAATCGATCCTTTGGCTTGTAAGGGCTGCTTTATCTGCTGGGTTGAATGTTTTCGCACCGCTGCCGACTGCATCTTGGTCGACGGCAAGACCTTCGATCCAGAAATGCGGGCAAAACACTTCGGCGAATGAAACTACTAGATAAGGGGGTTGTACAGTGGCAACGGTCTTAGCAGGTAATGGTGCTGCGGCATGGGGATTTAGGCTCTCGAGAGTTCAGTGTTATCCCTTCTATCCCATCACTCCTTCCACGTCGTGCTCTCAACAGATCGCTCGTTGGGTCTACGACGGCGCCATGGGAGCGGTAACGATCAACGCAGAGTCCGAGCACAGCGCGGCTAGCCAGATCATTGCGGCCGGCAAGAGCGTTCGAGCTGGAACAGCAACTTCTTCCAAAGGACTCCTCTACATGATTGAGGTACTCGAGAACGCTGCCGGCGGAAGCATTCCGTGCGGTTTGTTTCTCGGCAATCGGGCGACTGGCGCGCCGATCAATATTTGGGCCGATAACACCGACGCTTATGCCATGCGAGACAGTGGCCTGATTCAGATTTTCGCGGCGGACGGTCAGGAAGCTTTGGACAGTGTCATTCAAGGATACCGGATCGCCGAAGATTTGAAAGTCCGGCTGCCATTCGCCGTCAATTTGAGAGGCTTCACAGGAACCCACGCTTACGAAGGGGTTGAAATTCCGAAGCATGAAGACGTGGACAATTATCTCCCGCCCTTCGTACCGCTCTATCCTTTGTTCGCTCCGGAGAAGCCGGTAACCTACGGCGCCATGTTGTCGGCTTATCCCTATCGCCGGCATAAGCGAAATCAGATGGCGGCTTTGCGCAATGCCGCGGAAGTCGCGCTCAAAGCGGGACGAGAGTTCGGGGAAAACTTCGGGCGCACGTATGGCCATTTCGATTGGATCGGGGACCCTAAAGCCCAACTGGTCGTCGCGCTCCTGGGAGAGTCGGCTTCCGCCGGCGAAGTCGTCACACAGCACCTTCAGGGCAGAGACGGCATTCCCGGTGTGGCCCTTCTAAAGATCCGACTTTTTTCGCCCTTTCCCAGCAAGGAAATTGCCGATGCGTTACATCGCGCGGGGACAAAAGCCATCGTTGTGCTCGATGAAGGCCTGCCTCACGGCGGCGTCTTCCCTCCGCTCGCGCAGCGAATCAGCACGGCCATCCACGTCCACCTAGGTGGTGACGGTCCAAGGGTCGCAAGCGTTATCGGAGGGCTCGGAGGCAGCGAGGTTCGGCCGGAACACTTTCAATTGATGTTCAACCTGGCCGGCAACATCGCCGAGGGAAAGCCCTATAGGCCGGAGCCTTACTGGCTTGATATCGAAGAGGATCCGATTTTCGTTGAGCGCGAGGATCAGGTGAACCCCAAGCTGTGGAAGAAATGGGGCAAGATCTGGAAAAAGCAACAGCGCAAAGAAAAATTCTGTGCGCCGATTCCTCCTGAAACCCATGAGATCCGTATCTATAGCAGAGCAGGACAAGGGGCGATTACTTCAGCGGTGGGTTTCACCGGCGCAGGAATCGAGAACGGCTATCGGCTGCTGACGGTGCCGGCTTTCGGTTCCGAACGGCGCGGGGCGATCATCACCACTGACACGCTGGTAAATTTTCAAAAAGAAAAAAAGATCCGCTCGTTCTTGCGCGCGTGGGATGTGGTCATCCTGTACGACGAGACCATTCTCTATTCGCCGGAGCACCAGGTGCTGGAGGGTCTCAAAGAGGGTGGCACGCTGTTGGTGAACAGCACCACTTTAGGGGTAAAGAAAATCCGCAACATCCTGGGCGCCAGCGAAGAGCGCGTCAAAATTTTTACCGTGCCCGCGGGTGGAATCGCCGAGGGACTAGGACTCAAACACATCAACATGCCGATGCTGGGGGCGCTGCACAAGGTCTATGACAAGGTCCCCTTTGAGACCGCGCTCCACTATTACGAAAAGAATGTTCCCAGGCCGCGAGAGGCCAGTCTCGAAGCGATTCGTCAGGCCTTTAGCGGAACCACGGACCGGGACGTTCCGCGGCCAAAAAAAGAGAGCAAGCTTACAGTCAGCCAAGAATTTCTCGATTGGCGTCCCGAGCGCCACTTTCAAGAAAGCTGGCCTTCGGCGTTGGACGAGATCCAGCCAGAATGATGAGGTGCACCGTTGTATAAAGCCTTATTCAATCGTCATATCGGTCCTAGTCCTTATAGTCTCTTGCTTTCCGACGCGGTTAAAGATGTCGGAGATTACGGCGCAGTTCCGACTACCGGCTTGATGTCAGGTCATCAAGGCTGCGTTGGCTGCGGTATGGTCAGTGGCACCAACCAGGTACTGCGCGCCCTTAAGCTCAGTGGGAAACATGTCGTTGCCAGCATTGGAACCGGCTGCAATGAAGTCATCACGACGCAAAACACTTCCTGCTGGGGCGATGTGTCCGTGGATCACAATGATTTTCCCAACACCGGCGCTACGCTAAGCGGCAACATTGCCGCGCTCAAGGCACTAGTGCAGGCGGGAGCGGTCGCTCCGGATTCCGTGGTGAACCTTGGCATCGCCGGCGACGGTGGCACCTATGATATCGGCCTTCAGGCTCTCCTCACCTGGATTGCCCGCGGCGAAAATGGTCTCTACGTTTGCCTCAACAATCAGGCGTATATGAACACGGGCGTCCAAGGTTCGGGCGCAACGCCCTACGGCACCAACACGAGCACCACGCCTTTCGGCAAGGCAATCCGGGGAAACCAGCGAAGGCCGCAGTACCTTCTCGATCTCGCCCTTGCCGCTGGCGCCAGCTACGTGGCCGCGGCTTGCCCGTTGTTTCACCGCGATCTCATGATCAAGGTCCAGAAAGCCGCAGCGATCGAGGGGCCTTGCGTAGTCGAGCTGTTTTCGGTGTGCCCGGAAGGCTGGAAGAGCGACACGGACGTCTTTCATGAAATCACCGAGCTGGCCCTTGAGACGCGTTCGTGGATTCTCTATGAAGCGGAACAACAACGTAAGAGCAATACTGTGCTGTTTACCTTGAACCACGTTCCCAAGAAACACTTACCGGTCTCGAACTACCTTCGATTGCAGGAGAGGTTCGCGGGCATGAGAGAGTTTCCCGATATGGTCGAGCAGGTTCAGGAGGGCATTGAGACCAGGTGGGCCTTCTGGAATCCGGTTCTGGAGGCTAACGAAATCGAGTGGAAGGAGGAAGCCCATGCATCCTGATCTCATCTTGCGCATTGCCGGTGAATCCGGCGAGGGCGTTATTACCGTAGGGGAAACCCTTTGCCGAATTGCCGCGAGGGCAGGAATCCACATTGTAACGTTTCGTACCTTTCCCGCCGAGATCAAAGGCGGCGATTGCATGATTCAGGTCCGTCTAAGCGAGAAGCCGATTCCCTATCACGGGGAGCAGGTTGACTTTCTCGTTTGCTTGAATCAAGCGGCGATTGATGGAAACCTCCCTGACTTGAGAGAAGGCGGAGCCCTGCTTTGCGAGACCGAGTGCGATTTGACCGCACAGCCGGGACAGATCGTTTATAAAGTGCCGTTTGAGCGCATCGCAACAAGGGAAATCGGCAGCCGCATCAGCAAGAACATCGTCGTTCTCGGCACCCTTTCGTATCTGCTGGGCCTGTCCAAGAGCAGCGTCGAAGGTTTTATCTCCGAGAAATTCACGAGAAAAGGCAAAACGGTTCTGGATCATAATCTCGACGCTTTACAACGGGGACGTGACTTCGCCGAGAATCATCTGCCCAAAAAAGACCCTTACCATTTTCCCCAAGGAAGCGAGCAAAAGAGACTTTTGATGACGGGCAATGAGGCGATCGCCCTCGGCGCGGCAGCGGCTGGGGTGAAATACTTTTTCGGCTATCCCATCACGCCCGCTTCGGAAATAATGGAATGGCTCGCAGTGCAGTTGCCCAAGCTTGGAGGTGCTGTCTTACAAACCGAGGACGAGATTTCGGCCATTTGTAGTGTCGCCGGAGCTTCTTGGGCAGGCGGGAAAAGCATGACTTCGACATCGGGCCCGGGCCTCTCGCTGATGTCCGAGGCGATTGGTTTGCTTTCCATGGCGGAGATCCCCGCGGTCATCGTCGACTCTCAAAGAGGCGGACCGAGCACGGGTCTGCCGACCAAGACAGAGCAATCGGATTTGTTTCTCGCTCTGTACGGGTCGCACGGAGATGCCACGCGAGTCGTTATGGCGCCCACTTCTGTGTCCGACTGCCTGCGCGTGACCGGACTAGCTTTTGCCGTCGCGGAAAAGTATCAATTGCCGGTCATCGTCCTGGTTGACCAGGCAACATCGGCGCGCCTCGAGACTGTCGAGGCTCATCTCGTGGAAAACCTTCCACAGGGAACTCGACTGCGCGCTACGCCCGCCAATGGCGCCCCGTATGCCCGATACCAACTCGCTCACTCTCCCGTCTCCCCGACTGCCATACCGGGAACTGCGGGAGGCGAGCACATGGAGACCGGTATGGAGCATGACGAATTCGGCAATTTCGCCTGCGATGACGATACTCACACCGCGATGACGGTTAAGAGATTTCAAAAGCTTGAAGAGATCGAAAAAGACTCTTTGACGCAGGGCCTGTGCACCCGTTTCGGTGACGAAAATGGCGAGATCGGCGTCATTACCTGGGGATCGAGTGCGGGACCGGTCGAGGAGGCGATCGAAATCGCGCAAGGAATGGGGATATCGGTCCAAGCGATCGTTCCACGCGTGTTAAATCCATTACCCCATAACGAGTTGAAAGCTTTCTTCAGTAAGGTGAAACGGGTGATCGTCCCGGAGCTCAATTTTCAGGGTCAATTGGCCACATTGCTGAGATCCACTTATCGGATTCCCACTATTGGCGTAACGAAAATTAAAGGGGTACCGCTGGCACCGAGCGAAATCGTCGAAAAGATCGTTGAGGTTGCCGGCACGACAAAGGTAAGGAGTTTGGAACGTTATGGAAGAGCTGGATAACGGTTGCGAGTATTTAAGCGGCGTGTCCCCGGTGTGGTGTTCGGGCTGCGGATATTACGGCATTCTTGGCGCGCTAGTGGAGGCCTTCGCCGAGCTTGACTTGCCGACCAAGGAGTTGGCCTTAATTTCGGGAATCGGCTGCTCGAGCAGACTGCCCTACTTCGTCAAGGCCTACGGTTTTCATAGTATTCACGGGCGCGCGCTGCCCATCTCTCAAGGAGTAAAAACCGCCAATCCGAATCTCACGGTTGTCACCGTGGGCGGAGATGGAGACGGCCTCGCGATCGGAGGCGGCCATTTTCCGCATGTTGCGCGAAACAACGTCGATATGACCTATCTCCTTTTCAACAACGCGATTTACGGAATGACCAAGGGGCAATTTTCTCCGACTACGACCTTATATCCCATTACCAAGACCTCTCCTTTCGGCCTCACGGGGGAGGCGATCAACCCGTCGGCGCTGGCCATCGTTTATGGCGCTAGCTTCGTCGCGAGAGGTTTTTCGGTCAAGAAAGAGCACCTAAAAAGCCTGATCGTCCAGGCGATCCAGCACCGGGGTTTCTCGTTCGTTGAAATCCTCTCGAGTTGCTCGTCATTCAACACTACGGACATGAATGTGGCGCGAATCATTCGAAGCTTGACTCCGGTTCCCGATGATCACGATTGTAAGGACAGCATCGAGGCCCTACGATTGGCGACCGATAAAGAAAAAATTCACCTCGGCGTGTTCATCCGCAACGAACGGGAAACTCTGGGTGATAAGTTTCAACAAGCCCAACAAAAGGCAAAGGCTAAAGGTGCGGGCACGGTGGCAAGTTTGGTGAAGCAGTTCGCCTAGCTCTCGTGGAGGCCAGGGTATGGCACAGAACCTAAGACTAGAAAAAAGAGACGGCATCGCTACCGTGGAGCTTTATCGCCCGCAGAAAAAGAATTCACTCAACATCGAGATGCGGCGCGAGTTGGAAGTTTGTCTTAAAGAGATCGCGAACGATCGCGGCCTCAGAGCCGTCGTCCTCACAGGCGGCGACGATATTTTCTGCGCCGGCGCGGATATCAGCGAAATCGAAGGAACCAGCAGCGCCGAAGAGGCGTACCAACACGCCCGCGAATTTCAGATTCTTTTCGATCAATTGGAAAACCTGCCACAGCCGAGTGTTGCCGCTGTTTCAGGGTACGCGCTCGGCGGCGGCTGTGAGTTGGCATTGGCGTGCGATTTCCGCTTCGCCTCTGAAACGGCGCGCTTCGGACTGCCTGAAATCAAGATCGGCGCGTTTCCCGGCGGAGGCGGGACGCAAAGATTACCGCGCGCGATCGGCGCCGCAAAAGCCAAGGAAATGATCTTGCTTGGCGATCCCATTAACGCCGAACAAGCGCTCGCGGCCGGTCTGGTACTGAAGGTCGTCTCCAAGGACAAGCTGATGGCGGAAGCGCACAATTTTGCCGCCAGGCTCGCCGCCCTACCCCGTCTCGCCCTGCAAGCCTCGAAGATGCTGATTAACAAGAGCCAGGAAATTGATCTGACAACCGGCCTCGAAATGGAAGCGAGAACTTTCGGCGGCATTGCTCATACCCATGATTTAGCCGAGGGAACAAAGGCTTTTATGGAGAAACGCAAACCCAATTTCACCGGCGACTGACACAAGCCGAAGCGCGGCCTGGCCGTTGATCTTGGTGCAGTGAGGAAAGTGAGGAGAGAGAGAGAGAGTATGAATTATCGCAGTATCGTTTTTGAAAACAACGACGGCATAGGGACGATCCGCCTGAACGATCCGGAGCATCTTAACACTCTGACCTTTGAGAGCTACGGCGAATTGGAGCAGATCATGCTCGATTTGGCGCACGATAAAGCCGTTAAAGTGGTCGTGCTCACCGGAACCGGCAAAGGTTTCTGTTCGGGCGGCAGCGTCAATAATATCATCGGCCCGCTCCTTAAGATGAAGGGCGACGAGCTCTACAATTTCACGCGCATGACATGCAACGTCGTCAAGAACATGCGTAATTTGAAGAAGCCCATTATCGCCGCCGTGAACGGGATTGCTGCGGGCGCCGGCGCGATGTTGATGTTGGCTTCCGATTTGCGCATCTTTTCCGACAAAGCGCGTGCAGCGTTTTTATTTACCAAAGTAGGATTGGCAGGGGCTGACATGGGTGCGCTTTGGCTACTGCCGCGAATCGTGGGGCTGGGAAGGGCGACGGAGCTGGTTTACTTTGGCGATACCATTGACGCCCAAGAAGCTTACCGCATCGGATTAGCCAATCGCGTCATTCCGGGAGAGAAGTTGATGGATGAGGCCTATGCGCTTGCGCGCCGTTTAAAAGACGCTCCACTTTATGCCTTGGGAGTCACCAAGGAGCTTTTTAACTTCGAAGCGAACACGGATTTGGAAACGGCCTTGGAGATGGAAGCCATGGCTCAAGCGCGGTGCATGGAGACTCCGGATTTTATTGAAGGGTACAACGCATTTGTAGAAAAACGTCCGCTAAGGTTTAACCGCGGCTAAGACCGGACCGTTGGAGGGAACATGAAAAAACAGATTTATGTAAGAAGTCTGGAAAAACGCGATTTGTCGATGATTGCCAACATCGAGGAGCGGGTAACCGGTACCGCCCGGCCCCAATATTGGGAGAAACGAATTGAGATTTCGGAAGCCATTCGGCCGCACTGGACATCGTTGATCGCAGAGGTTGATAATCGTGTCGTCGGCTTTCTCTTCGGTCGCGCGGGCGAACTCGAATTCGGCCTTCCCGGCACGGTGGCTTGGGTCGAAACCATCGGTGTCGACCCCGTATACCGCCGGCGGGGCATTGCTCAAGAACTCGTCGAACACTTTATTTCTTCCGCTGAAGATCACGGCATCAAGACGATATTCACACTGATGACCAACAATCAGACTGAGATGCAACAGTTCTTCAGCCGACTCGGCTTTGTTAGCGGCAAAATGCTCCATTATCAGAAGGAGCTGTCCTCCTGAGGACCCAACTTCAGGGTCGCAGTTTTAAGACGGCAGTTAGGCAAAGAACTCATGGAATTTGAGTTGCCTGAAGAACTGGCGGAGGTCCGAAAACTCGCCCGCGATTTTGCCGAAAAGGAAATCGCGCCTTGTGCCGCGAAGGACGACAGCGAGCATACTTTTCGCACCGACCTCGTCACCAAAATGGGGGCCCTGGGGTTTTTCGGCTGCACAATTCCCGAGGAATACGGCGGCAATGGTCTCGGCTTTTTGGCGCACGCCCTGATCTCGGAGGAGATCGCCCGCGTCCATAGCGCAATTCGATTTTACCTCAGTATGCAAGCCGGCCCTGCGGTGACGCTGTTGGAGTTCGGCAATGAGGAGCAAAAGCGGCGCTACATTCCCGGCCTGCTCAATGGAGAATCCTACGGCTGCTTTGCAATCACCGAGCCCGACGCCGGATCCGACGTAGTCGCAATGAAGACCACGGCCACCCGAAGTGAACACGGCTACATCCTTAACGGCACCAAGATCTGGATTACCAATGCTACGGTAGCGGATGCGGGAGTGATCTTCGCGTACACGGATCCGTCAAAAAAACACAACGGCATTTCCGCCTTTTACGTTAACTTGCATCAGCCGGGAGTCAGACGACGCAATCTCGACAAATTGGGCGCGCGGGCCTCGCCCACGGGGGAATTGGTGTTCGAAAATTTTCGCATTCCGAAGGAAAGCTTGATCGGCCAGGAAGGCGACGGGTTCAAAATCTGCATGCGCCATCTCAATCACACCCGTCTCAGCTCCGCCGCGGCAGCCGTCGGACTCGCCAGCGCCGCGCGCGAAGCGGCTGTCAGTTACGCCAACCAGAGAGAACAGTTCGGTCAAAAAATCGGCCAATTCCAAATGAACCAGGATTTGATCGCTCAAATGATCGTTCAGGAGGAAGCCTCCCGCTTGTTAGTTTATCGCGCCGCCTGCCGGGCCGACCGCGGACAGCCTTACAATCTGGAAATCTCTATCGCCAAGTATGCCGCCGCGGAAGCCGCCGCCTTCAGCACCGATGCCGCGCTCAAAATTCTCGGCGCTTACGGCTATTCCACCGAATTTCCCGTGGAACGATATTATCGCGACGCCAAAGCTTACCAGCTGGTCGAAGGCTCGACAAATATTCAGAAGCTTATCATCGCTCAAGACGCCTTAGGATATCGGAAGGCAAACCGCTAGGGGTTTGAGACGGGAGCCGTATGGCATCCACCAACAGTAATTGGAGCGGATCAGGGGAACGCCGCGAGAAGGGCAAAAAAGCGGCCGCACTTCACGCTTATGGCGGTATCGGGCCCGAGACCGGACGCAATCATCAATTGAAAAAAAACTCCCTGCAAAGCGGAGTCCTCTATGGACTGGTCCAATCGCGGCTCCTCGGCATTTCTTTGGGCGTCAATCTTCTTCCGACGGAGGATAAGGTTTGCTCGTTCAACTGCGTCTATTGCCAGTACGGCGGGACCAAGAAGAGACATCTCGCGGCTCCCGATGAACTTGTCGATTTGCCGAGCGTTGAAGAAATCGTCACCGCGATGGCCCTGACCCTGGAACAATTGTCCGGCGATGGAAAAACGATCGACTCAATTACCATCTGTGGTAACGGCGAGCCCACACTTTATCCGAATTTGTCTGAGGTCATCGAAATGACGAAACGGCTGCGCGACCGATACCAACCTCAGGCGCGATTGGCGATGCTTTCCAACTCATCGACGGTCGGAAACAAAGCGATTCGAGAAGCGCTCGAGTTGTTGGACGTTAAAATCATGAAGTTTGACGCCGGAAGTGAAGAGATGTTCCAGCAGCTCAATCATCCGCGCGAGCCCATTTACATGGGGGATATCGTAACGGGGCTAAAGGAATTAAAGAACATTTATCTCCATTGCCAGTTTGTCCAAGGACGTGTAACCAACGCCGATCCTGACTCCGTCGGGTTATGGATTGAAAGAGTGCGCGACATCCGTCCGCTCGGCGTC
>JBGPIK010000239.1:0-10377 GCA_041484845.1 Binatia bacterium | reverse complement strand
GGAGATCGCCGTGGAAGGCTGGATTCGCGAAGGAGTCATGTGCGAAGAAGGACCCCATGGCGAGGCGCCGGGCTACTATGCCGGCGGAAGGCAAATGGTGCCGGCGATCGACGTGGCCGCAATCTACCACCGCCGCGACCCGATTCTCGTGGGCGCGCCGCCCGCCAAGCCGCCGCATGATTTTTCCTATTCCATGGCGACGCTCTACTCGGCCCTGACACACGATGCGCTGGAAGGGGCCGGGCTTCCCGGAGTGAGCCAGGTCTGGTTCCCCGAAGAGGGCACCGGCCGACTCTTGCAGGTCATAGCGATTAAGCAGCGCTACTTCGGCCACGCCAAGCAGGCCGCGCTGTTGTGCTCGCAGGTGCAGCCCGCCGCGTACCTGGGAAGGATAACCGTCGTCGTAGACGACGATATCGATCCGACCAATCTCAGCGACGTAGTTTGGGCAATCGTGACCCGAGCCGACCCCAATCGCGGCTACACGGCGCTCGATCGGTGCTGGGGGAGTCCCATCGATCCGCTCAAGCAACTTTATCCCGCTGACACGTTATACAGCGGCCGGATGATCATCGACGCTTGCCGTCCATTCGAGCATCTGGAGACATTCCCGCCGGTGGCAGCCTCCAGTCCCGAGCTATTGAACGAAGTCTGGGCGAAGTGGCGCCACCTGTTCGAGAAGGACGGCAAGTCATAACGGCAAACCATTTGCACAACTGGGATCGCACCACTGTCTTTGATTAGCATCAGTTGTTTTGCCGATACACCACCCCTTTCGTTCTTGAACTCTATAGTGCTCACGCAACTCGAAAAGGTGCAGCCAAATTGGACATCCACTCAAAATTCGACAAAGCAGATCAAGGACCTCAAGTTGTACGTAATGATTGCGAGGGGCGCGATGAAATATCAGACCTGACAAACGGAAATTGGAGCGAAAGAGAAAACAATTCAATTACAGGGTTAACGCCGAGGCTGAGAAGTGACGGCTCACGAGCTTTGCGAGCGGGGCCGTATGTCTTTCTCAAGCCGCGGTTAGGCCGCACTTTTCGTGAAAGAGGCGACCAGAACGCGTCTTGCTTTGCCTCGGCTACGGCGATTCTTGCGGATAGAGTCGATTTCGCGGGCGGTGTCGGCGGTGAGGTACGACTCATGACAACTTGAGCAATGGATGATGGGAATGTTCTCGATGATGACGAGGCTGTCGCCGCGGCCAAAGCTCTTCGTCGTCTTCTTGTCAACGGCCGCTTGGGCTCCACAGATTTCACACTTCATGATTCTTCACTCCTCCTCGCGATATACAGTGATGACGATCACCTTGCCTGTTGAACCCATCTTCAAGACGACACCCATGGGTTCACCAGCAATGTCTGTCCCGGTGAGAACGTATTTTCGCTCTCTAGTCGCACGGTGAACTTGTCGTTCGACGATTCGGCCTCTGAGTATGACATTCTCGATATCTTCGTCCAGTACGTCATCCTCACCCATTTCTTCGAGCGCATGAATTGTAATGATATACTTGCGCTCGCGAACAAGCGATCGGAATCGTCTAAGCTCTCGCTCGAACATCCGCAAGCCATTCTATGCTAGGTTAAACCTGCGCTCAACGGCGGTTTTCCCTTGTGTGGCCTAACGACAAGGCCGAGAAGCCACGGCCCGTGAGCTTTGCGAGCGGGACCGAAGGTCTGTCTCAAGCCGGGGTTATGCTTCAAATCAACAAGACTAAGCGATCCGAAAGGCTTTGCAAACATCGGCTCGCGACAGACGTATCGCCGGTAGCTCGGGTTAGTATTTCTGTTGAGCTAACAAAACCCTCCGCAGTATGGTTTCTACTCCCACGCCAAGCATCGCACCCGCGATCGTTCCAGGAACCGCAACTAATACGACAAAGAATCCAATGGCGAAAGCACCCGTCGACAACGGGCTTTGGACACCTTCCATCGCCGTGACCATACCAGCTACTGCCAATGGAAAGAAAAGACAACTAGCACATCCGGACCGAGCGCCAAACGCAGGCCCCGTTTTTGATTGTTCCGAAGCGCCCCCAGCTGGGGAAAATAGGTTACGAACGAAGGATGGTGCAAATAATGCGGTACCAAGAACTCCCGGCAGAAACGTACACAGAAACCATAATTGGAGGTAATGCGGAGGCTTCACTTCAGAAATAAACCGAAGAGGACTGCTAAGGACAAAAACAATAGTCCAACCGAAAAAGCTGAGCATTCCGCCAGCCACAACAACACAAAAGATTATCATGAAATGTCCAAATTTTTCGGCGGTTGCCATTATCACAACGCCTCAGATTGAAAAGACACACGCATAACATTTTGGGTGAGAGGCGCGTTTCTCAGCGTCCTTCTCAACCCAATGGTTAGGAACCTTATGGCCAATTGAACTTATCTCTCTCCTTCTCCGCCATTCATATCACTTCGTCCCGACCCCAATAAGTACTTCACCGGGAACCTCAAGGCCGTTAGGCCCTTCAAAGCGTCTAAGCTGCGCTTCAATTTCGCCCCAGGCTCTCTCATGATCAGCCTCGTCTAGTCGGCTCATGAGTTCCCTAATATCACCGGCAGAATTTCTCATTCTTCCAGTAGCCTCCCCGGCGGACGCGAAACGCCGCTGGATTGGAAGCGCTTGAACGGACACGTTCAGAAAACCAGCCTGCCTGTAGACGTCTTCCAGTGTCCCTGGATTTCCGAGCGCGTACATCCAGCGTTCTCCCGGCGCTGGAGGAGGTATGCTTCCCAGGCGTTGAACAATTCCGAAGACAATTCCATGGTGTGGATTCTTTTCTAAGGTGGAAAACACAATCACTGCGACTTTTCCTCCAGGCTCCACGACGCGGCGCATCTCGGTTAGCGCTTTCGCTGGGTCTGGAAATAGCATCAGAGCCATCCGACATATCACCGCGTCAAATGAGTCCGCGTCGAGCGTAAGGTTCTCGGCGTTCATTACACGCGTTTCTACGTTCGTCAGGCCCTTTTTGCGGGCCGCCTCGGCGGCAACGTTTAGCATGCTAGCGGAAACATCGGCGGCAAGCACGCGCCCCGTTGGACCAACACGGCCAGCTGCCATGAGAGCTTCCTCACCGGTACCTGCCGCAACGTCAAGCACTCGACTGCCCGGTTGGACACTGGCCAAGTCAAGCATCATCTCAGTTGCAGTTCCATAGACTTGCTGTCGCGCCGCTTGTCCAGTGCTCCACCAATCAGCGCTCTCCGTGAGTCCCCATTTTTCAGTTGGGAGAGTATTCGTCATACGCCATCCTCCTATTTCCGCGATTCGATTGAAACCGATAGTTTTTCTCGACGCACAATCTATGTGTTCACGTAGGTCCCAAAGATTCCTAACCAGTGAGTCTACTGACCAGCGATATTGGGTTCGCGGCAATCACTGCGACGACATTTACTCTCTCAATCAATAAGTTGCCGACGATTCTCTTTCGCAGGTATAACCAATATCGCTGGTCAGTATAGTACCAATATACCTGCATTAGCGCATCTGCACGACGCGCCAGTGCGATCTCAGCAAAGCCAACTCACGCAAACGGGGGAAGTCAATCTGATACGTCTCTGCTCCCAAACCGCACGCTCAATTAGTCTTACCTCCTACGAAAAATGCGATTGCCACAAGCCCTTTTGTTATAACTGCAGCGCTCAGATCAAATCTACTATTTGCCGAAGAGCGAGGCGATGAATCCTGATGCATCGAGTTCCTTGACGACGCTATTGTCATAGAACTTCTCGGGATCGGCGTTCCTCGCATCGGGTCTTTTAGACAGTCTGAGCGCCGCCGCGATGATCTCTTTGCTGACATAGGGCTTTTCCGGGATGTAGGGAATGCTAGTACGGTAGCTCTCTAACAAGATTTCCCGATCTTTAAGCTGGGAGTATTTGCCAATGGTGCGCATCGTATACTCCTGGTCTTTGCGCGCGAGCGCCAATCCTTCGAGATAACCTTTCATAAAATTAAGCATCGTCGGGCGGTGATTACGCAGCCAGACTTCATTGACGCCGATGCCCATGTAGCCGAAAGGAAGCTTCATCTGCATCAGGTTCAAGATCTCTTTGAAACCGAGTTTCTGCGCGATGAGACCATTGGGAGGCGAGATGATCGAGGCATCCACAAGGCCCTGCTGGAGCACCTGCACGCGCGCGTCCGTGCCGCCGACGTAAACCATTTTGTAGTCGTTTTCCTTGAGCCCGTATTTCGCTAAAGCCTCGTGTATGCCGTATTCTGACGCGGCGCCTGCCCGGCTGGCGGCGATGGTTTTGCCTTTGAGGTCTTTCGGACTTTGAATCGTGGGCTTGCCGAAAATCTGAAAATAGTAAACATCATATACCGAGCCGGTCACTAAAGTATGCCCGCCGGCAAGGCGCGCTTCGACGGCAGCGCCATCGTTGAAGAGGCCGGTCTGAATAGAATCGGCCTCCATTCCAAGTGCGACTCTTGATCCGCCCGCGAGGTAGATCAGTTCCGCATCCAAACCATATTTTTTTAACAACCCTCGATCGTTGGCGACCCATAACGGCGCCGTGGCGGCGGAGATGGCGCTATAGCCGATGTAAACTTTTTCCGCGCCTTGAGCCGAGTCCCGGCGCGCGAACAGGATTAACAGCGCGATGATGCAGAAAAGAAAGTAGGAGCGGGGCTTTTTCATTTGAAACCTCCTGAGGAAAATCGTCGCGGTGCAAATTTCACCAGCAGCCGGACGAACGAAGATGGTTAGCCCGAGAGTAGGCGGGAACGGAGTATGATGTCAACCGGAACCCGGATTCCGCAGTTAGAAATCGACGGAGGGAGCAAGGTGCGAGCCCTCCGTAGCGAAAGCAATGGGCCACTACCTCTAAGAAGTTTGAGACCAGCGGTGCCGTGAGTGATTTCCGTAACTCGCTTGCAACAGATTGCCAAGCGCCAAAAAAGACTTTGAACCCGCGCAGGTCGGTGCTTTCGCTACTCTAGTCTCACACCTTGCGCAGCCGACACTGTAACTTCAACTGCCGAACCCGGGTTTAATCGGAGGGCATCACAGGTTGTTAAAAGACGGTCGGAGCAGTAGCCGGAGTTTGCAGGACACGCAGGGCCTTGGTCATGAGCTCGATGCGCCAGGCGAGCTCTTCCTCGGCCGTGAGATCGGGATTTCCCACCGGATAGTGAAACTTGCTGCCGGCCATGATTCTTCCCACGCCGACCTGGGTGGCGACGTTTGACAAGCAAGTGACCAGCACCACCGGAATGCCCTTTTTCTCGATTTCCTTTGCGATCGTAGCGCCGCTACGAGTGCCGGTGCCTCAAGTGGCGGTGAGGATAACTCCGTCGATGGCGGAGGCGGAGAGTTCGGCCGCGATGCCAGCGCCGAGCTCCTGCATTTTGGCCGGCATGGCGCCGGTTCCGGTGGTCACATAGTAATAGTCATGAAGCCGGCTGAATTTTCCCGCGCGCTCTAACCTGCGTAACGCGTCCACAGGAACCAGCCGGTCCGGATCCTGGTTGACCGTGGAGGTGTCGTAGCCGGTATGCATCGCTTCGAACTCGCCCTGTCTCAAGTTGTCGCGGTCTTTGATCGAATATTTAAAATATTTCGTGCCGCGAGAGCTTTCCAACCGGTCCGGATTGCCTTTCGGCACCATGCCGCCTTCCGTGACGATAGCGAGCGTCGCGCCAGCGAGATTCTCGATCGCGTCGGGAATCGGATGGGGCTCAGACTCGATGCGCGGGATTTCGCTCTCGAAAGGCTTTCCCTGGAGCTTCGCCAATAACATGTCCACGGCGCGCGCGTAGTCGGGAGCAGTGCTCTGAACGGTAAATCGTCGTGGGATCTTGAGACAATGTTCTTCTTTGAAGCGCTCGATCTTGTCAAAGTCCTTCTCCAACAGGAGCGCCGCTAGCTCGGCGAAGCGTTTGAGCGTTGCCTGCATGGAAGCGGCCGACGAACCCGTCTGGATGACATAGACATGGCGGCCGATTTCCCGGGTCCCGGGATTTTCTTCGAACAGGCCCGTGAGCGCCGGAATGTCCCAGCGCTCGCGCACGAAGCTCGACGTCTTCGCGCAGGCGATGCCGTATCTTCCCGCATGAAACGCCGGTCCGGCAATGAACAGCTCCGGCGCAAATTGGGTGATTGTTTCGGTCAATGAAGCCAGGGCGGCTTCTTCTTGCTCGTGAAAATAGTTGTCGCCGCAGACCACCGTGGCATATTCCACTCCATGGTTTTTTAGCGAGTCGCACAACCAGTTGCCGGGTCCGACGGGTTTGGGCAAAAACAAAAGCTCTTGTCCGGCTTTGTCCTCGCCGCCGATGCCGGCGAAGAATTGATTGAGGTAATGTAAAATTTTTGCCATTTCGGTTTCACCTCAGCTTTCATAAGCCGCGCGCAAGCGGCTCATCCCCATCTGGCAATGGGATGCGAAATAGATCGTTGGATCGAAAAGGAAAGGCACGCGCGGATCCTGCGTCGCTTTCAAGTGCAGATCAATGGTGTTGCCGCCGATCACGGTGTGCAGCGGGCGCAGGATAAACTTCTCCGAGCGATTGCCGCGGCTGATCATGGCGTTGGCCTCGACAGGATGATCGACCAGCGGTCTCTCATATCCCTTTGGGCCATTGTCTTCGTGCAGAATGGCTACTGTCTTAATCCCTTCCTCTTCGCAGGCTTTGACCGTCTGCATAAAATCGACGGTGGTGTTGCCGGTGCCTTCCATGATCGCCACCGCCCCATCGGCACCGAGATTTCGCGCCAGGCGGGCGCTCCAGAGTCCCATCTTCTTTTTCTGCTCGAAGCTATCGTTATAGCCCTTGGAAAGGATCACTCCCAAAAACTCCACCTCCTTGCCGTGTCTTTGGACCAACTCCTCTATAAACGGATTCGCACAGTGCAGAGACGTTGGGGTTTTGCGCTCGCTCTTGAAATTGCCGCTCACCACTGCGCCGTCGAAAAATTCGTTCGGGTGAACGAAAGCGGCGAGCGTGCGCGAAATCTCCTCGCCATAATAAAAGGTGCGGACGAACGGAATCTGACTCTGAACCTGGTAGATGAGGACGACTTTCGGCAATTTTATTTCCGGCTTGAAAAGTTCGCTCGTGTGCCGTTCCGGCTCCACGTCAAGTTTCTCGACCTGCGCAAGCCAGCGCGCAAGACGTATTCCGATGCTGCGCAACACCTGGTCGAACGCCATGTTGGAAACCACAGGCTCGGGCTCGAGCGTGAGCACCAGATGGAAGAGGTTCGATCCGTAGGAATAAAGCGCGCCCGCGCCGGACATATCGATGATGCCTTCTCTGGGCCTTTCAAGCGGCGTCATCGTCTCCGGGTGAGGAAATAGCCCGGTGATGGTGATCAGCATGTTGCGCAGCCGCACGGTGCGGCCCGTTCCAACAAGACTGGCCGGCAGGTCGAACCCGGGAAAGGTGCGCAGGGACGAATCCGTCTTCTCCAGCGGATGCATGGTATCCAGAACGTGAACGATCCGCTTCGATTCGCCGGGACGAGCGAGATCTAGATGCGCGCCGATATTGCGCGCCAGATCTTTGATCCGCTGTTGAACATCGGTGGGGTTCAAAAAGAGCGTGCCGCCGCGGAGCAGGGTGCGCTCTCCCCACTGAATATCTTCGAGCTGATAATCTAACAGTTCAAGCCGCATGGCTGCAGACCTCATCCGAAGGCATGCTTAAGCCAAGGCAAAGAAAATGTCCAGCCAAAAAATCGCAGGCGTTTCTGCGCTTACGCCAAGACTTCAGAAAGCCGCAGCGCGGCGGGTCATATTCGAGCTGCAGGAATCAAAAATTCATTTCTGCAACGAGCGACGACTGTGGTATAAGCAACGCGACATGTTCATCCTCGCACGGAACCATCGCTCGAATAGGCTACGGCAAGGAGACATCGATGAAACCGCAACGGTATTTCCTGATTATAGAATTTTTTACCCCTGTTTTCTTATTCCTGCTCGCCGCGGCGGCGTTATCGAACGCTGCGGATAAAATCAGGGTCGGCTTGAGCTCAAGCAGCGCCACTTTGGGACGCCTATTCGTGGCGCAAGACAAAGGGCTGTTCAGCAAATATGGCATCGATGCCGAGTTGATCATCCTCGGCGGCGGCGCCAACAGGACGATCGCTTCCCTCCTTGCAGGAGAAATTCAATTCTCCACGGGCGGCGGTGACGGATCGGTTCGCGCGGTGCTTAAAGGCGCGGATGTCGTCATCGTTGCCTCGACGTTGAGCAAGGGGTTGCAGCGTCTTCTCTCCCGGCCCGAGATCAAGACGCCGCAAGAGCTGAAAGGTAAAAAAGTCGGCATAACGCGGTTTGGCTCAGCCTCTCATATCGCGCTGCAACTGATACTCAAAAAATGGAATTGGCGCCTCGACGACGTGCAGATGATTCAAGTGGGCTCGTCGCCCGCCATGCTAGCCAGTCTCGATAAAGGCGGCATCGATGCCGCCCTCTTGGACATGCCCACCTTTTTCCTTGCCGAGGATAAGGGATACCGGGTGTTGGCCGAGCCCGGAGAAATGGACATCGTCTATCTGCAGAGCACGCTTGAAACCAGCCGCAGCTTCCTGCGCAGGAACCGGGATCAACCCGTGCGATTCATGAAAGGCTATATCGAAGGGATTGCCTACTTCAAAAAACATAAACGGGAAAGCATCGATGTGCTGCGCAAGAAACTGAGAATCCAGTCGGAACAGGAACGGGACGTCAGATACCTGGAGCTTTCCTACAATCTGCTGGCTTCAAAGTACTACAACGAAGCGCCTTATCCTTCGATAAGAGGCGTTCAGACGATTTTAGATTTCGTCGCGCAGGACGAGCCCAAAGCCAAAGGTGCCGATCCGAAGTCTTTTGTCGATGAAAGCTTTGTCCGCGAGATCGATGAGAGCGGATTTATTAAAGCTCTCTACGCCCGGTAACGCGAGGGAGTTACTTGATTGTTGGTGGGTGACCGTGATCGATGGGCGAGCCCTCCGGAGCGAAGGCAATGGGCCTGTGCCTTGGAGTAGACTGCAACCCGAGTCTCTGGAGTGCACTCCTGAGAGAAGGACGAGCGGCGAGCCGAGCACCAAGCATGGGTTTGAAGCTGTTCGTCCCCTTCGACTCCACTCAGGGCAGGTCCGTGCCTTCGCTCCTCCAGGCTCACCCATTGATCGACACTGTGCCGCCATTCTTCCTCAGGCCATGAACAATGCGTCAGTTAGCGGAGTCCACGTAGCTAAAATCAAAAACCTGATTGACAGGAATCTCGCGCGTGATCCCTTCGGCCTGGCGCGTCTCTCGGATCGTTTCGCTGGCGAGCGCGGCATCGATTTTGCCGTCCGGCGTCTCGGCGCGCTTATGATAGTCGTAGATCTTGGCCGCCAAATCCTCGTCATCTATTCTGAGAAAGCGCTTGAGTACGGTGATAGTTGCGGCTTTGTTCTCTCTGGCAAAGGCTCGCGCGCGGGTCAGAGCGCGGATCATGCGCCGGATCTGATCGGGGGAGCGCTCCAGGGTGTCCTTCATCGATACCAGACCCGTGCTCGGCAAGCGCACATAGTTGCCGGCGAACGCTAAATTCTTCAGCCCCTCCCGGTAAGCGATAAAGTTCTGCGGCGGATTGAGCAGCCCGGCGGAGATCCGTCCTGCTTTCAAGGCGGCGAACATCGAGCCTTGCGTGCCGACCGTGAGAAGCGTCACCTGAGAGGGATCGATTCCGGACTGCGTGAGGATGGCGCGCATGCTGACGTCATGAAGGCCCCCGCGCGAGGAAATTCCCAACAGTTTCCCTCTGAGGTCCGACAGCGAGCGAATGTCCGGCGTTCCCACGAGATCGAGGAGCGGTCGATCGACAAAGCACATCACCACGCGCGTGTTGATGCCGCGCACCGCGGCAACCACGGCTGAACCGACGGTGGTGGCATATTGGATCTCGCCGGTGAGCAGCACTTTGATATTAAGCGAGGCGGGCATCATGACTATGTCGACGTTGAGCCCCTCTTTTTGAAAGAATCCCTGCTCCTTGGCGACGGCAAGCGGCATGGTGGTTACCGAAAGAGAAGGAATGCCGATCTTGATGTTTTCTGCCTGCGCTTCCGTTGGCGGACGCAACGTGAGCAACACGACAAATCCGAGGGCGGTTAAAATCATTCGGTGCTTGTTCAGCATGGCGTCCTTATCGCTCAAACGGTAGAGCCGGTGGGCGCTATCATTCAGAATTTTACGCTTCGCGGCGTTGCTCAGCGCGCACCGTTTCGCCCGACGGTGCGCAAAGCGCACCCTACGCGAGCAAAAACTTACGTAAACGGAGAAAACTTTCAACCATAGCAGTTTCGTGGTGAGCAAATGTTTCGTCGAATGGCAATCCGGTTAACTTCTCCCTGCAAGCTTGCGCCCTTGTTCCAGAACG
>JBGPIK010000238.1:0-10409 GCA_041484845.1 Binatia bacterium | reverse complement strand
CTGGAACAAAGTCTCTTTGGTTGGGAATCCAACGTCTCGATGACATTGCCCAAACATGGAAATTCATGGCGCTCAACTTTGCTCCACATCTAATCTCACCCCCCGTGTCTAGCAAACCGGATTACGGCTAACGATTAGTTTTTCAAAGGGGGAATATTCTCCGTAGGACTCTAACCCCTCCCTTCGATGAACTCAGGGCAGGCTTTGGAAAAGAGGGGAAGGGGAGATTTTTGGGAGGATTGAGACGCAAATTATGTAGCGTGTTTCTGGGATAGGACACTCGTACGCCCTGCACGGGAAAGAAGATGATACGCAGACGGTGGCAGGATCTGTATAACCGATCACTCAGGCAGAGGGCTTAAGAATGAAACTCAGAATCGACGGTGGGGTCGTCGTGGGCTGGTCCGGCCACGGCCATGAGATTATTCCCGATGGATCGGTCTTGGTTGAAGGAAACTCCATCAAAGCGGTGGGCACGGACAAATCGCAACCGGCGGACAGGATCATCGACGCTTCCGGAAAAATTGTCTGCCCCGGATTTGTAAACCTCCACGTGCACTCGCAGCTCAATGCCGGCGATTACCTGCTCGCTGACGTGACGCGAAAAGACTATCTTGCAGCGAACTGGTTTGTCTTCGGGGCGCCTCTCAAGGAGAAGGTGACGCCGCCTCCGGCGCCGGCCGTGGCACTGGGAAGAAAATACGCATTATTCAGTGCGCTGCGCAACGGCGCAACGACGGTCTTGGATCCTGGCGGCGGCCCGGGCGCATTGGACGATTATGTCGCCATTGTCGGCCAGCTAGGCGGCCGCGTCTTCTTCAGCCCGCCGTATCGCAGTCATGATATTTTCACCGATGCGCAGGGGCGTCATTATTACGAAGAGCGCGAGGACAAGGGACGTCCGGGACTGAAACGCGCCGTTGAGTTTATCAAGCAATACCAGGGCGCGCACGACGGCAGGCTTCAGGGCATTCTAAATCCGGCGCAAGCTGAAACGTGCGAGCCTTCGTTACTGAATGAGAGCGTGGCAGCGGCTCAAGAGTTGAACGTTCCGATTCACATTCACGCCGGCGGCAATTTGCGCGAGTTCCTGCAGATACTCAATACATATCGCAAGCCGGTGGTTGAATATCTCGCGGACGCCGGAATACTCGGGCCCCGGACGACAATCGGCCACATGGCGATCACCGGCGGCCACTCGCGAGTCGATTATCCGCGCGGAGACGAATTGGAATTGCTCGCCGAATCGGGGACGACTGTCGGCCACTGCCCGCACAAATGCGCCAAGATGGCGTTTGCCATGGAGTCCTTCGACCAGTACCTGGAAGCCGGTGTAAGGATGGGTTTAGGAACCGACACCTATCCCTTGGATATTGTTTCGGAGATGCGCTACGCCTCGTTGATTTCGCGCCTGGTGGACAAGAATGCTTCCGGCGCCCGTCCCGCGGCTATTTTCAACGCCGCGACCATTGGCGGCGCCGATGCGTTGGGTCGATCCGATCTCGGCCGGCTTACGGTTGGCGCAAAGGCGGATGTCGTCGTCATTAACTTGCGGACGACCCGCTACGGTCCCGCGCGTGATCCGATCAACGCGCTGGTTGAGTATGGCAGCGGCGCCGATGTCGAAACCGTTATCGTCAACGGCGAAATCGTCATCGAGAAAGGCCGCTCGACGCGAATCGACGAAGATGAGCTGTTCGCCCAAGCGGAACAGGGAGCCAAAAGAGCTTGGGACAATTGGGCAGGATGCGACTGGAGCGGCCGGACGGTGGAAGACATTATTCCGCCGGCGTTTCCTACGAGAAAAAGCTAAGTTCTTTTACAAGTTTGATCCTTCATTTTTCACGACCGAACGGGCGGGCTCGCTGGGGCGGTGTCATAACCAGTTTCCGTCTTAAGCCCAACGACCCTTCTGAAAAATGCTTCGCGTTGTTCGTTACGAATATCAATCCCAATGACAGCGCATGGGCAGCCATGAGGGTGTCGAATATCCCGTTCGGCACCCCGCGGCGAGTCAATGATACGGCGACGGCGGCAAAAGATTGGCCGCCGGTCCACGTGAGCGAAGAGTAGATTTGACGCCAAAACGTCTTACTATCGAGATCTGAATACCTCACGTCTGCGCATTTTCGTGTTGACTATCTCACAGAGCTCAATGTAGAGATAGCGCCGTGACGTCGAAGCTGCCAAGCGTTCAGACGCTGATGCAGCATAACCTTCCCAGCGGGAGGAAAGCTATGTCATTTACGAGGAAAGTTCGGGCATGGATCATCATAGCGATCAGCATTGCTAGTGGCGCGCTGGCCATTTCTGCGCAAGCGGACGAAAGAGTTTTGGTGGCCTATGCCGGGCACAATGAGTCCGCGGCGCCCATGTGGGTCGGGATTGAGTCGGGGTTGTTTAAAAAGAGAGGACTGGATGTCAGCATGCTTCAGGTCCGCAGCGGCCCTGTTCTGATGGCAACCCTCGGGTCAGGCAGTGTGCAGGTTGTTTATACGGCGTCTTCCAGCGCGATAAACGCGGTTTCAGCCGGGATGAAGATTAGCTGCATGGCCTTTCCGGTGAATCGAATAGCGCGCCACCTCATGACCCGTAAAGAGATCAAGTCTCTGGAAGAGCTTCGCGGCAAAACTTTCGGGGTCCAGAGCATTGGCGGGGGATATTGGCTGCAGACCATGCTTCTCTTAGACCATCTTAATATAGAGCCTGAGAAGTACCAGCTTAAACTTAGAGTCATCGGCGATACCGCCACGATCACGCAGGCTCTGATCACGGGTCAGGTCGATGCGTCGGTCCTGCCCTACAGCTTTAGCGAGGTCGCGAAGAGGGCGGGATATCACTCGTTGGCCGACGCGGGTGAGCTTAAAGGCGCCCTTCAGGTCACAGGCCTTTGCGCCCAGAGGGATTTCATTCTTCGGTCCCGCGATGTGGCCTTGCGCCTCGTTCAGGGGATGGTTGAAGCCGTTGTCTATCTTCATGACACAAAGAACAAAGCAAACGTCATGCAGACTCTTAAGAAAAACCTGCTCTTTCAGAAAGTGGAAGATACTGAAGCGTCCTACGACGTGCTACGTCGAACCGCCACTCTGGAAGTGGACCCGAAGCCCGAGGCATGGAAAACCATACAGCGGATTATCTCCCAAGTGAACCCAAATGCGGGCCAGGCTGATTTGAATCAGCTTCTTGACCGAAGCTTCGTCGCTAATCTCGAGGAGAGCGGATTCTTGCCGGAGATGAAAAAAAGAGTTGGCAGCTAGCCCGACACGTGTCCCTAAAGAATGACAAAGTTCGCGCCTTGCTCTAATACAGGGCGCACGAAAACCAATCAGGCGATTCAGGAGTGTTTGGCATCCCCGTAAGGCCACAGCGCAAGATGAAAATGATTGGGCATCAAACAATATGCCGCGACGCGCACACGGGCGCTGGTCAATTGAAGAGTGGCACTAAGCTGCTTAACGCCCGCTACACCCGCCACGCTATCAAATCGATGGTTTGGTTGAGGGACTCCGATGAGCAAGCCAACGGAGACAAGGGGGTCGGAAGTCTTTTCATGAACGTTTTGGCCGACCGCGGGGATTTAACGTCGACTCAACGACAAGTTGTTTCGCAATTTTTGATCATCCAGTCTTCACGATCGAACGTCGACCTCACTGCGCGACGTCATACCCAGTTCTCCGTCTTGAGCCCCACGACCCGTCCGAAATGCTTTGCGTTGTTCGTCACGAATATCAATCCCAACGACAGGGCATGGGCAGCCATGAGGGTGTCGAACGTCCCGATGGGCACGCCGCGGCGAGCCAGTGAGGCGGCGACGGCGGCAAAACGATCCGCCGCAGGCTGATCGAAGGGGACAACCGCTATAGTTTCCGCAAAGGTGCTGATCAGGTTGTGCAGCTTCTGCGATCGCCTCGCCTCGGCGCCGAAGCGTAGTTCCGCGAGCGTAATCGAGCTCATGCAGAGTTGTGAGGGCCGGTGTTCGAGCAGACGCGCCCCGACTCGCCCCTGACCGCGGAGAGCAAAGCTCACCGTGTCTGTGTTGAGCATGTACTGCAGCATTAGGCAAACGGGTCACGGAGATCCCGAACCTTCCGTTGTTTCGGTCGCGGAATCTTCCCTGGCCAGGCGCCCAGGCAAGCACGGAACTTGTCTGACCATTCATCCGCGGCCTCAAGGATGACGCGCCGGCCTTGCCGACGCACCAAGACTTCGCCCTGAGCGTTGAACCGACACTCTTTCGGAAGCCTAATTGCTTGACTGCCGCCATTTTGGAACACTTTGGCGCGAATGGTTTTCATGGTGTCAGTCTAGACTCGTGTCTATACAAGGTCAAGCCCGAAGTTCCACACCTATGCTCCTGCCCAACCTCGTGGTGAGCGGGGGGCCAGTATGTCGCCAAAATGGCCCGCCCGTTCCGCCTATAGTCGGGCGGGAGGCTGCACATCAAGCGTACAACGTCTGCTGTGTATGGTCATTCCTGAGAAAACTTCGGAACGGGCCGAGAGCAAGTGGGTCCGGCGGCAAGTTCCTGCTGGGTGTAGCGACTCGACTTCGCCAAATGGATCGGGTAGGCAATAGTGCCAAGACCGAATTCCACCGTGTAATGGCCCGGTAGCAGGCTCGTTCTGAGTGTGCCCATCTCCTTCTGAACCAAGTGGCCTTCGTCGTCGCCAAGCCAAATATCCGTGGCCGGGGACGAAGCGACGATCGTCAAGCGGTAGTACACCGGCGTTCCTTCTGTATTAGACATCGGCTCGAACGTTCATCTACCACGAACTATATTATTCGCCCATTTTTCCGCCCCGCGCAGCCGGTGTTAGATTCTTACCTCAGAAATGTTGGACAAAACGAGTGCAAGAAAATTTATCGCGCCAAGTCTGTCCTGAGCAACGCCGAAGGGACGCCAAGGCGCAAAGTGACGCTCCGTGTCATTTCGACCGAAGGGAGAAATCTTTCTTAGATCCCTCGCATTCGCTCGGGATGACGGGCCGAGGGCACGTCACTTGGCGTCTTTGCGCCTTTGCGCGAGACTCCTTTTTCCAATCTCTTCTTCAACCGAAAATTTCAAATATCGTTGGCTAGCTTTCAGCTATGATCCGAAAGTTCTTCGCGCACGATCTTGCGCACGATTTCTTCCGTAAGGGGCTTCTCGGTCAGACCGAGATAGGAGTTCAGCGCATCGTTGATTAAGGTCTGATACCCCTTTCCTGTTCTCTCAGATTGAGCCTTGAAGCGTTTCAGGATGGCATCGTCGAGATAGATCGCGATTCGGGTCTTCCCGACCGGGGAAATCACCGATCCGCGTTTGCCCTTGGAGAAATTATACTCCTTCTTCATAGCTCCTTCGGTGTTCCGGCAACACTGGTTAGCCGCTATCATCTTAGCCGTTTCCTGATCCATGATGGTTTTCTCCGACAGTCTAATACGGCATGCACACGGATCAATTCTCCTACCACGTCGTAGTAGATGGCAAAAGGAAAACGCTTGGACAGACAGCGGTGATACCCGTGAACGATTTGATGAATTCCAGCGAATAGAACCAGCGAATCGATATCTGAGAAGAGGCAATCTAAGAAATAGGATCCAACTCCGATCTCCCGCTTTTCGTAGAAGCGGAAGCCCTCGATCAAATCCTCTTGGGCCTCATCGAGGATCTCGATTCTCACAGTAGCTTCTTGCGGATCTCGGTTTTGGCGGTCTCCCAATTCACAAATTGAGTTTTCTCTTCGGCGATTCTCTGGCGACGGTCATCAAGGGTGTCTTTGTGCCAGGTAGGTGACTCAATCGCTTCTGGAGAACCGGCGAGGTCCTCCCAGAGCAATTCCATCGCAGCTAGCTTCTCCTGGAGGGTCATATCCCTTAAAGGTAGGTTCATTGACATAAGCAGAGTATATACCTCAAGGTCCGGCGGATTCAAATTCCATAGGGCGTCACGGGTCGCGCCCCCCTACTGGGGCATAGAGTGAGTCTTTTCAAAAACGTCTCGGACGACCGCGGGGATTTAACGTCGACTCAACTCCAAGTTGTCTCGCAATTGTGATCATCCAGTTTTCACTGCCGAACACGCGACGTCGCTGCACGCTCGACCGCAGATTCTCCAACTCCGATTCTCGCTCCAGTCGTCCACGAACTCCATCCACGCCTTCGGTCGCCGCATTGGATATCAACTCAAAGTGTCAGATGGCTTTCCATCCTCCAACAAAAACCGCCACAGACTTGACACTCATCGCGTTGGCTCTTTCCGTTTTTCTCTGCTATCAGAAATAAACCTGTCCTTTAGATTATCGAGTTTTCTGATTCGAAAGGTTCAGAATGCGTTACGGATTCGTCATCGATCAGAATCGCTGTATCGGCTGTCATGCCTGCACGGTGGCGTGCAAGGAAGAGCATAACATCGCCGTCGGCGTGAATCGCACGTGGGTCAAGTATATAGAGAAAGGCCGTTACCCCGATACGCGGCGCCATTTCGCGGTGCTACGCTGCAACCACTGTGACGCCGCGCCCTGCATCGAGATCTGCCCGACCGTGTCGCTGTTTCGCCGCCGCGACGGCATCGTCGATTTCGACAGCGAGCGTTGCATCGGCTGCAAGTCATGCATGCAGGCCTGCCCCTATGACGCTCTCTACATCGACCCGAATAAGAACACTGCCGCAAAATGCAACTTCGACGCGTCGCGCGTGGAAATGGGTTACAAGCCGGCGTGCGAGGTTGTCTGTCCCACGCAAGCTATTATCTCCGGCGATCTGGACGATGCGCAGAGTCGCATCAGTCAAATAATCGCTACCCAGAAGGTCGCCGCGCGCAAACCGGAAAAGGGAACAAGGCCGAAGTTGTTTTATGTTGGCGTCGACGGCGACCTGTTGCAGCCGACGATGATGGAGCCCCAGGATGGCTACATGTGGGCTGTGAAACAGCCGGGCGAAGATCTCTACGCGTTGAGCGACGGCAACCCGGAGCGATCCATCCCCGGAGTGGCGCGCGAAGTTTACGATGTGGCTCATATCGCGCCATGGGGAAAGAAAATCGCTTTATATCTTTGGACCAAATCCATCGCGGCAGGCATCTTGATCGTGGCCGCGATGCTGCTCAACCTGGGATTCGATCAGGACGCCGTGGTTCTCGATCTCGCCAGTCCCGCTCTCGCCTTGATGTTCCTGGCGATCACCATGGCGCTCCTCGTGCTGGATCTTAAGAAGCCGGGTCGTTTTTATTATATTTTGCTTAAACCCAATCTGCGCTCGTGGCTGGTCTGGGGCGGCTATGCGCTGCTTATTTACGGCGTGCTCGCCGCTACGTGGCTACTCTACAGCTTTGGCGCAGGCCCAATTCCCCCGTGGCTCTATTGGTCATCGACCGTGGCCGGTGTCGCTTCGGCCGGCTATTCGGCGTTTTTATTCGGCCAAGCGAAAGGACGTGACTTGTGGCAAAGTCCGCTTTTATTTTGGCACTTGCTGGTTCAGGCGGTTGCGGCGGGAACGGCGCTACTTCTGATCGTCTGCTCGTTTCTCGACGCGACGCTGGACCTTTATATTTTACTCAATAAATGGCTCGCCATTGCGCTCCTGCTCAGTCTCGCGATGATACTCGGGGAAGTGTCTGGGAGCCATCGGAGCGAGGAAGTGAAACGCGCTACGGAGCTTTTAACTCGGGGCGCATTGTGCAAGCAATTTTGGATTCTCGCCAATGCCGTCGGTATCGTATTGCCGGTTGCGCTACTGATTTGGGGGAGTGAATTTCTTTGGGGTCCGATCGCGGCGGCGGTATTGGCTCTCTTTGGTCTCTGGATGTACGAACATCTATGGATCAAGGCGGGGCAGGCTGTGCCTTTGAGTTAACAGGGAACAGGAAACATGGAGCACAATCAGCAACCTTTTCATCCGGTCGCCGCAAGTCTCGATCCATCGCCCGGCGGGTTAATTAGCTATCCGCCCGTCGCAAAATGGGACGATTGGGTTGAGTACGACACGGCGGTTTGGCCGAAAAAAGTTGAGAAGCATCATTGGTTGATTCCCACCATCTGCTTTAATTGTGAAGCGGCTTGCGGCCTGTTGGGCTACGTTGAAAAAGAGACGCTTAAGATCAGGCGCTTCGAGGGAAATCCGGAACATGCCGGCAGCCGCGGGCGCAACTGCGCCAAGGGGCCGGCGACGCTGAATCAAGTTCACGACCCCGAGCGCATTCGATATCCATTGAAACGCGCCGGCAAACGCGGCGAGGGGAAATGGCAGCGGGTCTCGTGGGACGAAGTGCTGGATGACATCGCCGGCCGCGTCCGCAAAGCGCTTCAGGAAGAACGGCGCAACGAGATCATGTATCACGTCGGCCGGCCCGGTCACGAATTGCTGTATCACCAGAGAATTTTTCACGCGTGGGGCATCGACGGCCACAACAGCCACACGAATGTTTGCTCGGCGGGGGCGCGCGCCGGCTACGCCTTTTGGTCGGGCATCGATCGGCCGTCGCCGGACCACGCGAACGCGCGCTTTATCTTGCTTCTCAGCTCCCATCTGGAGGCCGGCCATTATTTCAATCCGCACGCGCAGCGCATCATCGAGGGCAAACAACGCGGCGCCAAGATTTGCGTTATCGACACGCGGTTGTCGAATACCGCGTCGAAGGCAGACTACTGGCTGTCCTCGTGGCCGGGAAGCGAAGCCGCGATTGTGCTCGCGATGTGCAACGTCATCCTTCAAGAAAATCTCTTCGATCGCGAGTTCGTGCGAAAATGGGTTAACTGGGAGGAATATCTGCGCGAGGAGCACGCCGATAAAGGGCAGACCTTCTTGTCCTTCATTACGATTTTGAAGGAAATCTACGCGGCCTATACGCCGGAATTCGCCGCGCAAGAGGCGGGTGTCGATCCGGGGCCAATTGTCGAGATCGCGCATGACATAGCGCGCGCCGGCGACGCTTTTTCTGCCCATGTGTGGCGCAATGCGGCGGCGGGAAATTCCGGTGGCTGGCAAGTGGCGCGCGCGCTGCAGTTTCTCAGCGTGCTCGTCGGTGCGGTGGGCACACCCGGTGGCACCGCGCCCAATGCGACCAACAAGTTCATCCCAACGCCGCCTTTGATGCCGCCTCCGGCAAAAGTGTGGAACGAGATGCTCTTGCCGAAGGAATTTCCGCTGGCGTTTTTTGAGATGAGTTTTCTTTTGCCGCACTTTATCAAAGAGGGCAGAGGCAAGCTCGCGATGTATTTTACTCGCGTTTACAATCCCGTGTGGACCAATCCCGACGGCATGAGCTGGATCGAAATGCTGACGGACGAAACGAAGGTCGAGCGGCACGCCTGTTTGACGCCGACCTGGAGCGAGACGGCCTGGTTTGCCGATTACGTTCTGCCCATGGGGCATGCTTCAGAGCGGCACGATTTGATGAGCCAGGAAACCCACGCAGCGCGTTGGATTGGGTTTCGCCAGCCGATTTTGCGCGTTGCGCTGGAACGCCAGGGGAAAAAATTCACCACCACTTACGAAGCCCATGAGGCCGCCGGCATCGGCCAAGTTTGGGAAGAGGATGAGTTTTGGATTGAACTGTCGTGGCGCGTCGATCCCGACGGATCGTTGGGCATCCGAAAGTATTTCGAGTCGCCCTATGAGCCGGGCAAGAAAATGACCGTGGACGATTACTACCGGTGGATTTTTGAAAATAGCGTCCCCGGTCTGCCGCAAGCGGCGGCAAGGCAAAATCTGACGGCGTTAGAGTACATGCGCAAATACGGCGCTTTTTTGATTGAGGATAACACCTATAAAGTCCACGAAACCGGGCTGAAATCGAGCGATCTGATGGATGCAACCACAGATGCAACCACCAATATCGTTGCTAAGAACGGCGCCGTCTTAGGAGTTGAGGTCGATGGCCGAGCTTGCATCGGCTTTCCCACGCCGTCGCGAAAACTCGAGTTTTACTCGAAGACATTGAAGGAATGGAATTGGCCGGAATATGCGATCCCCGGCTACATCAAGAGCCACGTTCACTCGGATAACATCGACCTAAACGCCGGCGAGATGCTGCTGCTGCCGACGTTTCGTCTGCCGACGTTGATCCACACGCGCTCGGGCAACGCCAAATGGCTCTACGAAATTTCGCACCGAAATCCGCTGTGGATCAATTCCAAAGACGCGCAGAGACTTGACGTCAAAATCGGCGATCTGTTGAAAGTTCAAACCGAAATCGGCTACTTCGTCGACAAAGTATGGGTGACGGAAGGAATAAAGCCCGGTGTCGTCGCCTGCTCGCACCACCTCGGCCGCTGGCGCCTTGAAGAAAATTCCGGCGGTGAGCGTTGGTCGACGGCGCTGGTCGATCTGAAACATATCGAACCAGGCAAATGGATGATGCGCCAGATCCATGGCATCAAGCCGTTCAAAAGCGACGATCCCGATTCGGGGCGGATCTTCTGGGAAGACGG
>JBGPIK010000237.1:0-10428 GCA_041484845.1 Binatia bacterium | reverse complement strand
TAAAACGACGCCGTCGTTTGTGAACCCCCAACGGTTAAGCCAGGACTCCAGAAGCCCGGGGGCCTGTGCCGCAATCGCATCGAGGAATACGTGCCACGGGATGAGTGATTTTTTCATAGCTTTCGAAGGCTTTACTCCACGCCCTTAGGCAAGGTGCGGGCCAGCAATTAGGGAAACACAAAAAGGTGCAGTTATTCCGCAAGATGCCCAAGAAGGGGGATTGAGAAGTGAGAACGGACCTGATTTCTGGCTCTCGAAAATGACAATGGGCAAATGAACCCGCTTCGCTCTCCGCGCGGTACGATGCCACGATAGACCGGCAAAGTGCCGTTAAACTCTGTACATGCGGCGTACAAGCGCTTGTCCATTTGCAAGGTTTGCAGGTCGTGCGAGCCGATGGACATTTCCATGAGGATGCCATAGGAGGTTCCGTAAGGAGCGTCCTATGGATCTCGAGCAAATCCGGAGCGATCTCGTGACGGCCAGCCATATTCTCGACCAGCAAGGAATAGCCACGGCATTCGGTCATATTAGCGCGCGCATTCCCGGGACAGATACTTTCATATTTCCCCCCAGGGTGAGTCCTGCGTTGGTGCATTTGGACAATCTACTCGTGCTCGACGTCGAGGGAAATCAGCTATCGGGGCACGGCCGACCCAACACCGAGTTTTGGATTCACGCGCGCATTTACAAAGCTCGGCCCGATGTGCAGTCGGTCTGCCATGTTCATCCGCCAAGCTGCGTAGCGCTTGGATCCGTGGGTGAAACGATTCGGCCGCTGCATGCTTCCGGAGCGGTGTTCAACTATCGCGTCCCCGTCTTCGATCAAGTGACGCTAATCCGTAGCCGCGCGCTTGGTGATTTAGTCGCGGCTTCGCTCGGGTCGCATGGCGCCATGTTACTGCGCGGTCATGGAGTGAATGTGGCGGATACGGATGTGCGGCGCGTGTGCGTGGTGACCCTCTGGATGGAAGAGGCGGCAATGCATCAACTTCGAGCGCTGTCCGCCGGCCACCCATGCTATTTCACTCCCGAGGAGATCGATTCTATGCACGGCGAAGTTTCGGGACCGGCGGTTTTCAATCGTGCTTGGGAGTATTTCAGTAGCTTGGTGGAAATCGAAAAAAAGTAGGCCTGATGATTTGTCAGCCGCTAAGTGACTTGCGACGCTTGCGCCAAGACGCTCGACGGCGTTGGATGCGCGGGAGATTCTAAATGGGAGACTTAAGTTCAGCTACTGTTCGGCGTTAAACCGGCGTTGACTCAGACGTACTTTAGGCGGTAGCCGAGCCTGACGAGAGGAAAACCGTTTCCCGTCAGGTATGGAATAATCAGCCGTTATCTTCCATACCCGTGCTACCGTAATTTTATTTGTGCGCAACGTTAAGCGAAATCGGGCTGCGTTTCTTATGGTTTGTTTGCCGTCTCTTCATACGCCGTGATTGTTTCACGCAGGGCGTATGCCCATTCGTAGCGGACTCCTCGTTGGAGGCCTGACAACCCAGGCACTCGGGGCAAATCCATCCGCCGCAATCACATCGTCCGGCCGCTTTGTTAACCACGCCCGGTTTACTGCGAAAGACGGAGTGACAGTTGAAGCAAGAGACATTCACCCTGGGCTCCTCGAAGAGAACCTCCAGATCGTCCGCGGGGGCGATGTGACGCATCAGCTCGCCGGTAACGACCACGCGGTACTGAAATGCCTCTTTCGTCGTCGGCAACGCCAGAGTTGCGCCTCCCCTCGTGAAGCAACTCTTGATCTCCGTGGTACCTTCGATTCTGCCTCGGTAACCGTTCGTTTTATGCTGCACCAATGTTCCGTCTCTGAGCCGCGCCTGCACAATTTTTTCTACCATGGTAACCCTCCCTATAGATGCAAAAAATTTGCTGCTTCATTTAACGACAGACACTGTATACTATGTGGATGACTGTCTGCCGTTCGGGATTGTATTCTCGGCCCGAAATTACAACCATGCGGAGATTTTCACCGGGCAGAGGTCATGAATCTCATATAGATAGTCGCCGTCTGTCTTGTTTCGATGCGTTGCCCGATCAAGGAGCATAGATGTGAACAGAATCCTCCTCGATCCTGTGGCCTCCTGTCACGAGTCTCACGATGCTGCAGACGGCTCGGCCGAGAATTCCGACTTCGGCGGCGCGAAACCCATCTTCCACATACCGTCCGATGATTCTGTCTTCTCCCATGCTGACGATCTGAAGATGGTCCACCGTGCCCGGTTCAAGGAAATGCTTCATCCCTGGAGCCGGGCTATCCAGGTCATTTTGCAGAGCCCTCGATATTTTTATGCCGACAAACAATTGCTTAGCCATTTCGACCACCGGCTTTCTCCGTTAATTCTTGATGCTCGTTAAAAGATAATCCGAATTGTCACGCTTGCGAGATAGCAGACAATTGTCAGTTAGCTCCATCGTCCGATAAAGCAGCGCGCCATAACCCTTTTCGAGAAGCCGATGCGGTGCCACGAGCCGCCCCGAAGTATAGTCGACGCACAGTGCGAGATTCATGAGATTGCTCCTTAAGGCCGCTGCAAGGCCCTGGATCTTGGAATAGGACGGGCGGGGCAACGATTCGGGTGATTCGCCGCGCACTCTCTGAAAAGTCCTAGTCAACGGAGAAAAGAGGATGGACCTTTTTCCTCTTGCGCGTCGTTAAGCCAAAAACGATCACGCACGGTTACGCATTCGTCTAATTACTTTATAGGACCTCGCCGGGTATAGCAAGAAGGCGTCTGGTGGCCGCGCGCTAGTGACCACAGGCTCGTCTCCAGAAAACCACCTCCGAGTCGTGTGTTTATCCCTTGATGATTTATTGCCGGTGACGCTAGCGTTGACGCTGAAGCGCATAAAGGTTAAGCGCATCCTGAATTATCATCGTTAAGTTTCGAAAAGTACCGGCGCCGAGCGCAAAGGGTTCATTCTCCAGACGTGAGGTAAAATGAATTTTCACTGCGGCGCTAATTTTTCTTGAGTCGATCACGCAAACTGGATATCTGGCGATACGGCGAGCCCCCTAGGGCGGACCGAACGACATTGCGAATCATCTGGATGTTATGGGATTCGTTCTCGCGCGCGTTGCGGCGTTCATTGATCGACAAGCTTTGAAAAGGAGCAAACACGATGGAGAAAACGGTAACAGAAAAACGCAAAGGCCTACGCGCGATGCTGCAGGAACCGGGATGTCATCTGGCGCCGAGCTGCAACGACGGTATCCAAGCGCGGTTGGTGGAGTGGCTCGGATTCCCGCTTGTGCATATATCCGGAAGTGGTCAACACCGCGCCCTCGGCTTCGCCGATGCCGGGTTGCTCACCCTGACCGAGATGATCGACAAAGCACGTCAGATCGTCGAAGCCGTCAACCTCCCCATCATCAGCGATGCCGAAACAGGATACGGCAATGCCGTGAACGTTGTGCGCGCGGTCCGCGAATTCGAGCGCGCCGGCGTCGCGGCCATTCACATCGAAGATCAGTTGACTCCTAAGCGAGCGGGGCACGAAGGGTTTGATGTGGGTCTGGTCTCGAAAGCGGAGATGGTGGCGAAGATCAAAGCTGCTCTCGATACCCGGCGTGACGAGAGCATGGTCGTTATCGCGCGCTCCGAGGCCAAGGATTCCTTGCAGGAGCGGCTTGACCGCATGCAGGCGTGCTGCGAAGCAGGGGCGGATGCTGTGTGGGTGAGCGCACGTAGCGAGAAAGAGATCAACGCCTACGCGCAGTTGGGCAAGCCCATGGTCGGAGTTCCGCCGCGCCAGTTGATGACGGTCGATCGCTACGGTGAACTCGGCGGCCGAGTCGGCTGCATTCCCACGGTTCTCCAGGTTGCCGCTTTGCACGGTATGCGCCAGTGCTTGGAGGAGCTAAGAAAGAATGGTACCGAGACGCGCTATTTCAATAATACCCCGGGCATCGATGATACGCGCA
The DNA here is from genome assembly GCA_041484845.1 of Binatia bacterium. Taxonomy (GTDB): domain Bacteria; phylum Desulfobacterota; class Binatia; order UBA9968; family UBA9968; genus JBGPIK01. The sequence goes on along the minus strand of JBGPIK010000237.1, from coordinate 6,488 downwards.
AATGGTATAGCGGACTAGGTAATAAGGAGCTTGAGGAACTTGAAGCTAAGTACAGGTATTGATGGCGATCAGTTAACTTGCGGGGATAAGTATCACGGGCAACCTATGACGGCGTGATTATCGAGCACAGTTTTCTGCGGGCGCAGCAGCGATGGCGCTGAAGTCACCGCATTTCAGGCCCCGGAGAAACCGGACGAGACCCATTCGGAGCAGCGGATTGAGCATTGGCGGGTGTGTGATCCGCTCCTGCTTTACTTTCGTGAATCCGCTGGCCGGTTGTGTGGGGGGGCGAGACCGCTGCCGGGCGTGGGAGAGTGTTGCAATTCTTTGCGCTGCGGTTGGCGCACCGGCCGCACGCTTTCCGTAGACCCGCCGGATGGTTCTGCCATCGGCTGCGGCGCGGTCTGGACAGGCGATGGTTTCCGTTCCCGCGCTCCCCGTTCCTTTGCCGGTGATAACGCTCGCCGACCTTCAGCTTGAGAAGCGGCGCCGTCGGGATTTCCCTTGGTCTTTGTTTTTCCACTTTCCGTATTAGCGGCGTTGTCCCGATTGCTGCGAGTCAAGTTACTGTAATTTACATCGTGATGAACGCTATTGTACCGGTTGAGATCGGTGTAGTTGAGCTGTCGGCGCGTGCCATTTCGGTTGATTTGGACGAAGGCCAGACGGTTGTTGACATAGACATTGGTGATATGAATGATCGGTCGGCTGCGAGCGATCCAGCCGTCACCTCGCCAACCGTGATAATAGATGCGATGTCTGCGCCAGTCACATCCGTGGTTCAGCCAGGCGCCGATGGGCAAGGCCGGGCCAAAGAAGATTAAATTTGCCGGCGCAGCGCCGAAAGAAGAGAAAGGCCCGAAGTAGACCATGCCCGGATCGTAGCTCGGAACGTAAAGGTACTGGGGCTGCGCGGGAAATATTTCAATCGTGTCACCGGTTACGTTCACCTGTTGCTGATCGTTCGTGATCAGATGGCCCCCCGAGCGCGCAAGCGAACGCAGCCGTTGGACCGACGTCATCACGTCAGTGGACTGATCTACATAGGCTTGACCTAGGGCGGTTGTCCAGTCCAGCTGATCGCTCATCATATAAAGAACCGAAGGATAATGGGCGACCGCCTTTACGCTGACGTCCCACGCCTGATCGTCGACCGCACTGGGATTGTTGGAATCGTGCAACCAGCGCGCGGCCTCATCGACCTGATCCGCAAATGTTGCGGCGAGCAGCACTTGTGCCAACAACGGATCGGGATAAAGAGCGATGGGAGCCAGCAAATTATCAAGCTGCTCCTTGGAATACCGCTCGCTGGCGGAATACTCCTGAGCATAGGCGCCGCTTAAGGCAAAAAAAGTTTTCCGGCTCGTACCCTAACCCAAGACGATTTCGAAGCAGGTGAAATAGATGACGAGTGAGATGGCCAGCTTTTTCATCTTGTCTTCTCTTTAGACGTTTAAAAACGACAATACCTCTATCTCTCGTGTTCTTTGTGACCGGCCGCCGTTCACTTGCAATCGCCTGCGCAATCAAAGACACCAGTTGTGTTTAAGGCTATAGCAACGGTCCCACGTAGTAAAGATGGCAAATTATGCCGACCAAATCTCAACCTTCTCATTAAGAGTATGCAGAAAACCATTGTGATTACAAGTTAATAACCAAAATACGGTAGCCCTTTAGGCGCGGCGGATAAGGAAAATAGCCGGCGCCTTTGGGTTAAGGATTGGAACCCATCCCTGCCGGGTCGCCTAGACCATCTAACTCAATGGCACGGGTCTTGTGCTCAAGCTTCCAGTGCCGTTTGCTGCGCCATTTTTAATCGCTGCGGGGTAGTTTATTATTCAAGCACCGCGGAGCGACCCCCTGTCTTTTGCCATTTGTTACTGCGATTGCGAAATGCGAGACATTGCGGGCTGGCTTGCACTGATCCAATGTCTGTGGCCAAAATGAAATGTGAAGGAGGTGGTTATGAAGACAACAGAATTGACGCTGCCGGAACTCGCGTTGATTGCAGGAACGCGCGCGCTGTTGGGAGCCGGTCTGGGTCTCTTGTTGGCAGACAAGCTGAATGAAGACCAGCGAAAAGCGGCCGGATGGACCATGTTTCTCATTGGAGTCGCTACGACGATTCCGCTCGCGATAAACGTCTTGAACAAGCGACAATAACCATTTGTCTCCGAGTTTGTGGACGAAATAAAACCTAATCCGTAATAAGGAGGAGAGTCGGAACGGTCAAGTATTGGCTATGCCGGTTGGACATATTGCGCTTGACTACCAGCGGGCGATAAGCTATTGGGCATTGGGCCGATAAGTCATGAAATCTCGTCCTGCCGAAACTGCAGCCGTGAGCACGCCCAAAGTATCAGTGCGCCATTTGTGTAAAACGTATCAAGGCCGCAATCGCAGTGAGGTTACGGTTTTCAATGAGATCAATCTCGACATCAATCCGGAGGAATTTGTCTGCATCGTCGGGCCCAGCGGCTGCGGTAAGACAACCTTTATCAAAATCATCGATGGCCTCGTGCAGGCGACGTCCGGTTCCGTCTATGTCAACGGAAGCGAGGTGTCTGAACCTGATTTTGACCGCGCCTTTGTTTTTCAGGCCGATTCTCTTTATCCGTGGCGGACTATTCTCGACAACGTAGCCTTCGGTTTAGAAATCAAAGGAGTCGACCGTAAGGAACGATATCCGCGGGCGCGGGAGCTTATTAAGAGGGTAGGGCTTTCCCGGTTCGAGTCTCACTATCCCCATGAGTTATCCGGCGGCATGAGACAGCGTGTAAATCTCGCGCGCGCGCTCGCGGTTGACCCCGAGATTATCTTAATGGACGAACCGTTTGCTTCGCTTGATGCGCAAACCCGTGAAGTGATGCAGCAAGAGCTGCTGAACGTCTGGTCAAGCAGCAGAAAGACGGTGCTGTTTATCACGCACCAGATCGATGAAGCGATTTATCTTGCCGACCGGGTGGTTGTCTTTTCAGCCCGGCCATCCAAGATTAAAGTGGAAATTCGAGTCGAGATCCCGCGACCGCGGCGCCTCAGCGTGAAACGCAGTCCGAAATTTTTGGAATATGTCGGCGCGATTTGGAACCTTATCGAATCGGACATATTCGAATCCGTAGCGCTCTCAGAATAGCGACCCGGGCGAGCCTGCGGTGAAGTCGACAAGCCTGCGCCCAACTTTATGATTCGCCAGCGGTTCGCCACGGAGCTAATTTTTGTTCCAGCCGCTTCAATCCGCCGATAAGCGCTATCCCGGCAACGGCGAAAATGAGCACACCTGCGAATAGCAGGGGAGTATTAAAGGTCTGTCCCGCCAGCGCAACCAAAAAACCGAGGCCGGCATTGGCAAAGAAAAACTCTCCGACCACAACCCCGGTCAGACCACGTCCCACGCCCAAGCGAAGCCCGGTGACGATGTAACAAAGCGAAAACGGAATAAGCACCTTGAATAAAACCTGCGCGCGCGAGGCGTTAAAAGAGCGCGCCACTTCGATCATGCCCGGTTCAACGGAACAGATCCCGGTAAACGTGTTCACCACGACCGGGAAAAAGACGACGCTGAAAACCAAGGCAACTTTAGCTGAAATGCCCACACCGAAGAACATGATGTAAAACGGCGCCAGAGCGACGAGCGGCGCAGCATAAAGGCCGGATATCCAGGGATCCAGATATTCGCGCGCGAGCCTTACGGTCCCCATCAACAATCCCACGGCGATTCCGGCAAGCGAAGCCAGGATAAACCCGAGCGCAAATTCATAGCCGCTGACGGACAGGTGCTTCCAGATTTCGCCGCTGACAAAAAGTTTGATCAGCGCGCCGACGACGTGGCTGAAGGGCGCGAGCATTCTTTCGTCGCGCACAACGTAGCGGGCAACGAGTTCCCACGCAATAGCGAGCCAGAAGAAGGTGAGAGTGCCGCGAACGCGCGCGCGATATCGGCCACCGGCCGGTGCGGCAGAGGCATTGCGCACAGAGGCAACTCCGGGCGGGCGGATGGGTTCACGAGCCATGCGGTGCGAACCAGCAAATCCTAAAATCGTTGCCGGGACTACTTGGCCAGTGCTTTCTGCCGATACGTCAAATCCAATAACTTATTTGCGTCAGGGATCGGCTTGGCAATAGCCTCGATCTCGGCCATATCTTGAAGCGTTTGCTTGATCACGTCCACGGTAATAGCGCCACGGTTATAGACCTTCAGCTCGGAGGTGAATTTGTCATAAGTGCGCTCGACGGAAGAACGATGAGCTTTGCTCAAGTCGACCATGAGATCCACGGCCTCTTTTTTATTCTTGGGGTTATTCAGCCAGTCCTGCGCCTTATAAACGGCGCGTAAGAAACCGACCAGAAGCTTCTCGTTGGCGCTGGCCCAACTGCGGGTTACCGCCAAGACTACGCTTGGAACCACGGAGACATCATAGACGCCGCCCAATTTGCGAAAGCCGGCGTCCATGGCTTCGAAGTTGACCGGCTCGGTTATGAGAGAACCCGCAATCTGCTTTGACTGGATCGCGGCGTAGCGCTTGCCCGAGCCGCCGACTTGCAGGACGGTGTACTCGTTGTTCTTCAACCCATGCTTGCGCATGAGCTGTCGCAGATTCAACGTGCTTGCCGATTGCAGCTGCGATACGCCGAGAATTTTGCCTTTCAAATCCGCGTAGGTCTTAATCTCGGGCTGGACTATCAAATCCCACGTCGGGAGCCGGACCTCATTACTCACGATAACGACATCTCCCTGGCCTTTGATGGTCGCCAACATAGCGACGTCGGGAGTCACACTAGCGATTTGGCTCGCCGCGGTGACCACGGCCGTAACGGCTTGAGAAGTAACGTCGAATCGCGTCGATTCGACATCGAGTCCTTCTTGTTTGAAAAAACCGAGCGCTTGCGCTTCAAAAACATCCCAATAATAGCCGGGCTCGGCGACGTAGCCGTGTTGGATTTTCTTGAGCTCCTGGGCCGTTGACTGCCGCGGCGCTAGCGCGAACAGGGACAAAAACAACGCGAAAGAAAGAATCACCATATTCCTTATCTTCATAGGATCTGCTCCTTTTTGCTGTTTACCGTTTAGGTCGGACGCCACGGCGCCATGCGCTTTTCAATTCGCTGCAGCAATCCGATGGCCACGACCCCGGCCAATGAAAAAATAAAAACGCCCAAGAGCACTCTTGCCGTATCGAAATTTTGTGAAGCAATGGAAATCATGAAACCGACTCCGGCCGTGGCGAAAAAGAATTCCGCCACAACGACACCGGTCAGCGCCCGGCCCACGCCCAGCCGGAGTCCGCTGATGACAAATGGGATGGCCGCGGGGATTTGTACCTTAAAGAAAATTTGCAGACGGCTGGCACGAAACGACGAGGCGACTTCAACCAGGTTCCGTTCGACCGAGAGGATGCCTGCCTGGGTATTAATGATGATCGGAAAAACGGCGATGGTAAAAACCAGGGCAACTTTCGACGCGAGCTGGATGCCGAAGACGACTATGTAGAAAGGAATTAAAGCGACTAACGGGGAGGCATACAAAGCTGAAACCAAAGGTTCGAGATACTCACGGGCACGCACGCTCGTCCCGGTAAGAAAACCTAAAAAAATTCCCGCGATCATCGCCAACGAAAAGCCCAGGACGAATTCGGTAAGACTGGCAGAAACATGCTTCCATAGCTCTCCGCTGCGGGCTAAATCCCACAGCGTGACCATGACCGTCGAAAAGGGAACGATGATCAGGCGATTGGTGAGAATACACCGTGAAACGATTTCCCACAAAACAAAGCCGCCGATCAGCGACGACACGGCTCGAATCCTGGTGCGATTGTCCAGGTAAATGTTACGCCACACGGAAGTGGCATCGAACGGCTTGCGCAGGTTCATTCTTGCCCACGTTAAATATTCTTTGGCCGGGCTCTTGTCAAGAAAACTATGCTGGAAAAAGGGCGAAATAGCCATAGGTCGGTGACAGGCGCTCCACGAGAGTTCGGACCTAAACATTATCCGTATAAGTCAGGAGAAGGCCATTGGGTGTTTTATTCTTTACCGGTGTCGCCCACTCACTGTCCCCCGGTTTTGCCGTGCAAAAAATTGCGCATCGGCGGCCCGGCCGCCACGGTCTTGCAGGCCAATCCGCCGTGGCTGAAGTTAACTTATCGAGCACGCTTTCACAATGGCTTGGAGTGTTCAGGGTGACGATCCCGTTGCGTTCGCAACCGAAGAGTTTGCGTCAACGCGATCTCCTCGAAGTGCCCAGGTAGCGCCGCGCTAGGAGAGCGTGCCGCCCAAGCTTTATAGGGGGAGGGAACACGGTTGCATCTGTCATCGGGCGATAACAGATTTGCCAACATCGCAGGCCAGGCAAAGTACGGAACAATTGACCCGGCGGGCGAATTTAGCGAGGGCAATCCGGGAGTCTTTGACTGACTCCGTAGTCGCGACAACGCCAATATCTGCCCGGAAAAACTTCGGTCGTTCCGGTCTATTTGCGAGGTAGCCATGAC
>JBGPIK010000236.1:0-10434 GCA_041484845.1 Binatia bacterium | reverse complement strand
GGCACGGAATCGGCGATCACCGGGCTGTTGCCGGAAAACGTGCTCGCGCCGGTGGAGCCGTTTTTCATTCTGCCCGAAGTCAAAGATCCCAAGCAGTGGTGGGGCGGCCATATCTGGGTGGATAACGCCAAGCGCTTTATCTATGCATTCGCCGCCTATCAGACCGTGAGCCTGTGGTGCAATCCCAAAGAGTACAAGCCGGCGGAGTTTCAATCCTTCGACGATCTCTTGAACCCCAAGTTGCAGGGCAAGATCGGCATCAGCGATCCGCGCGCGCCGGGGTCGGGCAATTCGATGTGGTCGCATATGCTTTCGGTCAAAAGCGAGGAGTACCTGAAGAACTTGGTTGCGCAGAAGCTTTTTGTCACGCGGGACCTCCGCTTGCTGGGCGAGAGTCTAAGCAGCGGCAAAGTCGCGGTTACCTTGGGTATTGGCTATTCCGAGCTGCTGCCGTTTATCAAGGCCGGCTTGCCGGTCGTGCCGCTCCCCTATCCGAAGGAGGGCCTCTACACTACCGGCGGTTACGGCCACTTGATGGTCATCAAAAACCCGCCTCATCCCAACGCGGCCAAGGTGTTCGCCAACTGGCTATTAGGACGGGACGGCCAAGAGATTTTCAGCCGGAGCATGGGCGTCGGCAGCCGGCGTCTCGACGTCGACACGAAATGGCTCAAAGAGTTCGGCGTGATCGCGTCGAAGGACTCGCTCACCGTCGAGCAGTTTCACCGGCTCGAAAATGACTCCGAAGAAAAATTCTACAAGCTCAGGGAGCTGGGCGCCGCCGCGGCGCGCAGACTATTGGGCTCCTGATGGGACGAGGGCCGTTACTTCGCCTTGTCACCGCACCCTGCGAGCAGCGTCACAAGACAACACCCAACAAACAGTCGTCGCATCAGAATTTCCCCTGACCGCTCTGTCTGTAGTTGAGTGTATTAAATCAGTCAACCAGGTCCCTAAGTGCCTCGCTACCCGCTCACCCTTAAGCGCCTCGGTGACCAATTCGGGGCGAGAGCTGCGGGGTCTTGCAATCCAGCATCAATAGATGCGTCGCTCTATTTTCTTGAGTTTCCGGCTAACCGTCGCGTAATGGACTCCCAAGTGCGCCGCGATCTCTTGCAGTCGGTACCCATGCTCTCTAAAGTGACACAACAACCATATTTTCTAAAATTCCGAGTCGTAGTCAGAAGGGAACCGTTCCAATCGTTCCAGTTTTGCAAGCGCTCCTGGCGTTACGTCTTCGGCTACTTGGGACTCTTAGTTTCCCGATTAGCCGGCGAAGGCGCCGTGTCGAAGGACGTCTCGTTCAAAGTGTTCTGCCGAAAGCTCGTTCCCTGCGCTCAACGAAGCCGAGATGACGAGCACTGAGCTCCACCGCCATACCCGCCTAGGGAGCCCGGAGTGATCGGTCTCCATGCGACTGACAAATCAGGGAGGCGCCGGATTTTTTTCGGCTGGTACCTGGTCGCTGCGAGTGTCGTGGCGAACACGATCTTCTCCGCGGCCTTTTTCCAGGGCTTCGGGGTTCTCATCATCCCGATAGAACGCACCTTCGGCTGGGACCGATGGGTGATTTCAGCCGCTATGTCGCTGCGTCAGTTGCAATCCTCCATCGTCAGTCCCACTGTCGGGTTTCTATTGGACCGCTTCAGCGCGCGAAAATTAATTTTCTGGAGCGCCGTTATCTCCGGTGCGGGCTTCATCGGCCTCGGCTTCACTGCTGGCATCGTCAGTTTTTTTCTTTTCTTCGTCATCATTTGTCTCGGCGCATCTGGCGTGAGTCACGCGGTCACCTGGCCCGTGATCATCTCGCGATGGTTTCGTCGTAACCGCGGCCTTGCCATCGGCCTTGCCGTCATGGGTCCTATCTTCGGGACGCCGCTGGTCATCCTGAACACTCAGATCGAGGAGGCGTACGGCTGGCGCGTCGTCCTCTTCGCCTACGGTGCCATCGTTTTGATCGGGATTACGCTGCTCAGCATGCTGGTCCGCGATCGGCCGGAGCCGTACGGTTTGCGTCCCGATGGCGATCCGCCGCAGGAAAGCACCGCGATCGAACGTTCCGCAGACGCAGCGCCGCGGCGAGCGGATGCCGGGCTAACGCTCCGCGCGGTGCTCCGCACCAAGGATTTCTGGCTCTTCGCGAGCTATTTGTCTGGAACGTTTACCATCAACTCGGCGATCCAGGTACACATGATTCCTTACTTCGAGCAAGACGTCGGACTTACCGCGGCTTGGGCGGCGGTGGTCATGGCGATGGTCTACATCATGAGCGGGATTGGGCGCATCGGCGGTGGTTATCTGCTCGACAGAATCGATTATCGGTACGTTTTGGCGGTCGTCGCCGCAATGATGGGCTTTTCGCTGCTATACCTTCAGGTGGCGACCGTCAAATCGCTCTGGGCTACGTTGCCGTTCTCGTTGATGTTCGGCATCAGCCTCGGGTGTCTTGTTCCTATGCGCGGCGCTGTCGGAGCCATTATGTTCGGCACCCGAGCCATCGGAGGAATTTTGGGTCTGCTGCAGGGCGGGTCCATAGCGGCGGGAGTCGTAGGGCCTTTAGCCATGGGCATGATATTCGACCTGAACGGCAACTATTCCGCCGCTATATGGGGACTCATTGTTGTAGGCGCTTTAATGGTGCCGCTCTCCTTGGCCATGTCTTCGCCCGCCGAATTGGCGAACCGCATAAAGCGGCACGGTTCTGATGAGGCTGCTAAAAAACGGGTAAGTTCCCAGAGCTTGGGGTCAGGCTGAGGTGCCCCTGGTTTCACGGACGCTTAATTAAGCAACACATTGCATTGAGTCGTATGCCATAGGCGTGTGGTAACCGAGCGACTGATGAATGCGTCGGCGATTGTAAAATAACTCGATATAGTCAAAGATCTCCACTCTCGCCTGCTCCCGCATATAGTAATCATGATGGTGAACGATCTCGTTTTTTAACGAACTGAAGAAACTCCCTGCCACCGCATTGTCGTAGCAGTTGCCTTTGCGAATCACGCTTTGGATCATGCCGTAGCGGGAGAGCAGCTGGCGATACAGAGTGCTACCAGAAAAGATTCCCTGGTCGCTGTGGTGAATGAGCCCCGCTCAGCCTTCGCGCACATGATCATAGTTCGGCCGCTGCGCTGCCAAAGGGGTCACCCATTAGCAGGCAGGTCAGACTTTGACGAATTGACTATCTTAGGAAACATAGATGAATGAAGCTGTAGACGACTCAGAAATGACAGCAGACATTTCGGGAAGTTGCATTTTAATCCGTTTTCTTATCCGCCTCTCGAATAATCGGCCTTGCCCGCGATCACGCCGCGCATGCCGCCGCGCGGATTGACAGTGTCCCCCGGATCTCCGAGGAATCAGATGAATGTGGCAATGCATGACCGTCTTTCCGGCGGGGGGGACCCACGTTGACGCCCACGTTGTAACCGTCGGGGTTGAAGCGGCCGTCCAATAACTTCTTCGCCTCATCCACCATAGCCCAGAGCGCGGTTCTCTCGTCCGGCGTCGCCGAGAAATAATCGGGGAAATGACGGTTCGAGATGATTAGCGGGTGACCTTCCGTCACCGGGTGCTCGTCGTAGCGGAACGGCAGACAAAGCAGGACGCGAACCTTTTTTCAGGAATTAAGAACAGAAATTAAAAACTTGACAACCTCGCCGATTTTGCGTAGCGTCCCGGCCAAATTGGGGATGCGGGGCGAGCCTGCCTTATCCGATGGGCTTTTTGGGCTCTTGAACGCCGGTAGGCCCCTGGCTGTCGGGGCAGTCCTAAGTTCTGGCTGGCTGTAGCTCAAAAACAAACTCCTATCACTGAGACTCGGCGCACACCTGTTTTGCCTGTAAAAATTAATCATTAACCCGATGAAGCTAGAAATTCTAGATCATACTGTCAGGGAGTGTCGTCTTGTTAACGGTCCCAGCCGATATCGTAAGGGAATTCTCACCGTCGATCGGCAAGAACTCGAGGACATGAGAAAAGTCCTGAAAACAATCGCTTCTATTAGAGCGGAAGTTGTTTATCCAGGGGAGTCCTGCAGGATTGTACACCCCTTGGACGCGGTCCAACCAATTATAAAAAGCAGTCCTCAAGAACGTTCGGTCTTCCCGGGCATTCTGTCCTCTCCCTTACAAGTTGGATTTGGCACAACCCACCGGCTAACGCAGTTTCACGTGATTAGTTGTGCCCGGTTCCAAGGGCCATACTCGGGAATTGAGTCACCACGCGATAGTATCCTAGAGATGTCAGGGCCAGGGGCAGAGTTCTGTTACGGATCAGATACGATCAATCTGGTAATACAGGCAGAACAAACCGCAGATAGTTCCGATAAAGAGTTTGACTCCGATTTGAGAGTTTATCTCCTACGACTTGCGCGACGACTTGGTGAATTGGCACTGCAGAGCGGTGATAACCCCGATGTCGTTAGCTATTGGCAATTAAACGACTGTGACCGCTCTCTTCCCAAGGTGGTGTACATCGACCAGACCCAGGATCAGGGAATGTACGTCCGAGCTTTTCTCTACGGGCGTGAAGTGCGTCATCTATGGCCCACGGTTCTTCACCCAAATGAATTAATCGACGGAGCCATGGTAAGTGGCAACTATAAGAGCGAGCGGAAACGCCCTACGGCGCTTCTCTGTAATAATCCGTTTGTGAATGAATTGATGCATCGCCACGGAAAAGAAATAAATTTTCTCGGTGTTGTGATAACTCGAGGCTATCAAGATAGCCATGACGAGAAGCAAGGATGCGGCGAATACGCGGCCAAAACGGCTAAGATGCTCGGAGCGAAGGGTGTTCTTTTGTCTTGGGAGGGGACTGGAAATTCTACGATCGATTTAATGCACACCGCTAAGGCGTGCATAGAGCAAGGACTAAAACCTGTGGTTGTCGTGCACGAAAGCTGTGGTCTTGCGGGTGACGAACCTCCGCTGGTCTACCATCTGCCCGAGGTGACCCATCTCGTGAGCACGGGCATAGTGGATTTGGAAGTGGTTTTGCCCCCAGTGGAGAGAGTAGTCGGTGGCAATACAGTTACGGTAAACCTCGTGAACCAATTTGACCCATCTGAGATGCACAAGGTGGGGATTCATAATCTTTTCGCGTCCCATTGGGCTATGGGACTGAGGGACTGGAAAGCGGCTGATTTCTGATTACATCGAAAGAGGATCGAAATGGCTCCACTAAAGGTAGTCCATTATTTGAACCAGTTTTTTGGTGGCAAGGGGGGCGAGGAATTCAGTTCCTCCCCATGTGAAATCGTAGAAGGCCCAGTGGGCGCGAGTCGCAGGCTACAAATGTTTGCGCCCGAAGCCTACCAGATCGTTAGAACCGTTATCTGTGGGGATACCTACTTTATCGAGAATCCAGAGGAAGTTACCAAACAAGTGAAGGATCTCTGCGAGTCGGTGGGTGCAAACGTCCTTGTCGCGGGTCCTAGTTTTAATGCCGGACGATATGGGATGGCCTGTGCGCGGGTTTGCAGCGAGGTAACCGAGCTTCTTTCCCTGCCGGCGATCACGGGTAGCTATCGTGAAAACCCCGGACGAGACGCATGCAGCAAGAAAGTTTATGTTGTGGAAACCAAAGAAACAGCCACAGATATGGAAAACGCCTTGAGGCAGATTTCTAACTTGCTCTTGAAACTCTCTGGGAAAGAAGAACTCGGACCAGCAATGGTCGACGGGTATTTTCCGAGAGGCGTTCGCCGCAATGTCCGCACGGGTCAAACCGCCGCCCATCGAGCGGTGGACATGCTCGCCCAGCGGTTGTCCGGAACGCAGGTCCAGTCCGAAATTCTGCCGCCTCCTCGACCAGAGCCAAAGACTTTAGCCAATCTACCTCTTCAACTTTCAGAGGCCACAATCGCGCTTGTGACGGAATCAGGCATGGTCCCACGAGGAAATCCAGATCGCATCGAGAGCCAGCGAGCGACCCGCTGGGCATCGTACTCCATTGCCGGCTATTCAACGCTTCCACCAGTGGAGTACGAAGCAATCCATTCAGGTTACAACACTTTTTGGGTTAACAAGAACCCGAACCGGGTGGTTCCGGTCGATGCGATGCGTAGCCTAGAACGGGAAGGGACCTATGGGAAGCTTCTTGACCGGTATTACGTCACTACCGGGACCGGGGGGTCCGTTCGAGCAATGGAACGGATTGGTCGGGAAATAGCTCAGGATTTGACTAAACAAAATACCCACGGGGTGATTCTAACAGCGACCTGAGGCACGGGAACTCGTAGCGGCGCTACGATCGCAAAACAAATCGAGAAACTAGGAATTCCCGTAACCCTTGTTACTTGTCTTTACACCGTCGCTGAATCGATTGGGGTAAGCCGTATTTTGAGAGTGAGCAAGTACCATTACCCGCTAGGAGCCCCTGACCTCCAAGAGGAGCAAGAGGTGTTGTGGCGGAGGGATGCTCTCGCTCGAGCCCTTGATCTTCTGGGTCAGCGCCTGAGTTGCCCGCTGGTTGTTTCCGACTTATTGCCAGGGGACCAGTCCGAGCACGCCGAGACATCCCGCTAACTCATGAAAAGGGGGGCTTGCATGATCTCGGTCAAAGTTATTGCGATCTCCAGGCGTGGTACCGTCGGGGCATTTGCGGTTGTGTTGATTTTGGCCCAGTTATTTGCACCCGCCAGGGCCGAGACAGCGAAAATAGTCGCTGCTGTTCCAACTGTCAGCACGTCTACTATGCCCTTTTTAATCGCTAATAAATGGGGATATTACCGGAAAGAAGGAATCGAAACGGATCTCGTATATATGAACTGCTCGATTGCCGTTAAAGCACTGATTGCGCAGTCGGTTGATATCTACGCCTGTGGTTCGATGACATTGGTTCTGGCGGCGGTCTATAGCGGGTCTAAGCTGAAGGGCCTTATGGCCTTTGCGGATAAGCCAACGATGGAGTTCATTGTTGGAAAAGATATTAATTCATTCGCAGATTTAAGAGGAAAGCTTGTCAGTGTTGGATCAAGAGGTTCGATCGGTGAGTTGTTTCCACTGGAGGCCCTGAAGGCGAATGGGCTCATTGCACCGAAGGATGTTCAGGTTATTAGTTCGGGGGTAAGCAGCACTCGCTTTGCTGCGCTTCTGAGCGGTCAGGTCTCTGCAACAATCCTGAGCCCTCCTTGGAATTTTCGAGCGCTTGAACAAGGATTCCGCTCTTTAGGCTCCCTTGGAAAATGGGTTACGTCGATGCAAGGAGGGATAACGGTAAGACAAGGCGACATCGAGAAGAGAGAGGATCTTATCTATCGATTTGTTCGCGCGACCCTTAAAGGAACAATATTCTATGGCAAGAAACGGACTGAGTCTGTTCAGTTCATGAAAGAAGCGATGAAGCTTGACAGTTTATCTTTTGCCGAGCGTGTATACGATTATGAGAGTCCTCTTCGAACCGAAAATGCCGTTCCTTCACCGGAAGTCCTCCAGGCTGAGCTAAAGCGAGCCCAGACGATGCTCAAGGAAGACAAGCTTCTAGGAATAGAGGAAACGTTCGATTTTTCGTTTGTTAAGAAGGCAGCAAAAGAGCTTCAAGATAGTCATTGGACACCTTGATCCTATTACTCACAATTGCATAAATGAAGGGTTCGAAACCCTTTTACTTGTCAGGTCTTACCATCGAGGAGAGTAACATCTAGCTCGCGCTTGACTTTCACCGGCTTTGAATATAATCAACGAACCCATGAATTTACTCGACCTGACAATTACCCAACTCAAACGGGCTGCCGCGATTAAAGAACAAATCGAGGCTCTCAACAAAGAACTCCGCACTATCCTGAGTACGCCAGCTACATCGGGAGCTGCGCCAAAGAGAAACGGGGCCATGCGCGCTTCGGTGAAAAGAAAGATTGCGGCTGCTCAAAAAGCAAGGTGGGCGAACCTTCGACGAGCTAAATCAGCGGCACTTTCAGTCAATCCCGCCGCGACGGCCAAGAAGAATACCATGAGTCCGGCAGCCAAAGCGAAGTTGTCGGCCAAATTGAAGGCTTACTGGGCTGCGAAGAAAGCCGGCAAGAAGTAAGCCTGGGTAATTTCTGATTCAGTTAAATCGCGAAGTCCCGGATTTTTGGGTTCCGCTCTTGTTCATAAACCCGAGTTGCAGGTTCAAGCAAAATCCATCTCATATCATCTCGCGTTCCATATCGGGCCGCTTTTTTTCAGCAAGCTGAGAGCGAATCGTATGTCCGACGACTAAATACTGTGAGACTTGTCTGTTGCGTCGAACAGTTCAATCCTGGAATGGCAATTGATTGTCGATACTTGGACAATTCACGTACAGTGGTTGAAAAATCATGGTCAAGCATAGCCTCCTCGCACGTGGGTTGGCTCTGGTCCCGGAGTAATGTTTATGCCTTTCGTGCCGGCAACTGAAAAGCAATTTCCTATCATTTGTTCCATCCGTCGAATTGATTGTGCCGGGATCAAGACAATGCGATGGATTCGCACTGAAATCAAAAGTAAAAGTGCGACCCTATAATCCCACACCGGGTCGTCGGGCTAATTTGAGTGCTCAGTGGCGACCCCCGTAAAGCAAATTCCTATCATTAAGCGCTAGGATGGCTGTTGTTGGGCCACAGAGGCTCATCGTCATTACTCAAGAAATTGATTCTGAAAATAGTCGGTCCATTCGTTGCCCTTGTCGAGTAGTATATCCGCGTTCATAAAGAGCGCTTTCTTGAATCGTCCCCAGCCCGGTTTCAGGTCGGCGTGTTTTGCGGGAACTTTCGGATGTGCCGGCAAATAGCTGGCTTGTTGATAAACCTTTTGGCCTTTCTCCGATAATACGAAGTCCAGGAACAGCATCGTGGTGTAGGGATGGGCGGCATTCTTCGTTAATCCGATCGTATGTATCGTAGCAGTGACTGGCTCGATAGGATACCAATCCGCCGGCGCTCCCGCCCTTTTGCTGATGTAAGCATGATGATTGAATATTTGAAGCGCAATCGGATACTCCCCGGCGATGACCAGGTCCAGAATTTGTCTGGCGCTGGCAGTGGTTTTGGCGATATTTTGAGCTTTCAACTTTTGGAGATAAGCCTTGCCTGCTTCCTGTCCCATCGTGAGTAGAACGTTGCCGATGAACAGCGGCGCGCCGGACCCGCGGCTCGTCGACCACATCATCTGTCCTTTCCAGCGCGGATTCAGGAGGTCCTCGTAGGTCTTTGGAACCTCGTTCGGCTTGACCATCCGGCTGTTGTAGCCGAGGGTTAGGAAGTACAGATTCGTGCTAGTCCAGAAGCCTTGAGGATCTTTCAGCTCAGCGGGATACTCGGCAAGATAGGGGGAGTAGAAACGCTGCATAAAGCCGGCCCGTTTGCCCATTACCGGCGGGAGCGACCCGTCCACGATATCAACATCATATCTCTTGGCCTGGTACTCCGCGAGGACTTTTCGGATCACGTTCTCGGCGTTGCCACGGTAAAACTCAAGTTGGATGAAAGGATATTCTTTCTCAAAGGCCTCTTTGACCGGCCGCACCACCTGATCGACGATGAGCGTGGTGTACCACATCATCCTGCCCTCTTTTTTCGCTCCCTCGACGAGTATCTTCTGGCGCTCCGCCGACTTCATCATCGCAATGTCCTCGACGGATGCCGCGCTCGCGGGCAAAGGCAAAACGAACATGGCCGCCATCATCCCTATGACGAGAGAGATCAGCGGAGTAGAATAATGCTTCCTAAGAGTTAGCATCTTCAATTCTCCTTTGGTCGCGATCTTCTGACGAATGACACCCAGACGGCGCATGGCCGTGTCTGTTACCGTCAAGCCTTTGCCACGCAGAATGCATACTGTCAACGCGCTGCTGCGGTCACTTCGGCAGACATCGAATGTTGCAGCACAAATGACCAGCTCTTACGCGTTATAGCGTTCCAGAATCATTTGTTTTTGGATTGGGTTGAGAAATCACCGCAAGCTCGCCGCACGCTAGTTGAATTTGGCGATCTTCAGGGTTTTGACGCTAGCGTATTCAAAAGTAGACCACTTGAGTTTGGAAATGCGAAAGTAGACCCGGAACCAGTTCTCTTCTTATCTTCGTTGTAGTCATTTCACCCACACCGTTTCTTCATCGGCACCGCGCCTTCTGAGGGCTTCTTCTCTTTCGCTACCTCTTTCCTCCCCAGAGCTGGTCAAAAAAGCCGCTTTTATCCATCTCATCCAGATAGCGGGTGTCAATAAGGTCTTGCGGCTTGACTTTCTTCGCCCGCGGATCAATCTGTGCGACCTCCTCGAGGATCGCCTGAAGTGCTTCCAGCTTAATCTCCAACCTTTGCTCCAACACTTTGATCTCTGCATTATACGCGGCGTCAAGCACATTTCGGTCATTGACGCGCAATTGCTTTGTCAGGACCTTGTACGTGAACTCCTTGTCAGTGTGTAAAAATTTAGAGGCTTCGGCCATAGCCAACATAAATCGGCCGAGTACCTG